>JBIPMY010000114.1:0-15328 GCA_044376335.1 Bryobacter sp.
AAACCATTAAGCCTTGCCACAGAGTATTGGTTGCTTTCAGAGGAGCAAAGCGCAGCGATTGAAAAAGGCCGCTACGAGATAGAGGCAAAGGTTGGGGCGGTGACATCCCGAAAGCTTCGCTTGACGGTGAGTGAAATTCCAACAGAAGAGACAACGAATGAGGCGGCGAAACGATTGAGGCTGGTTGCGAGTTTCCAGGCTTTGTCGGGCGATGCTGGTGCCTCGCTAGCCACACTGCTTGAGGGTGTTGTTCGTTACCCGGACCACATCCCTCTCCACTACGAACTTGCATTGGCTCACATTGCTGCAGGAGCGGTAAGCGAAGCCCAATCTGCTGTTCGCAAGGCGATTGCCCTGTTTGAAGAACGATTTCCTGAGGCCGAACATGCACCTGTGGAATACCTTCGCCTGCGCGACAGCATCGACTGGGGCCTCATTGAAAAGGTAAAGCCATGAAGCGATTTGCATTCTTGTTACTAATTCCGGGATACCTGATTGCTCAGGGCCGCGCTCCCTTTCTGGCCGTACCCAGATTTGAAGGCGTAGTGACCTATACTCTGAACCAGAGCGGGAAGTTGCCTTCAGGGGGGAGATACAGTGTTGTCGCTTCTGCCCGGGCCACGTTTCTTCTGGAACGAGTAAGTCGCATCACTCCAACATGGCGAGGTTTGCTTACCTCATCGTCCAGCAAGATTTCATTTAGCGGAGTTGACTACACCGCGTGTGAGCTCAAAGAAGAATACGAACTCGAAGGGCCGCTTCGCTTTTCTGGTTCGCCCAGCTCTTGGGACGCTGATTTGAGTTTGAGTACAAACTACTGGAATTTCAATCTCCTGAAGTCCTTCGGGCCGAGAGCTGCAGCGATCATGCGTCCTGTCTGTCCGAACGGCCCCGGTGTCCCGTTTAACATTACGCAACAACTGAGCGTGCCTACTCTGCCACAAACGATGAGTTTTCCCACTTCCGGTTTAACGCTGGCTAGCTCTGGCAAGGTCTCCGATCAAGGTCACTTTGGCTACGTCAAGATTGACGAAGTGACCTGGGACTATACCCTCAGTATTCGGCCCGAGGGAGGGGAATACCGATTGGAACTGAGTTCTGAGGATTATGCCAAATGGCGTCCAAGTGCCAATGCAAAGGGGAGGAGAGAGGGGAAAGAGCTGAAGATTACGGCGACTCTCGTAAACTCCGACGGACGGCCTGCCCCCGATGATGTCGTCCGTTTTGAGTGGGAACTTCTTAAGACATCGCAAGAGCCAGGTATTGCCATCAATTGGCCACAAGAATCGAAAGACAAGGATTTCGATTTGTTGCTTTGGCCTGAACCTGGACAGGTGGAAACGGATGTGAGCTTGCAGAAGATGGTACGGCCTGTTCGCAACACCGCGAGTGATACAGCAACCATTCTGCCGACAGACTGGGGTGGCTGGTCCACTTTGCGGGTGGTGGCAGTTCTTCGGGACGACAAACGCATTGTGGGTCGTTGGAAGGGAGCGAATGAAGACGACTTGAGGATTCCCAAACGCCGCAGCAACTCCTACATTGCGGATGTCTTTCGTGAGGAAAGTGGTGCCGATGGAGATGACCTCGCGGACGATGAGACACTGGCGGGGTCTAGCGGAAAAGGAGACGGACTTTCCCTCTACGAGGAGTATCGAGGTTTCTATGAAGCTGGAGAGCATGTTACGGGTAAGCCCGATCGACAGGAATATTTCGCAGTGAACGACCTGAAGAGTGACGGAGAGGCGGGGCTTGCGGTGTTTGGCGGTCTCAGCGGATTACTTGTGCGAGTGCTCGAGCGAGAGGAGCTTTCTTCCACACGCGTAATTAACGCCAATCGGGATCAGGGCCCGCACAGGGTGGATCAACATGGAGTCTACTTCGAGTATGCAGACCTAAGCAAGAACGGGGCAGGTAACGATATCGGCAAAGCGGTGGGCGGACCTGGAACACCAAAAGATGTTGAGAAGGTTTTGCTTGCGGAGGAGATAGTGCCTCGTGAGGTTCCTGCCGGTATTGCGAACATCAGTGTGGCCACAATTGCTCATGAGGCTATGCACTCTGTAAACGTTTACCATCACGGCCGCGGCGATAAAAGAGTGCGATGGTTTGTCGAGGATGGGGTTGTGAAGGAACGTGTCGGCCTGATTGCAAGCCCCATCACGATTCAAGATGAGAGCAACAATGACGTGACGGAGACCTACAAGCAGAGTCTGGGAGCTGGTGGATCCAATTACAACATTGGAGTCAATGAAGGGCAGCATTCTGGCGACGACACCTGCATCATGCGTTATGACATTGCTCGTGCCTACATCGACAATGGCAACAGTTCTGTAAGGAGGGTGTTTGGGGGAATCGAGGCTGTCGGTGGTGCACTTTGCGTGAGGAAAACCGGATCCGGGGTGAATGCCAGTGATCATCTTCCGCAGTCGCGGTACTCTGATGCGAAGAATGGCGATTGCCGCTCGCAGATTTTGCTGAATGATGCGATTGCAGCGCCACGGCGTTGAAGAACAGCCAAAGTTGGTATTCTGTGGGTTCGCCGTATGACAAGTTATTCTGCCGATCTTGGACCCTTATCCGACGCCCGTACCAAAGATATTCGCGTCGAAGTTCTCTCCCGGTATTCTCCGGACAATTCGCGTCCACAGCAGGGCCTGTGGGTCTTTGAATACACGATTCGAATTACAAACCATAGTGAGCAATCGGTGCAACTGCTGAGCCGTCACTGGGTGATCACCGATGCTGTCGACGCGGTGAAAGAAGTAAAGGGGCCCGGCGTTGTGGGCAAGCAACCGGCGCTTGAGCCTGGCTCGTCATTCCAATACTCATCCTGGTGCAAGCTGGAAACTCCAACGGGACGAATGCACGGAACCTATCGCATGTTGGGCGTGGGTGGTTCAGAATTCGATATTGAGATTGCACCCTTTGCCCTGAAGGCTCCCTACACTGTCCACTAGATTTTAGGGATGCTGAGCAGGAAGTAAGTTGCCACTGCCAGTATTGTGGTGAAAACGGCTGCAAAAATCAGCGCTTTGATGATCGGCCCATTGGACTTGCTTACTGCATGGCCAATCTTGATTGAGTGTGCTGTTTTGGTAAGTCCGCCGCCAATGTCGATGGCGTTCTCACTAGCCATGAAAGTTCCGTTGATGCTGACTGCTGAATTGTCAGGGATGCACCTTTCTTCCAGAAGGAAGCCGCGGTAGGGATTCAAACCCTTGAGATTATCTCCGGCCTGCGATTCCAGCTTTTCTACAAACAGGGCTTTGTAATCGGGCATTGCATAATGCGTCTGTACCTCTCCGTCGGCGTCGCTGTAGGCAGCGAAAACTTCGCGGCCCATTTTGATCGGGTCGTCCAGGATCTTCTCAAACTTGTTGGTGCTCAGGAAATCCATAGCTGCCGGGAAAGCCTGGTGGGGGAAAAGCACGGTGGGTGCCAATTCGGCCATAAGCGGTGATCCTTGAATCCGATAGGATTGCCCTTCGAATTCGATTGAGCAAGGTGTTCTCATAATGCCAAAACAAATGCGCGGGTCACTCGGGTTGTCGATTCCATTGTCGAACTTGACGGAATACTCAACCATAACCGCCTGCTGCTTCGAAAAAGGAGCAAACATGGGTGCGCTTTTGCCGCGAATGATGCCAGTAACTCCGATCATGCCGCCATCTTTCCATGAGGCGCGGGGTTGAGCGAAAGCGCGCCTCTGCTGCCAGGCAAGAAGGATGCCCCAAAGATTGAGATAGGCGAGCGAACACAGACCACCGTAGACGAAGGGAAGCCAATATTGATCTTTCAACTCTGTGTTGGCGATTGCGTAAAAACCCACCCAGCAACCTAATGCGAGGGCAACGATACTTAGAGCGCAGCCGATCATCAGGGTTAGGCCTCGTCCGTATTTGCAAGAGCAGGAACTGCGGTGTCAGGCCGGATGGGAGGCTTGCGCTTGTGCCACTCGGTGGATTGCTCGAAGGCATGAGCGAGTGCAAGCACCTTGCCTTCAGAAAAGCGCGGTCCGACGATCATGAGGCCGATGGGCATGTTGTTGTCGCCGAAGCCGCAGGGCAGGGTGAGGGCCGGGATGCCGAAGGTGTTGAAGTCTGCGGGGTTCTCGAGTTCCGGGTTGCGGGGCTTGTCGCTGAGTTCACGCTTGATGGATTCGACGACGGTACGCGGTGTGCGGCGACGAGTGGGAAGGATCATGAGGTCGACGTTTTGGGAGGTGAAGGCGGCGTCGATGGTGCGGCGGAGGAGTTGAAGTTTCCAGGATGCCTGGATGTATTGGTAAGCGCGGGCTTCCTTGCCGTTATCGAGATTGCGTCGGACGGGGATTTGATAGAGGCCTTTACTTTGCTCGAAAAACTCCTGGTGGTAGGCGTACATCTCGCCGCCGCCACTGGTGCCGCGTGTTGAGGGGAGGGTGACGTCTTTGATGCTGCTGGTGAGCGAGGCGACCTTGGCGATGGCTGCCTCAATGGATTTGGCTACATCCGCGTCGAGGTGGTCGAAGTAGGGGACGCGTGGGATGCCAATGCGGAGCGGCTTGACGGGTTGCTTCATCAGGGCGAGATAGTCTTCTTTGGGATGTTCGACGCTGGCGATGTCGAGGTGGTCGTAGCCAGCGAGGTAGTTAAGCATGATGGCTGCGTCTTCGACGGTCTTGGTCATGGGGCCGCAGTGATCTCGGGAGAGGGCCAGGGGGACGATGCCACGAATAGAGACGAGGCCGTAGGTGGGTTTGAATCCAACGATTGAACAGTAGCTCGAGGGCGTGCGAATGCTGCCGCCGGTGTCGGTGCCGAGGGCGCCAAAACAGAGGTCTGCGGAGACGGCTGCGGCGCTGCCGCCGGAGGATCCGCCGGGGTGACGCGATAGTGCCCAGGGATTGCGCACGGGGCCGAAGTAGCTGGTGACGGAGGTGCCGCCGTTGGCGAATTCGTGGAGATTGAGCTTGCCGATCAGGATTGCACCGGCGGCTTTGAGGCGGCGGGTGACTTCGGCGTCTTCGGTGGGGATGCGATTGTCGAAGACGGCGCTGGCCGCGGTGGTGCGGATGCCTGCGGTGTCGATGTTGTCTTTGAGAGCAATCGGAATGCCGTGGAGTGGGCCGCGGGACTTGCCCGCACGAAGCTCTGCGTCTGCCTCTCGAGCCTGCTTGAGAGCGGATTCCTTCACAACGGTGATGAAGGCATTCAGCTTGGGCTGGTAGACTTCGATGCGTGAGAGGCAGGCTTCGGTGAGGGCGACTGAGGTGGTCTGCCTATTTTTGAGGCGGGCCGAGGCCTGGCTTAAACTCAGTTGCGCGACATCATCGAAGGATTGGGCGCTTGCACTAATTGCAGTAGCACCCATGGCGAGAGAAAAGTTTCTTCGGCTCAGCATCTCAAGAGTTTAGCCCAAAGCTATTGACTTCAATCGCCTAGGTTGATAGAACGTAAGGCCATGCGCTTCATCCTTACCTGTCTTACTGCACTCACGTTGACTGCAGGACTTGGCCTCGCACAATCCGGTACCGCCGAGCTTAACGGCACTGTGACCGATTCCACGGGGGCAGCCGTCTCTGGCGCCACCGTAACCATTTCTAACCCGGCAATTGGCTTCTCTCGTGTATTGAAGACAAGCGATGGCGGGGTCTATTCAGCTCCTGCGCTGAACCCCGGCTCTTACACAATCAAGGTTGAGATGCAGGGCTTTCAATCGCAGTCGAGAACGGGTGTGGAGTTGCAGGTAGGTCAAGCGCCTTCCATCAATGTGGTGTTGAGTGTTGGTAACGTGGCCGAAGTGATCGAGGTAACGGGCGGTGCCCCGGTGCTTGAAACCGAATCGACATCGGTAGGTACTGTGATCGAGAACAAGCGCATTGTTGAACTGCCTTTGAATGGCCGCAATTATCTTCAGCTTGCATCGCTCATTCCTGGAGCAACAACCAATGGCCCGGCGTCTTCGCAAGGCCAACAGCGCATGGGTGGTGCGCGCAATAGCTTTGCGCTGAACGTCGCCGGCCAGCGTGTTCACTTCAATCACTACGCCCTGGACGGTATGGAGAATACCGACCCCAACTTCAATACCTACCTCTTCCTTCCGTCGATTGATGCTTTGCAGGAATTCAAGGTTGAATCTGGTGTTTTTGGCGCAGAATACGGCCGCGGTATCGCACAGGTGAACGTTACAACAAAGGCCGGTACGAATCAGTTGCACGGCGTTGCTTTTGAATTCCTTCGCAACTCCTACTTCGACGCTCGCAACTTCTTTGCTCGCGTGAATCCCCCCTTCAAGCGCAATCAGTTTGGTGGCACGATTTCGGGCCCTGTTGTTCTGCCGAAAATCTTCAATGGCAAAGACAAGCTCTTCTTCATGTTCAACTACGAAGGCTTGCGCGAACGGCGCTCGCTGACCCAGACAGGAACACTGCCGGATGCACGCTTTCGCTCAGGCAATTTTGGTTTCCTGAACCGCGCCGCGGGCATTCGCGACCCTATGAATCCTGGTACCGTCTTCCCCAACGCCACGATTCCGGCAAGCCGCATCGCTCCGACATCTACCAAAGTTCTGAACGACTTTTTCCCGCTGCCCAATCAGGGTGGCGGCGGAGCGCTTGGAATCACCAATAACTATCTGAACGACGAAGGCCGCCGCACGGATGGCAATCAGTTCACAACTCGCGCCGATTGGACCGGCACGCAGAACCAAACCTACTTCTTCCGCTTTAGCCAAACACAGGAACCACAGTACATCCCCTCTTCCATTTTTGACCAAGGCAACGATGTCAAGATCCTCGGCCAACAAGGCGTGATTGGCCACACGATGGTGATCGGTTCCAACAAGGTGAACGAGTTCAAATTCGGTATGAACTACTTCAACTCCCAGAACACACAGCAGCGAGCATCGGTTCGCAATGTTGTCGGTGAACTCGGTCTGCAGGGTGTATCGCAGGATCCGCTCTTCTGGGGTATTCCGGTGTTTCAGATCTCGGGCTTTACCAATGTTGGCGAGTGCAATGATTGTCCCTTCCTGAACTGGAATACGACCTTCCAATGGACAGACAATTTCTCGTGGACCAAGGGCAAACACAGCATGAAGATTGGTGGCGAATACCGGCGTCTTCGCTACAACCAGATTGGTGCCGTTGTGCCGCGTGGCCGCTTCAGCTGGAATGGCCAGTACACGGGTGAGCCGATGGCTGACATGTTGCTTGGTGTCATGTCAGGCACAGAAGGTCAGGTGGGTGCCCCGATTGCAAATTTCCGCAACAACTACATGGCCATCTTCTTCCAGGATGCCTGGAAGGTGAGCTCAAAGTTGACGCTCAATATCGGTATGCGTTGGGAATATGAATCTCCCTTTATGGACAAGCACGACGCGATTGTAAACGTCGATTTCAAGTGGGACAACTCTGTCGAACCCACCTTCGTGCGCGCTGGTACAGGGGACATCAATCAGGGTAATCCTGCCTTCCCTGCGCCTCCTACCTGGAAGCTGGTTCGCGATGGCCGTTTTGGCCGCGGAGCTGGTATGCCCGACCGCAATGATCTTGGGCCGCGTATTGGCCTTGCCTACCAGCTGGATTCTAAGACAGTACTTCGCTCCGGCTTCGGTATCTATTACGTTCGTGATATCGGCAACGCTGTATTCGATATTGTTCGTAACATTCCTTTCACGATTCGTCAGGCTGAAGTTGCCAACACGACAACTCCGAACCTAACCTGGAACCGCCTCTTTACCCAGGCCGGTGCGCCCAGCTTCCTTCTGATCAACCAGTACGGCGAGCGCACCTCTTACGTCGCTCAGTGGCAGATGGCCATTCAGCGTCAGCTCACCAAAGACATGTCGCTTGAGGTTACCTATATGGGATCGGCTGGCATCAAGCTGCGCCGGCTTTCGAGCTACAATCTGCCGCAGCCGCGCCCCGGCAATCCGAACGACAACCGCGCCTTCCCCAAATTTAACGGTGCGTTCCAGAACATGTACGCGGCCGCCCACTCCAACTATCATTCACTGCAGGCTCGCTTGCAGCATCGCTTCTCACATGGCTTTACGCTGTTGAGCTCTTATGCGTATTCGAAGTCGATCGACAATGGATCTGGTGTTCGTACCACCGACGGTGACCCCCTCACCCCGATGGATCCGAATAACTCGCTGTGGCGGGATCGCGGTTTGTCGGCATTCGACTTCCGTCATCGCTTGACCAACTCTTTCCTCTATGAAATTCCCTTCGGCAAAGGCCGCAAGTTTGGAATTGATAACGCTGTAGCCAATGCAATGTTTGGTGGCTGGCAGATAGGTGGCATTCTCACCTTCCAGGCTGGCTTCCCCTTCAGCGCTTTCTGCGGCCCTGGCAACATCCAGAACGGTGCCGGTGGCTGGTGCGCACCTGATGCAATTGTTGGCCAGAATGGTAACGCTGGCCCCAAGACCGTCGCACAGTATTTCAACACCTCCGCCTTTGTCGATCGTCTCGGACAAAACCCGGCTGCCATCACAGACTTCCGTTTTGGCACCGGTGGCCGTAACACTCTGATCGGGCCCGGCATTGCCGGTCTTGACGCCTCCATCAACAAAGCATTTGCCTGGAACGAAGGCCGCCATAAGGTGGACCTTCGTGGTGAGTTCTTCAACTTGCCCAACCATGCAAACTTCTCTCAACCTGGATCAACGCTGCGTACCCCAACCTATGGCGTAATCAGCAGCACGCGAATTGATTCGCGGCAGATCCAGATTGCTCTGCGCTATAGCTTCTAAGCTTCAAAGCAGTAAAAAGGCCTCCCTTTCGGGAGGCCTTCTTTTATTTGGCTGAGACAGATTCGGCCAACTTCCAATCGGGGTCTTTGAGCGGATGGAGCTCGATGCGTCGCACAAAGATCTCGGCCAGTTCGCTTTGCACCTGGATCTTGCCCTGGGTGTGGGAAAGATCGAATGCTCCGCTGACGACTTTGCCGTTGAGCAGGTTCACCATGCGGTCTCCGGCGGCAATCACCTCATGGCGATTCCATTGGCCGACAGGCTTCTCAATTTCGGTCTTTGAGCGGAAGCCGAATTCGTCCTTCCACTGGCGAGAGCGTCCGTACCAGTTGATGCGTCCACTGGTGCGGGTCATTGTGGTGCCCTGGGGGTTGTAGTACATCTCCTTGCCTTCGATGTTGCAGAGGCAGGATGCGGACATGGGAGTGTTCTTGGCGACTACCAGGATGTCACCGGAGCCGCCTTCGATGATCTGCGATTCGATGCTCTCCAGCCAGATGCCGTTGTAGCCTCCGTCGGGGCCGTGACCGTGGATGAGAATGCCACTGTCGCGGGCTTTCTTTTCGCGTTCGTTCCAGCCCTTCTGGCCCCAGCGCCACTCGACCACCAGCCGGTAATCGCGGTACATCTCGTTGGTTGTGATGCCGCCCCACTCCTGGCCAGAAATCCGGAGGATTCCATTCGCGATTGTGAAGACTTTGTTTGGGTCTTCGAGCTTGCTTTCTCTTGTGTAGTGGTAGAAGTTGGTGAGGTCGCGGCCGTTGAAGAGGATGATCGGCGACTTGGGTGTGATGGCCGGATTGTCCGGGGCCACGGTGCCGTAGTCCCATGAGGCTGTGAAGGGGGCGCCGTTGGCTCGCTTGCTCACAGGCGTTGGTGACAGCGCTGAGATCAGGCGGATCGATTCACGCACCATGCGCGGGCCAGCATCGGGGACGAGGTTGGTGTAGCTGCTGAGCCGCTGCTCGTAGCCGCCACCGTGTTCGCCGAAGGCTGACAACGTGGGGACGTATCCTACGCAACCGTTGGCTAAAGAGACAGGATTGGTGAA
Source organism: Bryobacter sp. (assembly GCA_044376335.1). Classification (GTDB taxonomy): domain Bacteria; phylum Acidobacteriota; class Terriglobia; order Bryobacterales; family Bryobacteraceae; genus Bryobacter. Next base: position 9,794 of record JBIPMY010000114.1, read on the forward strand.
GGGGAATTTGCTGGCCTTGCGGATTTCAAGACCGAGTTCGACGAACATTTCGCCGGGGGCCGAGATATAAACGGCAGGGCCGATGGCGATGGCTTGCAACTCGATCGGCATGGCACGCTGCTTGCTGAGTTGGGCATCGAGCAGAACGATCTCTTTGGCAAAGACCCACTCGGCGCTGCTTTGGTTGATGGCTGTGTTTGCGATGGTGGCTTTGGCTTTGGCAACGCGCTCCTGGCCTGGAATGCGGCGGCCTTCTACGTATTCCTTTACTGTTGTTGTGATGGGCTGCGGCGGGCCTGGGTTCATCGAGAGAAGCACCTTGACAGCTTCTGCGCCAACACGGCCACCCACAAGGCGCGCATAGTCCAGGCCACTTGGGGTCTCTGTTTGATCGAGATTGTCGACCTGAGTTACATCGCCCGAGAAGCCTTGAAGGAAGACCACTACTACGCCGTCGCCAAAGGCTCCGCGAATGGCGCGCTCCATGAAGTAGATCCAGTTGGCGGAGATTCCGCGTGGGCTGGTTGTGGCGTGGCAGGAATAATTCACCACACAGCCGGTGAGCTGCTTGGATTCGTTGAAGACGCCGAGTACGGTGACGGTGCCGTCGACAGGGCCTGCGGGCTTTACGATGTCGGGGTTGCCTGGGCGTGGATGAGTTACGGCCAGGCCGTTCTTCATCAGAAAGCGACGGTTGAAAATGGCAGCGTCTTCTTTGCCTGCACCGAAGCCCCATAGTGACGTTTTCGCGTTACGGCGGGCCGCTTCAATTGCCTGCACGGTCTGGTCTTCTACCAGCTTCAGATACTTAGCATCGGCGGCTGAGCTTTGGTTGTAGGCAAGATCCTGAATCTCTTTTGAAGCATGATCGTATTCGCCCGGTTGCACCATGCCGACGGGGCCGGAGGAATGCGAGTGCGATGCGCCGAGCATCAGGTCGACACCAGGGACGCGGGCCCGGATCTTCTCAACCAGATGGCGCGGGATCATCAGTGCATCGAGGCCCACCAGGCAGACCTGCTTGCCGGCAGATTCGAAGTAGGCCGCTCTTACCTTGCACGGGTCGTGGAGCGTCTTGTGAAACTGCTTGCGATAGTTGCCTGGAATCTCACTGCCGATGGCCGGTGTGATGTCAGATTCAGCGAAGCCTGCTTTGCTTGCTGATTGAGCTTGACTGCAGAAGGGAATGCCTGCTGCGAGGGGGATAAACGATCTTCTAAGCATGACCAACTGCCTTTACCTTGGGAGCATTTCTTTCAGAGAACCACAGAAATGCGAAGATGACACAAACTATTAGCGGGAGAACGGTGACCGTACGCAAGGCCGCTGCCGGGCCAGACTGATCGTAGACACGGCCAATCATTGGAACGGTGAAACTGCTGCTCAACATGCCCACGCCGCCCATGAGCGCCAACAGAAAGCCACCGCCACGCGGGAAGCGTTCTGCCGTGATGCCAAGCATCGTTGGCCACAGAAAGGTGACGCCTACGGCAAAGAGTGCCGAGGCGGCGAGGGTTGCTGCCGAGCCGCTGACACTGCTAAGCGTGTAGAGGCCGACGCTGGCCAGAAGCGTGCTTACCATCATCAAGGGAACAGAAGAGATACGGGCGAAAACCCAGTCGCTCGACGCGCGTCCGAGCGCCATGATGCCGCTGATCCACACCAGCAGAGCGATGCCAGGCAACTCTGTTGTCTTGGAAAGGATGGAGGGCATCCACTGGTTGGGAGCAAGCTCTGAAGCTGCAGTCAGGATCATGCAGCCAAAGAAGAGCCAGAACATGGGGCGCAGTGCTTCGGCGTAGATGTCTTTGAGCGAAAGGCCTTGAGCGACGGCCTCTGTGCGAGGGAAGGGAAGTCGGAACATCATCCAGGCGTAGATCAGGGTTGGGATCAGAATGGTTGCCGACTTGATGCGCCAGCCAATGTCGAGGCCGGTGAGCATCCAGGCGATGAGGCCACCAATGACGATGCCTCCCGGGAACCAGAGATGGAGCAAGTTGAGCTTTTGCACTTTGCGCTCCGGGTAGAGAGTTGCGGCCAGGGGATTGATGGCCGCTTCGACGAGGCCGTTGGCGATTCCGATGGCGAGAGTAGCTGAGTAGAGGCTCCAGAACCCCTGAGCGACTACCGTGATCAACACGCCTGTCAGGTGCATCACGAAGGCTGCGCCGAGGAGTGGCTTCATGCCGATGCGGTCACACAGTGGGCCACCAAACAACATGGCTACAGTGAAGCCCCAGAAGGCTGTCGATGCCGTCCAGCCGATCTGTTCTTTGGAGAGGGCGAACTCGGCCGCCTGTGCGTCGAAGACGTCGCTTCTGATGGCGAAACAGAGTGCGGTGGCGATGAGTGCCATGCAGCTTCCATTGAAGAGAAGGCTTCTCTGGGAGGGGGTGAGCGTGTTGTTGGTAATCATGAGATCAAACGATCTCTTTTATCACCATTCCTTCAATTTCGGTGAGTCTTTCTTTTCGGCCCAGGTGCATGTAGCTTAACGCGTGCTGATTGAGGCCCATCTGGTTGAGCACGGTGGTGTGAATGTCGCGGAAGTGATAAGGCTTTTCGATGGCCTTGAGGCCGATGGCATCGGTGGCTCCGACTACGGTTCCACCCTTGATACCGCCGCCAGCCATCCACATGCTGAAGCCGAGATTGTGATGGTCTCGGCCCTTGTTGCCTTGTGATTCCGGGCTGCGGCCGAATTCACCACCCCAGAGCACGAGGGTCTGATCGAGCAGGCCGCGGCGCTTGAGGTCTTTGAGCAGAGCGGCCACGGGCTGGTCGGTTTGTTTGGCCATTCGCAGATGGTTTTCTTCGATGTCGTCGTGGGCGTCCCATTGCAGGTTGCCGGGGCCACCACCGGAGGTGACGCAAACGAAGCGCACGCCTTTTTCTACGAGGCGGCGAGCGAGGAGGCAACGACGGCCGTAGTCGTCGGTGGGTTGTTTGCCGACGCCGTACATTTCTTTGGTGGCTTCGTCTTCTTTGGAGATGTCGAAGACTTCAGGGGCTTCCATCTGCATCTTGAAGGCGAGGTCGTAGGCGGCGATGCGGGCTTCGAGTTCGTTGTCCTCTCCGGCGAAGGCTGCCTGATTCATGGCCTTGAGGTATTTGATGGTCTTGGTGCGTTCTTCAATTTGCACGCCTTGTGGCAAGCCCAGATTGAGCACGGGCTTGTTGCCGGGACGCATCATCGTGGGCTGATAGACGGCAGGAAGAAATCCGTTCAGGTACATCGGCTGTCCGGCCTCGAGTGCTCCGTGTGGATCGGGCAAGACGCAGTAGGCGGGCAGGCTGTTGCTCTCAGAGCCGAGCCCATAAACCGTCCAGGCGCCCATCGAGGGGAAGCCAGGGATGATGCGGCCAGTCATCATCTGATACTGGGCGGCTGAGTGGACCACCATGTCGCCGTGGCAGGAGCGGACGATGGCGAGATCATCAACGCACTCGGCGGTGTGTGGCAGCAGATCGGAGACTTCGATGCCGCTCTTGCCGTACTTTTTGAAGGTGCGTTTGGTGCCCAGCAGCTTGGCTTCTGAGGTGACAAATTGATACTTGGCTTCACCGAATTCGGCTGGTCGCTTCTGGCCGTGCAACTGGTTGAGCAGCGGCTTGGGGTCGAAGGTCTCCATGTGGCTGGGGCCGCCGGCCATGAAGAGGAAGATCACGCTTTTGGCCTTGGCTGCGTGATGAGGCAGCTTGGGCGCAAGCGGGTTCTTGGTTGCGGCCTGAGCTTCGAGAGCACCATAGGCGAGGGCACCAAAGCCGCAGAAGGCTTCGCCTAAAAACTCGCGGCGATTGCGTGTGTAACGGACATGTTCGCTCATGGTTGCTCCTAGTTGACGTAGATGAAAGCGCTCAGATTCAGCATGGCTAGTGCGAACTCGTGAGGGGTGGCTGTGCGTGCAAATTCGAGGGCAACCTGACGCTCTTTGATGCTGGGCAGCCGGCCGGCAACTAACTGATAGGCCTGATCCACCATCTTCTCCGGCTTGCCGCCAGAGGACTTGGCCAGCTTTGCGGCGAAGGCGTCGGCTTGTTCATTGCTGAAGGTGCCGTTCAGGAGTTCGAGGGCTTGCGGGGCATGGGTTGAGGACTCGCGCCGCGCACAACTTACCAGCGCGTCTGGGGCGTCAAAGACTTCCATCATCGGCAGGTGCAGGTTGCGCTTTACCAGCAGGTAGATGCTGCGGCGCTTGTGCTCGGATGCGTCGGGCGTTACCTTCCACTGGGTTGGATTGTAGAGAGCCGCAACCAGTTCTTTCTCGATCGGCACGATCACAGAAGGGCCACCCTGTTTGGTGTTCAGGTTGCCTGAGACAATCAGCATGGAGTCGCGCAGCTCTTCGGCCGTGAGGCGGCGACGGCTGAACTTCCAGAGGAGTTTGTTCTCTGGATCGTCAGTTGAGGCTTTGATGTTCTTTGTGTCGCTGGCCTGCATCCAGGTACTTGAACTCAGGATCAGCTTGTGGATGTGCTTCACGCTGTAGCCGCTTTGCACAAACTCGTTTGCCAGGAAGTCGAGCAGTTCTGGATGCGAGGGGCGGCCACCCATGCGGCCGAAATCGTTTGGAGTGACAACGATACCCTGGCCAAAGTGATATTGCCAGATGCGGTTCACCATCACGCGGGCCGTAAGCGGATTTTCTTTTGAGGTCACCCAGCCGGCCAGACGTGTACGTGGCTGCTGGATGTCTTTGTCTTCCGGTGTGCCTTCAGGCAGCATAATGCCCATGGGGCGCATGCCAACGCTGTCACCCTTGGCGGTGTATTCGCCACGCGCCAGCAGATGGATCGGTGAGGGCTTGGCGAGGTCCGTCTTGACACTGTAGAGCGTGGGCGGTGGAGGTGGCTTGGTGCTTTCGAGTTCAGCTATCTGCTTCCCGATTGCTTCCTGCGTCACCGGGTCGGCTTTGGCCATCTCGCTTTGCATCTTTTTGATCTTGGCGTCGATCGGCTTGACGGTTGCCTCCCAGGTGGTTCGGGCTTCGCGATCGGTGAGTGGGAAGTCATTCTCCAGGGTCGATGCAAAGTACGCTTGCATGCGGTAATAGTCACTCTGCCGGATCGGGTCAAACTTGTGATCGTGGCAGCGGGCGCAACCGAGGGTGACCCCAAGCAGTGCGGCACCAACAGCGTTGGTCATCTCGGTCAAAACTTCATTGCGTGAGGAAGCTACTTCCTGATTGCCGGCGTTCTTGCGAAGCGGGCCGAGACGATTGAAGCCTGCCGCGATGACAGATTCCTGCTCTTGAGGCGCGATCTCGTCGCCCGCCAATTGTTCGGTGATGAAGCGGTCGTAAGGCTTGTCGTTCTGAAAGGCCCGGATGACATAGTCGCGGTAGCGGTAGGCTTCTGTGCGGTGTGTGTCGTATTCAAAGCCATCGGTCTCGGCAAAGCGAACCACGTCGAGCCAGTGCTGGCCCCAGCGTTCGCCGTAGTGCGGACTGTCGAGCAACTGCTGGATCAGGCGTGGCCAGGCGTCAGCTCTTTTGTCATTGACGAAGGCTTGCACTTGTTGAGGTGTTGGTGGCA
>JBIPMY010000456.1:0-4818 GCA_044376335.1 Bryobacter sp.
AGAATGACGATTCAAATACCCAAACTCCCGTGGCCCGCCGGGAGCCAAAGTGGCGCGGCGCACTTCAGCGTCGCCCCAGAGATAACGATGCCCACCGAAGACGGTCAAGCGTTTTGACACATCAAAGAATGCCTGGAGCCTCTGTTCGTTTTGCCTCAGCACCAGACGGTCGCTTGAGTTTACAGGGTTAAGAGCCCGGCCATCCAGCGTGGTTCCAAACGAGATAGAGCCTGCATTGTGCATGTGCTCTACTTGCCAGGCATCAATGATCCGAAGCCGGCTGAAAGGCCGAATCTCCAGCGTTAGCCCGCCGGCAGTTCTTGGTTGATTGGCGTACCCAGTCGCCATGGATTGCTGGCCGTTGACAAACCGGAGTGAGTCCAGCCAGAGAATCGTACCTCGGGCGGACTCGTTAAAGCGTACTTCCGATTTCGGTTGCGAGAAATAATACTCGGCGCTCAAATCCAGCCAGGACACGGGCGAAATCGTGAGGTCGGCTGAGGAGTAAAGATGATTGCCCGTTACATCATAAAGCCGCGTTGAATCACCTATTGAGAGTTGGCGGCCAAAGTAAGTATTTTCACGGTTCCCAAAGTTCAACGAATTGTTCACCAGCGATGTTCCGTCATGAAAAGTCGCACCACCCTGCTCGAGACTTAAGTGAAACAGCTCTGTCTCCAGCCGAATTCCGCCGCGGAAAACTGTGTATCCCGTATCAATGAGGCTGGCCGCCGGATAGCTATTCTCATCGAGCACCATAGGGCTTACGCCCAAGCCTCGACTGGTATTTTGTGCAACACCAAAGAAGGGCTGAAGCCTGCGCCCTGGCCGCAAGTCCAGATCCAGATTCCAGAAACGATTCCGCGTATCCTGCCAGGACTGGCTGGTGGCGTAAGATGAAGCCCCCAAGCGTCCCAACTGAGGGCTGGCAAACGAAGGAAGCGTATTGAAGTAAGCAATGTTCCGGTACTGAAAATTCACCCGATACAACGCTGTCTTCTCCGCATTCAACTGGAAGGAATTCAGCGGGTCGCCCCAGTTGGCACCATGAATTCGAAATTCGTCGAAGAGCTTCGTATTCGGAGGCTTGTATGTAGATTGAAACTGAAGCAGCCTGGGGCCCTCACCAAGATTCACCACGCTGCGATAGGTGTTGATGTTGCCATGTTGCCCCGTGAGCATGCGATAGCCAATATCACTTTGCATCTGCAGAGGATTTTCAGCAACCGGCTTGGCCGGCTCTTGGCCACTTAAACAGCTTGCGATGATCGTTATTAAAGTTAATTTCTTCATCGCAGTAAGTCCCGATTGATGTGTGACCCGTGCACCTTGGTGTGGCAAGTGGTGCAGTTCTGGTAGGCTGGCAGCCTCAGGTCATGAAAGCCCGTAGCTACGGTGCCCAGCGTTCCACTTCGGTTAGTAGTGGCAGGCACATTGGAGTGGCATTCCAGACATACATGGCGTACCTCCGCCCGGTTCAAAATACGCGGATTTGCTGAGCCATGATTTTCATGACAGGCATTACAACCTTCCATCCTTACTGGTGCATGCTCAAAAGCAAAAGGCCCGCGCTTGTCGGAATGGCACTTAAAGCAACCGGGCTCAGAATTGGTAATCCTGGCAGTCGTGTTTAGCCCAAAGGGACGAGACGTTCCGTGCGGGTTATGGCAATCCACACAGGACATTGCGCCCTGCGCTACCGGATGCGTATGTGGACGCTGGAAGGCGGCCCAGGCACTTGCATGGCAGCTTGAACAAAGCTCAGTGATCTTGGCCGGGCGTGTTGCAGCTATTGGCAACCGGGCCAACGCTGCAGGCGATTTTTCACTGAAGTCACGCATGAGCGGAAGTGACGAATCATTTACTGCATGATGGACCGAGTGGCAACTGACACACGCAACCTGCACCTTGGCATGAGAGCCACTGATTCGACCTGAATGCGTGGCCTGGTTCTTGTGGCAAGACAAACACGAAGCATCTGCTTCACGTGGGCTGGCCTTAACGTGGTTGAGAATGAACTTGGCTTCAGCTGCCTCGCCGTGTTTCGTGCCCGGCCCATGGCAGGATTCGCACGATTGCCCCTTCCATCCCCGTCCTTTGTCGTTTTCGATGATTCCATGGCGGCTCTTCAAAAAAGCCTTGCCCATATCTTCATGGCAAACCAGACAAGCTTCGGTTCCGGCATACCCTTCTTTGTCGGTGCGAGCCTTTTTGGGGGCCGCACCGGCAACGAAGGGCAGTAACAAGAGAACGATAGTGGTTGATTTGATTCGCATCTTACCTTGCGTGGACGCGGCTTACAGAGAATTCTGCATTTGCGCCATGGCAAACTGTGCAGCTTTCACCAAGTGGCGAAGTATTGATCTGGGCGTGTACGGCAGCATCCCTTGAGCTGTGGCAGCTCAGACACGAAGCACTCGTTACACCCAGACTCGGCAGCCATCCACGTGGATCGGTGACGGGGTTCAGATTTGCCCGTAGCGGCAGATTCTGAGAGTTGTTTACGTGGCAGGTAGTGCAATTCGCAGCGCTGGTGGGGAAGCCAATTTCGCTGAAGTTGTTCTCCGAACCACCAAAGCCGTAGATGATGTAGGGACGGCCCTGCTCCTTGCCGGTATGAATCCGGTGCACCATTGTGCCGAAACTGATCGACTCATTCGGAGCCTGTGCGGCAGGACGACGAGCCGAATCGGTCATCGTCGAATTGTGACAGATCACGCATTCTTCGATCTGATTGCGATTACGGCCGTGCGCTTCAATCCGGGTGTGGCAGGCGTTGCACTTCTCAACCGTTACTACCTGTCTTCGAGGCGTCACTGCTGTGCCGTCTACGCTAAAGTACTTCACAACATTCTTAAGGGGATCCCGAACTGTAGTGGGAATCCGTCCTGGACCTTCAAAGGCAACGTTGCGATAGCCTTCGGCACTGATCGTGTAAGTGCCCTTGGCATCGGCAGGAATCGTCCGCGCAAAGCGGTGCGTGGCTGATCCGCTCGGTGAGAGCGTATCTGTACGCGAAGCTTCAGACCAGTAAGCGACATAATCTGGAGCCGGGCCCGCGAGAATCAGCGAGAGCGAAGTCATGTCGGTCGGCGCAAGAATCTTGCCATCTGCATCCTTCAAGCGATAGGTAACCGTCGGGTTTTGTCCCGGGCCAGTGTTGCTCACTTCAAGCAACTCAATCGACTGCCCTTTCAGGTTCTTCGAGAACTCTGGAACAACATGCGCGCCTTTGACCGAGATGTCCCACTCGCGCTCGCCTTCAGGCCGGTGGCAAGTGGAGCAGCGGGCGTCATCTGCCTGTGCAATGTGGCCCTTGCCAGCAGCGAAGTCAATTCCGTCATGACAGGAACCGCAAGCCGCACGAGTCGGGTTAAACATGGCCGTAGCCTGGCTCGCTGCGTTCGGGCCGGTCTGGGCATGACAGGCGGTGCAGTTTCTCGCGTTGGCTGGAAAGCCTACCGCTGAGAAATCATGAAGGGACTGGGCGTTGCCAATGATTTGGTATTTGGTTCCAGCCCGGACGCTGGGCAAATCCTTGCCCATGTGAATCTTGTGCGTCATGACGGTCATGTCAACCGTATTGCCAGTATCTGGATCTACAGTCTGGGGAGTGTGACACAGCACGCACATTTCCATGCCTATGCGGGAACCGCCATGGGCCGATACCTGAACATGGCAGGCATTGCAGGTTGCGGTTTTGATCACATCGCGAACCTGAGTTACTTCACCGCCAGCAGGAATAAAGTTGAACGTTGCGCTAGCGTAGTTGGTGCCAAGATCAAAGGCTGTCAGGTTGCGGCTGGAATAGGCACCGATGGTGTGGGTTGCAGTGCGGTCGAAGCCAGCGGGTGCTCTTGTTCTGAAAGTATAAGTGTATTCACCATCTTCGGCATTCTTCACCCAACTACCACCTGTGTCTGCAGCAGCCTGTGTAGCTGAAACTCTATTGATGGGGCTGGTTTGCACTCGCGTAGTGTAAGAGGTGTAGACTTTGTCGTCCTTTGGTATAGACGCAGCTACAAAACTAATGTTTACCGGACCTGGCGTAAACACGCCAAGGCGGTCAAGAGGCACGCCCAACGGGTCTGTGATTTTGATTCGAGCAGCCATAGACCCATCCGGGTTTACAACCGCAGCAAGTATCTTAAGATCGAGGCCCGGCCTTACGAAATTGATCGTCTTTTCGTCGGCGTAAAACGCCTTTTGAGCGGCATTAAAGGCATTCTTGCCCACGCCACTCACCAATCCTGCAGCTGCCAACAGGCCACCAACTAATACTGCTGGCCATAGACGCATTCCGAATCGTTCACGCATGATCAACCTCCAAGTTCCTGTAATGCCTTCATATTCTTCTCTTCAACGCCAAGCACCTTGTGGCAGGCTTCGCAATCCTGCGTAATCGCCTTACCGGGAGTCTTCGACTTCAACTCCTCCCCGTGGCAGCGGAAGCAGCCAGGAGAATCCGTATGCCCCAAATGCTGGGGATAAGTTCCCCAGGTGATCTTCATTGCCGGGAAAACGTTACGGCCATAAAGATCTGCAAGTGCCTTGCCAGCCTTGTCCAGCTCGCCTTGATTCGATGCCAGCGCACCAGGCTGATTCTTCTGGTAATAAGCTTTGAGCTTCTCGGGAATCGCCGTCGCAGCTCCAGTGCCGTACTCACCCTTCAGCACTTCCAGCGCCGCCTTGCGAAACAGGGGAATCGACTGTGGAAGCTTGCCGTCGGCCATCATCTTGTCCACTGCACGATCCGGTACAGCAAATTCGTGGCTCGGGCGGTTGTGGCAATCGAGGCAATCCATCTGCCGGCTGAAG
>JBIPMY010000455.1:0-4818 GCA_044376335.1 Bryobacter sp.
CCTTGATAATCTACAAACATTGTAGATAATCATAGTGTGAGCCGACCATCCGATCTGATCCAGGGCACCCTCGACCTTCTCATCCTCAAAACCCTCTCCACCGGCGCCGTCCACGGCTGGGCCATCGCCAAGCGTATCCAGCAAGTTTCAAACGACGTCCTTCAAGTGCAGCAAGGCTCTCTCTATCCAGCCCTCCATCGTCTCGAGCAACAAGGCTGGATCGAATCAGAAACCAAACCCACAGAATCCGGCCGCGTTGCCAAGTTCTACTCCCTCACCAAAGCCGGCAAGAAACAACTCGCCCACGAACTCAACGAGTGGGACCGTCTCTCCGCCGCCGTCCAACTCGTTGTCAAGCACGCCTGAAGGATCCATCCATGCTGTACCTGACTCGCCTCGCCCTCCGCCTCAAAGCCCTCTTCCAAAGAGACCAGCTCGACCACCAACTCGAAGACGAACTCACCTTCCACCTCGCCGAGCAAAAGGCCGAACTCCTCGCCACCGGCCTCTCCGAAGCAGAAGCCGAAAGACAAGCCCGTCTCCTCTTCGGCCCTGTAACCAGCACGGCCGAGCAATGCCGCGACACCCGCCGCACACAGTGGCTCGAAGACTTCGCCACCGACACCAGATACGCCATCCGCAGCCTCCGTCTTTCCCCCAGCTTCGCCCTCGCCGCAATTCTCACTCTGGCCCTCGGCATCGGCGCCAACACCGCCTTCTTCGCCACCGCCTACGGCATCCTCTTCCGGCCCCTTCCATATCCATCTCCAGACCGTCTCATTGAGATCGACGAAGGCGTGGCCGGCGTCGGCCCCATCACCACAATTCGCAGTCTCGCCAAAGCTGCAGACTACGCCGGATACCTCGCGAGCATCCAGGTCAACCTATTTGAAAACGGCGATGCCGCCCGCCTCGAAGCCTCCAACGCAACATCCAACCTCCTCTCGGTTCTCGATGTCTCTCCCGCCCGAGGCCGCTGGTTCAACCCAGGCGAAGAGCAAGCCGGCAAACACCGCGTTGCCGTCCTCAGCCACCGCCTCTGGCAAGACCGTTTTAGCAGCGACCCCAACATTCTCGGCCGCAAAATCCTCCTCGACGAAAAGCCTTACGAAGTCCTGGGCGTCATGCCGCAAAGCTTCACCTTCCCAACCCCAGGCACCGACCTCTGGTTACCCATCGCGATCGACCCACGCAACGTCGGCTACATGTGGGGTGGCGGCAACCTCTTCGCTATCGGCCGTCTAAAACCCGGCGCAACCATCAACTCAGCCCAGGCCGAAATCAAACCCATCATCAACCGCACCCGCGAGCTCTTCCCCTGGCGCATGCCAGACGCTTATGGCGCCGGCGCACTCATCGTCCGTCACGATGAACTGCTAGGCAAACAAGTCCGCCCCAAGCTCCTCGTCCTCTCCATCGCAACCCTTCTGCTGCTCTTGATCGCCTGCGGCAACGTCGGCAACCTCATGCTCGCTCGCTCCATCCAGCGCGAGCGCGAATTCGCCATGCGGGAAGCCCTCGGTGCCAACCGCAGCCGCCTGCTCCGCCAGATCCTCACCGAGAACCTCGTCCTGGTCACCGCCGGCGGCATTGCCGGTCTCCTCGCCGCTTCACTGATCTTTGAAGCCCTTCCCGCGCTGCTCCCCAAAGACACTCCACGCCTCAGCGAAACGATGGCAAACCCATCCATCCTGCTCGGTGCCTTTACCAGCCTCCTGCTCACTTTAGGCCTCTTCGCACTCGCCCCACTAGTCAAAAGAAAGCAGCGCTCCTCAACCCTCTCGCTAGCTCTCATTGGTGCCCAACTCGCCATCGCAACCACGCTCCTGATCGGCGCAGGCCTGATGGGCCGCACCCTCTGGCAACTCGCTCAAATCGATACTGGCCTCAAAGCCACAGGCCTCGTTACGGCCAGTATCTCCGCCGGCCCCAGCCGCTGCCCCAACCGCGACACCTGCAACGCCTTCATCGCAAGCCTCAACCGCAAGCTCCTCGAGTTCCCCGGCACTCAATCCGTCGCCTGGGCCAACATGGCACCACTGGAAAAAGGTTTCTCGACAGTCGCTTCCAGAATTGAGGATCATCCGCGCAACCCCCGCGATCCCGCATTTGTTCTCTGGCAAACCCTCGCCACTCCTGCCTACTTCGAGACTCTAGGCATTCCTCTGCGCGAAGGCCGCCTCTTCAACGATTCCGATACAAACGCCCTCATCATCGGCCAATCCACCGCAAAGCGTTTTTGGCCAAATGCAAGCGCCATTGGCAAACGCATCCAACCCATGTCTGGCGATGAGTGGTTGACGATTGTGGGCGTGGTGGGCGACGTAAAACACCACTCGCTCGAAGGCTATCCATCCTGGGTAGACGGCGTCACTTATCGCCCCCTCGCGCGCGCACTTCCCAATGTCGCGCAAACTCTACAACTCTCAGCGATGATCCGCACCAGCCAACCCGGCAACATCCAGGCCTCCATCACCCCGGCACTCCAATCCACCTTCCCCGGCATAGTAGTCTCAAGCATCGCAACCCTCGACCAACTCCGGTCCGAATCCACTACCAGCCAGCGCTCCACCGCCCTCCTGTTAGCCCTCTTCGCGATTCTCGGTCTGGCGCTCGCCATCGTCGGAGTCCACGGAGTGATATCCCACCGTGCAGCTCAGCGAACCCGCGAACTCGGCATCCGCCTCGCCCTCGGAGCAACCCCTTCCAACCTGTTAACTCTGGTTCTCAAAGAAACGATCCTGGTCTCTCTGGCCGGAGCTCTTACCGGAGTCTTCGCCGCCTACACCCTGAGCCAATACCTGAACTCACTCCTCTTCGGAATCACTGTCCACGATCCGCTGGCCTTCACGCTAAGCCCGATAGCGCTCTTCCTTGCCGCGACACTAGCAGCCACCTGGCCAGCCCTCCGAGTGCTTCACACAGACCCTGCCCTAACTCTCCGTCACGACTAAAGCGGCTGCTCAGAGACAACTACTCGGGGTTTCACTCCGCAACTGTACTGCCTTACCATTCCTTGGATACCAATTTTCGTCCAGCCAATCTCCACTTCCGTTTCCTCTTCTGCTGCGTGGTCATCGCAAGGCCATTCCACAATTCGTACTGGTTGCCTTGAATTCTTAAGAGCTAACCAGGTTTGTTTCTGAACTACGATTACTGCGTTGCGAGATCGAAAGGCATGCAGTTTTGGTCTGATCTTGGAAATCCCCACCACCACTCCATAGCTTTTTCCACAAGGCAAAGTCGATGTATGCAAGAAGAACTCACTCTTTGCACCATCATGATCGTAGTCTTCAAACTGCATCAGTCGTTTGGCTTTTCGTCTACCGAAAGAAGCGGCATTACCTGCCATTTCAGGCTCTACATCCCAACGGCTCACAACTGCCTTATGCTTCTCATCCGTGGGCACTTCCCCAAAAAACGGCGTCAATTCCAGTCGGTCGATCTCGACATTATTGCGCCATCGCACCAAATCCAACTCCCCGCTTTCTCCAAATGCAAACCCCACACACGGGCAAGTCGTTGCCTCCTCGTTGCGCTCGCAAACAGGCTTCGGCGGCGACTTCCACCGCAACTGCCACACCTCCATCACCCCATCCACCAACACCTTCTGCTCCTCGCGAATCTGTCCGCAGAGTACCACCCCAAACGCAATAAACCCGATCCATATCCGCATTTGTCGACATCATAGCAACCCGCCCCCGTGTTACCTTGCTCTAAGGACAATGAACTACAAAGTCTGGCTCCTCCTCGCCGCCCTCATCCTCGCGGGCATCATCTGGAGGGCCAATCAAAATCCAACTCAAGACTCGGGAGATCCCATGGAAGCCGGAAAGAAATTCCTCGAAGAAAACGCCAAGAAAGACGGCATCAAGTCGACCCCCTCTGGCTTGCAATATGAAGTACTGCGTGAAGGCACCGGTGCCAAACCCGGCCCCACCAGCACCGTTGAAGTCCACTACGAAGGCCGCCTCATCAACGGCAGCATCTTCGATTCAAGCTATCAGCGCAAAGAAACCATCTCCTTCCCCCTCAACCGCGTAATCCCCGGATGGACCGAAGGCCTCCAACTGATGCCCACTGGTGCCAAGTACCGCCTCTACATCCCCTCAGAGCTCGGCTACGGCGCTCGCGGCGCAGGCGCAGACATCCCACCCAACTCCGCCCTCATCTTCGACGTCGAACTGATCTCGATTCGTTAACTCGGCACAAGCGCAAAACCTACCGGCCCAGCGCACTCCGAAAAATCACCCACAAAATCTTAATCGCTGCGCGGGAACTCCCCACAAGGTTCCCGCTCACTTTTTCCTCCCCAGCCAGCCGCAGACCGTAACGCACCGGCACCTCCACCACCCGCAATCCCCGCTGCGCCGCCCTTACCTGCATCTCGATCGTCCAGCCATAATTCCGGTCCCGCATCCCCAAATCCCGCAATACCCCCGCACGCACAGCCCGAAACGGCCCCAGATCGGTAGCCTTTTGTCCCCAAAACAGATTCAGCAACGACGTCGCCAGCCAATTTCCAAACCGTTGATGCCCCCGCAGCGCCCCCTTCGACGCCTCACCCAACACCCGAGACCCGATCACCAAATCTGCCTCGCCTCGCAGGATCGGCGCCACCAGAAGCTCCGTCTCTCCCGCATCTTCACTCCCGTCCGCCTGCAGGTACACGAGGATCACATCATCCGGCACCACTTCAAGTACAGCCAGACAAGCCGCTCCGTACCCTTTTTCTGCCGTCGACACCACTCTCGCCCCAGCTTTTTCAGCCTCAGACGCAGTTTCATCGCTCGAACCATTGTTCGCAACCACCACTTG
>JBIPMY010000457.1:0-4809 GCA_044376335.1 Bryobacter sp.
ACTGGCGCGACGTCTTCAAGCTGCCCGTGGTTGTGCCGATCTGTATCAGCCACGCGGCTAACTCCTGGGGCACTTACTTCATCATCACGTGGCTGCCAACCTACCTGGTTGAGATTCGCGGAATGAGTCGTGGCCAGATGGAAGTCTTTGCAGGCCTTCCGATGGTGATCGCCGCGACTGCCTCTCTTTGTGGTGGATACGTAACCGATGTGGTGACCAAACGGATGGGCTTGTCCTGGGGGCGTGCTGGCGTGGCCGGTACCGCCTATTCGATCTCGATGACCGCCATGTTCTTTGCAGCCCGTGCCGAAGACCCGCAATTCGCCGCGAGCCTCATTGCCTTAAGCTATGGCGTGAGCATGTTTACCCTCGGCGCAGCCTTCTCCTTGTGCATCGATGTTGGCAAGCAGAACTCTGCTGTGATGACGGCAACGATGAACACCGCCGGGCAAGTTGGCGGTACGCTCAGCCCGATTGTGCTCGCCTATCTCGTGCAGTGGTTTGGCGACTGGTCGATCCCGCTTTACGTAATGGCCGGCCTTTATGGTGCTGCTGTGCTGAGCTGGATTCTGATCGGCACCCGGCTGAGAGATACTATCCTCGATGGCCAACATTGAAGGACTTGGGGTTTTCTACCTCGGCGAAGAATTTGATCTGGACAACAAACAGCGCAAGGGCAACCTTGTTCTGTACGAATCCAAGCACCTGGTAACGCACGCAGTCTGCGTCGGCATGACTGGCAGTGGCAAAACGGGTCTTTGCGTTTCACTGCTGGAAGAGGCCGCACTCGATGGCATTCCCGCCATTGTGATTGACCCTAAAGGCGACCTGGGCAACCTGCTGCTGCAGTTTCCCGATCTGAAGCCCGCAGACTTCGCGCCCTGGGTGA
This sequence comes from Bryobacter sp., assembly GCA_044376335.1. Classification (GTDB taxonomy): domain Bacteria; phylum Acidobacteriota; class Terriglobia; order Bryobacterales; family Bryobacteraceae; genus Bryobacter. The sequence goes on from JBIPMY010000457.1 coordinate 890, forward strand.
ATCCCGATGAAGCACAACAGGCGCAACTGACTCCCGCTGATTTTGCAAAGCAGCAATCCGAAGCTTGGACCAAGGGCCTCGCAGACTGGCATCAGGACGGCGAACGCATCCGTCGCATGGGCCAGGCGAGCGAATTCACGATCTACACTCCAGGCTCCCGGATGGGCCGGCCACTGTCGATCCTCAAGAGCTTCGAAGCTCCAACTGATGAGTTGATGGAAGACCGCGAGATGTTTACCGATCGCATCTCAAACGCGGCTACTGCTGTGCTCAGCCTGCTTGGCATCGATGCCGATCCGCTACAGAGCCGTGAACACATTCTGCTCTCGCAAATCTTTCAGGCCAATTGGGCCGAGGGCAAGAGTCTCGATCTAGCCGGCATCATCGGCCAGATTCAGGAACCTCCCTTCAAGAAGATCGGCGTCCTCGACATCGATAGTTTCTTCCCCTCCAAAGATCGCTTCGCCCTTGCCATGCAGGTAAACAACCTGCTGGCCAGCCCCGGCTTTGCTGCCTGGATGGAAGGCGAGGGGATGGATATTGGAAAGCTGCTCAGGAATGCCCAGGGCAAGCCTCGCGTGTCTGTGATCTCAATCGCGCACCTCAACGATCAGGAGCGCATGTTCTTTGTCGCCCTCTTGCTGAATGAGTTTCTCGGATGGGTGCGCACTCAGGCCGGCACCTCCAGCTTGCGCGCCATCCTCTACATGGATGAGATCTTTGGTTACTTCCCGCCGCTGGGCAATCCCCCCACCAAGAAGCCGCTGCTGACCCTGCTCAAGCAGGCGCGCGCGTTTGGTGTCGGCATCGTTCTTGCCACTCAAAACCCGGTTGATCTCGACTACAAAGGCCTCGCCAATTGCGGCACCTGGTTCATTGGGCGCCTGCAGACAGAGCGAGACAAAGCCCGGTTGATGGAAGGCCTGAGTGGCGCAAGTGCCCAAGCCGGTATGGCGTTTGATTCTGCCAAGACCGAGCGAATCCTCTCAAGCCTCGGCAAGCGCGTTTTCTATCTCAATAACGTTCACAACAATACGCCGGCGATCTTTCAAACGCGTTGGGCACTCAGCTATCTGCGTGGCCCGCTGACTCGCGATCAAATCAAGAGCCTTACAGCCAAGGGGCCCCGACCCGGTGATCGATGTTAAGGCAGGCGCAAAGATTCCAACACTTGCCCCTGCCGCCGCACGCCCGGTATTGCCGCCCGAAGTGCTGCAGAAGTTTCTCGCAGCCCGGTCTTCCAGCAAAGACCTCATGTACTTTCCCCATATGTGTGTGGCCGCGAAGATCCGCTTTACTGACACTAAGTCTGGTATCGACGAATCGGTAGACCGTGTCTATTTGACTCCGGTGAAGGACGACAACACGCCAGTGGAATGGACGGAAAGTCAGGTTGCCGACATACACCCGGATGAACTGGAAGGCGCACCCGCAGAAGGCATTGGTTATGCCGAGCTTTCTGGCGCTGCCACCAAAGTGAAGAGCTATGCAGGCTGGCAGAAGGATCTGGTTACCCACATCTACGCGAGTGAATCTCTGGATATCTTTACCGTGCCCGATCTGAAGGCCTTCTCGCATCCTGGAGAATCCGAGTCTGACTTCCGTGCCCGCATCTCGCATGAGCTGCATGAAGAACGGGATGCCGAAGTGGAGAAGATTCGAACCAAGTTCCGGCCCAAGATCGATGCACTCACAGAGCGCTTGCGCAAGGCTGAAGCCGCCAAGCAGGTGCAAGAGCAGCAACGCTCGAGCGAAATGATGAGTACCGGTATCAGTATTCTCGGCGGAGTGCTTGGCGCCATGTTTGGCCGGGGAAGCGCTCTCTCAAAGACGAATATCGGTAAGGCCGCCACTGCTGCCAAGCAGGCCGGCAAGGTTCTGCGTGAGCAGGGTGATGTTGGCCGGGCCAACGACACCGTCGAGGCAATTCAGGCGCAGATGGCTCAATTGGAGCAAGAAGTGGAAAGCGCAGTAGCCGCCATCACGGCCAAGCTCGATTCAGGCAATGCCCAAATCGAGACGGTATCGATCAAGCCGAAGAAGACCAACATCTCAGTCGGATTTACTGCTCTGGTTTGGGCTCCTTGCGAACACGAAGAGGGCAAAGACCCCGAGCCCGCCTGGTAGTTGCGATCCGTTACAATAGCGGCATGTCAAATTTCTCGCGTCGCGATCTTCTGAAGGTGACTGCTGGTGCAGCGGTTGCTTCTGCTCTTCCTCAATTGCAGGCGGCAAAACGTTCTGCAACGGATTGGGTCACCCTTGGTAAGACCAACGTGAAGGTGACGCGCCTTGCCTTTGGCACGGGCACTCACGGCGGCCGCATCCAGCGCGAGTTAGGGCAAAAGGAATTTACCCGCCTCGTTCGGCATGCCTATGATCGCGGCATCCGCTTCTTTGAATCGGCTGACAACTACGATCAGATGCACGAGATGCTGGCCGAAGCTCTCAAGGGAATTCCGCGCGAGAACTACCGGCTGATGACCAAGCTGCGCTGGCAGAATGCCGCCCGTGAAGGCTATAAGCCAATGGACGACATCGAGCGCTTCCGCCGCGAGTTGAACACCGACTACTTCGACATCTTCTTGCTGCACAACGTGAAGACCACCACCTGGCCCAAAGAGCTGGAAGCCCTGCGCGACGCTCTGTCTGAAGCCAAGCACAAGCAGTTGATTCGCTGCCATGGATGCTCAGGGCATGGCTTGCAACCGATTCGCGCCTATGCCGGCAACAACTGGCTGGACGTAGCTCTGATGCGTGTAAACCATGACGGAACCCGCATGGACAATCTGCGCGATGAAGCAAATGTCCCGGGCGACCGCTCTGAAGTATTGCCCACTATCGAGAAAGTACACGCACAGGGCACTGGCGTTCTGGGCATGAAGATCATGGGCGAAGGCAAGTTCATCACGCCCGAGCAGCGCGATGCCTCAGTGAAATTCGTGATGCAGTTTGGCAAGGTGGATGCCGTCACGATCGGCTTCAAGTCGACTGCCGAGATCGATGAAGCCATCGAGAGAATGAACACGCACCTCAACGCCTGAGGCCACTGCAAGATCGGGCTTGCCGTTGCCATCGAAGTCTGCCACAACCAGATACCAGGTGGATGCTCCTGCCTCCAATCGCTTGTACTGCATGCCTCCAATCACATCTACGTGATCTCCAGCCGCAGCAACGATTTGATTCGGGAGCAACTGAAATTGCCAGGTGCGCCCCTGCCCTGGCAAAGTCTTCTGCGACCTTCGGAAGCCACCTTTGCCATCACCTAGCAACACGTGCGGCCGGCCACCAGCATCAGGGCCAACAACCGCGTCGAGCTTGCCGTCTCCATCCCAATCCGCAATCTCCAGTTGTGCCGTTCTGGCTTTCTGCTTGTTCGTGCCTGGATTTTGCACGAAGTCGAAATTACCTTTACCCCTGCCGAGTGCCACCAGCAAGTCCGGGCCCTGATCATGCGTACTGGCCACAATCAGATCCGGAATCTTGTCTTGATTGATGTCGGCCACTTTCACTTGATAAGCCCCAGTCCCCAAAGGCAGGGGCGAATTCGCAGCCTCACGAAAACCTCCTTTGCCGTCTCCCAGCATCAATGTCAGGTCACCATCCCCGATGTTGGCTGAGGCGATATCGAGGTAACCATCTCCATTCAGATCTGCCACGGCAAGACTGTGATTGTGCGGCCGGCCTCCTTTTCTGGGGACGAAGGGCGAACCCGCAACCGCATGAAATCGCCCTTTGCCATCTCCAGTCAGGACAGCGATTCTGTAGCTATCGTGGCTACCCGATACCAGATCAAGGTGCCCGTCCCCATTGAGATCCGCCACTGCCACTCCACCCGGTTCGCCCACTCCGATCCCCTCGATGCGTCCCAACCTCTCAAAGCGGAACTTGCCTCGATTCAAATGCACACTGTAGCCAGT
>JBIPMY010000115.1:0-15242 GCA_044376335.1 Bryobacter sp.
AGGTCCAAAGGTTGATGCGGGCCAGGAGATCCTCGCGGAATCTGCCTTCCCGCACAGCCTCAAGCAGGTCGCGATTGGTGCCGGCGATCAGTTGAAAGTCGCTGCGGCTTTCGCGGTCTGAGCCCATCGGCAGGAAGGTCTTGTCTTCGAGGGCACGCAACAACATGGCCTGCTCGTCCAGGCCAAGCTCGCCAATTTCGTCGAGAAACAAAACACCACCATCGGCAGTGCGCAGGAGGCCCTGACGATCTTTGAGGGCACCCGTAAAGGCGCCTCTGGTATGGCCGAACAAAGTCGACATCGCTCCATCACCGCGCAGAGTGGCGCAGTTTACGTCGACGAATTCGCCCTTTACGGCATGCCGCACCTTCTTGAGCTCGAAGATACGTTTGGCCAGCCGGGACTTGCCGGCGCCTGTTGGGCCCATCAGCAGCAAGGGGTCACGAGTGGCAATAGCCACTTGCTCAATACGGTCGATCAGGCGGTTGAAGGCTACGTTTCGTGTTTCGATGCCGCCCTTGAGAAACGATGCTCCTTCACGCTGTACCTGTTGGAAGCGCGAGGCAATGCCGTCGTAGCGAGAAAGATCGAGGTCAATCAGCGCAATCTTGCCGGGCGCGCTGCGGTCTCGATCAGGCGAAGCTTGCAGGAGCCGGCCTGGCAGCCAGCGGGCTTCGGTTAAGAGAAAGAGACAGATCTGCGCCACGTGTGTGCCGGTGGTGATGTGGATCAGGTAATCTTCGGTGTCGTCAAAAACATAGGATTGGGCAAAGCCAAAAAGGGCCTCGTAGACTGCTTCAAAATCCCAGGGGTCACCGAAATCGATTGCATGCAGGCGCACCTCGGTTTCCGGGGAGACGGTCTGGATATCCCGCTTGATGAGCTCTGCCAGCGAGGCATCTCTCCGCCCATGGATCAACTCGAAGCGGCTCACGATCAGATCGGGCTGGCGGCAGATGGAAACAGTGGGCCTCCAGGTTTGCCAGCGGTCGGGGCTTTTGCCCTGATCGAGGGTGGTGCCCAGCAAGCCGATCACCACAGTGGGATTTACTTTATCCATACAGATAAGAATCTAGTTTATCGTATCGCTAGGCCAATACAACTTCAGGTGCAACTTGTTATAAATCAATCACTTACGCTTTGGCCGCACGAATGCATTGATATATCCCGTAAGCGAGGAGCAAAGAATGGCAAACAAAAACTTATTCACTACCCTGCGTGGCATGCTGCTTCCGAAAACCGATACGGTGAACCACGAAGGCGCCCCTGCCTATGGCCTTGAGCCGAAGCAGGCGCTGGCGCAGTATGCGGCCACTGGCTGCTTTGGCCGCACCTTCTACGCAAGCGCGGACGAGCAGTTGCAGCGCGTGCTTGAGATCTGCAATGCCGTTGAGCCAGCCTTTGTTGCCCGTGTTGCCATATACAGCCGCAAGCAGGCATATATGAAGGACATGCCGGCGCTGCTTTGTGCCTGGCTCTCAACCAAGGACGCCGGGTTGCATGAGGCTGTTTTCGCCAAGGTGATCGACAGTTCGCGGATGCTTCGTACGTATGTGCAGATCTTGCGCTCGGGTGTTGTGGGCCGCAAGTCTTTGGGCTCAGCGCCAAAGCGCCTGGTGCGCCAGTGGCTTGCCTCGCGCGACAACGCAACTCTCTTCAGTGGAAGCGTGGGCCAGAACCCATCGTTTTCTGACATCTTGAAGATGGTTCACCCCAAGCCGGAAGATGCGGCTCGCGAGGCCTTCTTCGGCTACATGCTGGGCCGTCCCTACGAAGCGACTGCTTTACCCTCGTTGGTAGCGCAGTTTGAAAGGTTCAAGGCGGGCGATTCGCTCGAAGTGCCAGACCTGCCCTTCACAATGCTGTCGGCCCTGCCGCTGAGCAAAAAGGATTGGGCCCAGATCGCCCGCAAGGCTTCCTGGCAGACTACCCGCATGAACTTGAACACCTTCTTGCGTCATGGGGTATTTGAGGACGAAAGCCTCGTGCTTGAGCTGGCGCTGCGCTTGAGCGACCCCGAAGAAATCAAGCGGGCTCGGGTTTTCCCTTACCAGCTTTTGACCGCTTATCAGAATTGCGATGCTACCATGCCGCAGCTCCTGCGGGATGCCCTGCAGGATGCCATGGAGCTGGCAATCCAGAACGTGCCGCAGATCTCAGGATCTGTGGTGGTGTGCCCTGATGTTTCGGGCTCGATGTCGAGCCCGGTGACAGGCCATCGTACCGGTTCTACCAGCGCTGTCCGCTGTATCGATGTGGCAGCGCTGGTTGGGGCGGCGGTACTTCGCAAGAACCCGTCGGCCATGGTGGTCCCCTTTGAGGAGACTGCAGTTTCGATCGATCTGAACTCGCGCGACAGCGTGATGACAAACGCGGCGAAACTGGCTGCTATCGGCGGAGGTGGAACCAACTGCAGCGCGCCTCTGGCACTGCTGAATCAGCAGAAGGCCAAGGCAGACCTGGTGATCTTTGTCTCTGACAACGAGAGCTGGGTTGACGCAACACAGAATCGCGGGACGGCGCTGATGGCCGAGTGGGCCCAGTTTCGTCAGCGTAACCCGCAGGCGCGTTTGGTGTGTCTGGACATCCAGCCATACACAACGACGCAGGCGGCCGAACGGGAGGACATCCTGAACGTTGGAGGATTCTCCGACCAGGTCTTTGAGTTGATCTCGGCATTTGCCGCGGGTGAGCTTGAAGCCGACCACTGGGTTGGCCGTATTGAATCGATCGCAGCCTAGCCGAATGCTGGAGTGGACTACATTCACAACTATGTCACCGTCCCTCCAAACCACTTGTCGGCTGGGAAACGATCGTAATTGCAGGAGCTTTGTGGCGAATGCTGAAGGAACTACATGGGTCCCCGGTTCGAATCCGGGCTGGACTGCTCGCAAGACAGTCCAGTAGCTCAGTCGGGTAGAGCAACGTTTCTTCTCAACCTTGTCGCCACAGCTCCGAGGCTTGCGCAAAAAATATTGAGATCTTTAATTTGTCAGGAGTGAATATGTCCGAGAAAATGTACAACGTCTTTGCCGCAGAAAAGGGCGTGCCTATCAAGGCCTGGACCAAGGGCGTTCCGCTTGAGGATGCCGCGCGCCAGCAGTTGCTCAACGCCTCGCAGCTCCCTTTTGTCTATAAGTGGATCGCTGCCATGCCGGACGTGCATTGGGGCGTTGGGGCGACGGTAGGAAGCGTTATCCCCACCAAGGGAGCGATCATTCCCGCAGCGGTAGGTGTCGATATTGGTTGCGGCATGATGGCGGTGCAGACCGATCTGAGCGCAAACCATCTCCCCGATAACCTCAAAGGGATTCGCAGCGCCATAGAAGCGGCCGTGCCACATGGGCGCACCAATCATGGCGGAGCTGGTGATCGCGGGGCCTGGGGTGATATTCCGTTGCGCAACCAGGAAGTCTGGGCAGGGGAGCTGAAGCCCCGCTACGACGAGATTCTGAAGAAGCACCCGAAGCTCGATCGTGGCAACCATGCCAACCATCTCGGAACTCTTGGCACCGGCAACCACTTCATCGAGGTATGTCTCGATGAAGCAGACCGCGTCTGGTTCATGCTGCATAGCGGATCCCGTGGCGTTGGCAACCGTATGGGCAACTACTTCATTGAGCTTGCCCGAATCGATATGCGGAAGTTCTTCATCAATCTTCCGGATATTGACCTTGCCTACTTTCCCGAGCACACACAATACTTCAACGATTACGTGGAAGCGGTTCATTGGGCTCAGGACTATGCCCGCCACAACCGCGAACTGATGATGCAACAGATCGTCGGCGCGGTGCGGGATTCCGGCATTTTGCCGCCATTCAGCGCCGAATGCAAAGCGATCAACTGCCATCACAACTACGTGGCGCGCGAATCGCACTTTGGCGAAAACGTACTCATCACCCGCAAGGGTGCTGTGCGGGCTCGTGAAGGCGATATGGGGATCATCCCCGGCAGTATGGGGGCACGATCCTACATCGTGCGCGGCAAGGGCAATGAGGAAAGCTTTCATAGCTGCAGTCATGGAGCTGGCCGGGCGATGTCGCGCAATGAAGCCAAGCGGCGCTTCTCGATCGACGATCATATCCGTATGACCGAAGGTGTGGAGTGCCGTAAGGACGCCGATGTGATCGATGAAACGCCAGCGGCGTATAAGTCGATTGACCAGGTAATGGCAGCGCAGACAGACCTGGTGGACATTGTGCATACTCTGCGTCAGGTTGTTTGTGTGAAAGGTTGAGGTACTGGTTGTGTTGATTGAGATCGATGGATCGTTTGGCGAGGGCGGTGGGCAGATTCTGCGCACCGCCCTCAGCCTCTCGTTAGTAACTGGAAAGCCTTTCCAGTTGGACAAGATTCGGGCTGGCCGCCAGAAGCCTGGGTTGCTGCGCCAGCATTTGACGGCTGTGCTTGCGGCGGCAGAGGTTGGCGGGGCAACGGTTGACGGTGCCTCGCTGGGCTCTCAGAGCATCACGTTTCGCCCGGCTTCCGTTCGGCCTGGTGAATATCACTTTGCCGTTGGTACGGCAGGGAGCGGCACTTTGGTTTTTCAGACGCTGCTGCCCGCGTTGATGCTTGCCTCAGGGCCAAGCAAGGTGACGATCGAAGGCGGGACACACAACGATATGGCACCGCCTTATCACTTTCTCGAGCGTGCCTTCTTACCTTTGATCGAAGGGATGGGACCGCGCGTGGCGCTGCAATTCAAACGCTTCGGTTTTTATCCCGCTGGAGGTGGCAGCTTTGCTGCGGAGATCACGCCTGTGCAAAAACTCTCGCCGTTCACTATCGGTGAGCGAGACGAAATCACCAAACGCAAAGTGCATGCAATCGTTGCGAACCTGCCACGACACATTGGACAGCGCGAGGTGGAAACCGCTTCGGCGCTCTTGAACTGGGGCACGGAAACGAATCAGGTGGAGTCTACTCGCGAATCGACCGGCCCAGGCAATGTTGTGATGATCGAGATCGGGACAGACGAGGTGACCGAGATCTTCACCGAGTTTGGCAAAGTGGGCGTAAGCGCAGAAACCGTTGCCGGGAACGCAGCTCGCGAGGCGAGGGAGTATCTAGCCTCGACGGCAGCTGCAGGCGAACATCTGGCTGATCAGTTGCTATTGCCAATGGCGCTGGCCGGGGGTGGCTCGTTTACCGCGCAGAAGCTGAACCTGCACGCGAGGACGAATATGGCGGTAATTGAGAAGTTCCTGCCGGTTCGGTTTGATGTGGCCGAACGGGGGCAGTGTGTTTGTGTTTCGCTATGAGTCACTAAGCATCACTTGTGCCGTCCACCGACCGCTGTTATGATGCTCGCGTTATGCATCCAGACTGCCTTGCGCACAGCCTCACCAGCGACGAACGCGCCTTCTTTGAAACCAACGGTTACCTTGTTGTTGAGAACGCGATTCCGCCCGATCTGCTGGATCGCCTTCTGGCTGTTGTAGACCGCGTCAACGCGCGGGAGCGCACGCCTGCTATGGCGGGCAAGCTGCTCTCGATCCCGAATGTTGTGCATGAGGACGATGCCATGGTGGACCTGCTCGACCTGGCTACTGTCTTCCCGAAGGTATGGGGGATTCTGGGTTGGAACATCTATCTCTATCACTCGCATCTGGATGTTACTCCTCGTGAGAATGCCACCGCGCAGAACTGGTCTGTGGCCTGGCATCAGGACAGTATGCGCGTGAATGACGAGATCGAATCGAATCCCCGGCCGCGGCTCTCTCTGAAGGTTGGCTATTACCTTACCGATGTCAGCCAGCCCGGGCGCGGCAATACGCTGCTTGTGCCGGGTACGCAGTTGTGGAATGAGATTGAAGTGCCGCAGGACGGCGCGTCTAGTCCTGAGGGCTGTATTTCGCTTTGTGTCCCACCGGGCTCGGCGCTGCTGCTCGATCGCCGCACGTGGCACTCGCGGAGCGCTAACGCCTCAGACCTGACGCGCAAAGTGATCTGGTATGGATACGGGTACCGGTGGCTGCGTCCGAAAGATGAGATGACGGTGGCGCATCTTTATTCCAAGGTGGATCCGATTCGGCGGCAGATTCTCGGGGCAGCGGCTTCGGCTAACGGCACTTATGACCCGACGGATGCTGATGTCCCACTGCGTGTCTGGCTGGAGCAGCATGACCCATCGGCGGCTACAGCCTCACCGCATGGCCGCTCGCAATCGCGCCCGCCGGCTATGGTGCGGGGGAAGAATTCGGGACGAAACTGAAGTGCAATCCTAACCCAGTACTCGTTGGTATTCTGAAAGCGTAAGTACCGCAAAATTGGAGGCGCACAACATGGTCGACCACCGCGAACATGCTCATAAGTTGATTGACCGCATGCCCGAAGCGCAACTCTCAGGATTGGTTCAGCTTCTGGAGTCAATAGTGGACCCTGCCATGGCAGCTTTGCGAAGTGCACCCGTCGACGATGAGCCGGAAACGGATCAGGAGCAAGCTGCAGTCGCTGATGCTAAAACCTGGCTCAAGGAAAATGGCGGCAAAGGTATTTCGCACTCAGAAGCCATGCGGAGGCTTGGGCTGGATTAGTGGAAATCGAATGGACCGAGGCTGCTCTCGACGATATGGCCGATCTCGAAAGAGTTGTGGCTCGCCGAGTGAAGCAGTCGATAGAACGCTTTGCCGAAGCTGGGACAGGTGATATCAAGAAACTCCAGGGCTTCCATCCTCCTGAATTCCGCCTTAGAGTGGGCGACTATAGAGTTCGCTTCCAAATTGACGGCTCAGGCTTCAAGATCCTCCGAATTCTCAACCGGAGAGATGCGTATCGCTAATGCTCCAGCTAAAACGATAGCTTCAGCGCAAACTGTACAATCCGCGCGTTGTTGACCGTAGACGAAATCACGCCGAAGTTCGCTGCGTCTAGGTTGCCTGAAGGGTTGGCGAAGTTGGGGTTGTTCAACAGGTTGAAGGCCTCGGCGCGGAAGGAGAAGCGGATCGAATCCCGGATCGGGAACTGCTTGTCGATGGCGAGATCGATGTTGCCGTGTGAAGGCCCTCGGGCTACGTTGCGGCCCAAGTTGCCGTAGCGGCTGCGTGGGGCGCGGAGGAAGGCGTTGCGGTCGAGCCAGCCTCCCAATCGGGCTATGGTGCCGCCGTTGGTGTAGATGCTGCCACCCACGTAGTCGGCCCGCCCGCCGCTTCCTGCGCTGCCCATGTCGCCGTCGATGTCGAGGGCGCTCTGATTGTTGGTGATGTCAAAGGGTGTGCCGGATTGCAGCACGGCCACTGCCGCCACCTGCCAACCACCGAGAGCGAGCTTTGCGGCTTTCCATGGGTTGGGGACTTCCAGATTGAAGCTGGTGGTGAAGCGCTTCGGACGGTCGTAGAGCGACACGCCACGGTTGGAGCGGAAGTCTGCCGGGTTGCCTGTGGCGTTGACAAAGTAGCGGTCTGTACCCGCAGCATCGTCAATGGTCTTAGAGAAGGTGTAGGCGGCAAGGATTTGTGCGTTGCGGGCAAAACGCTTGTTGAATGTGAACTGGCCGGAGTGATAAATCGAGTTGCCGTTGTTGGCCATGTAGCGAATGGGGCCAAAGCCTACATAGGGGCGACGGAAGACACCGTCGGCACCCTGCCTTGGGAAGTTGATGTTACGGGCCAGAAACAGGTGTGTGCCGTGCGTCCCGACATAGGCTGCCTGCAGTACGATGTTGCCGGGCAACTGCCGCTGCAGATCGAGGTTCCACTGCTGTACCGTATCATTCTTGGGATTCTTTTCGAGGGCGGTGAGCGTGATTGCGCTGGTGGCGGTGGGGATCGGGATCGTGTTTGGATTCAAGCCTTCGGTGCGATAGAGGTACCCGTCAGTCACTCCATTGGCAGGAAAGACAACGTTGCGCTGCGCCAGCACCGGGGGGTTGTTGAAATACTGTTGGGCTACCTGACCCGGAGCCTGATCGTAGTAGATGCCAAAGCCGCCGCGAAGGGCCAGTTTGCCGCCGGAGAATGGCGAATAGGCAAAACCAAAGCGTGGGGCGAAGTTCAGTTTCGGGGCATAGACCGTAGCTTTCGGGACGCCGTCCTGGCCACCGGTGACAATGCCGGCGCTGGTTGCGCTGCCGGGGGCGGTGTAGCGATCTGGCCAGAAGCCAACAAAGAAGCTCTGGGTGTCGATCGGGGCACCATTGACTTCATAACGAATGCCGTAGTTGAGCGTCAACTGGCGGGAGACCTTCCAGTCGTCTTGGATGAAGAGGTTGGTTGCGAAGTTTCTCAAGTTCACGACACCAGCACCGACGCCGTAAGTACCTTGTGAGGGCAGGCTGAGCAGAAAGTCGGCAAAGGCGTTTGTGGTGTTCTGCCCGCTGAAGACCCAGCGGGGCCGGTTGGTGAGCGTGTTGCTGGCCTGCATGCGGGCCTGGCGCAGTTCCACGCCAAACTTCAAGTTGTGCGAGCCGAGGATGCTGGTGAAGTTGTCGGAGAGCGTGTAGGAATGAACGTTGTCGCGGAAGTATTGGTCGCGGCCGAAGTTCACTACACCGGTGATGTTGATTACGGGGATGCCGAGGAGGTCGTTGGTGGCGGGGATACCCAATGACTTCGGGTCTGTTGTGTTGAGATTCGCATTGCCGCCAATCGAGAGATTGCGGGCCCAGCCAAGGCGGATTTCATTGAAGTGATTTGCGCTGAAGAGTTGTGTTGCACTCAGGCCGAGATCCCACTTGCCGGTGATGCTGGCGGTGGCAAGGCCGGGCAGTGCGCCGGGATTTTCAGTCTCTGCCGGGCTGCGGAAATATCGCACATTCATGCGGTTGCGCTCGTTGAAGCTATGGTCGCCACGCACGAAGAACTGGTTGTTCTCACCCTTTAGATTCCCGGCCCTGATGTAATTGATGGCGCTGCCGGTGACAACGTTGGGGGCGGGGATGAGCGCTTCCATAATGTTCCTGGAGATGGGATTGATGCGGCTGGCGGGGATGGTGTTGTTGGGGAAGCAACCGCGAGCGTCAGCCGCAGTGCAGGGCAGCCCCAGGGTTGCGTCACGCAGGGGAGTAGAAAAGCGGCCGGCCCGCTGATCGAGTGTAGGCAGGCTGTAGCTATTGATGGCAGCGGTGGAGTTTGCATTGCGCTGGCGTAAGCCTTCGTAGCCAAAGAAGAAGAAGGTTTTGTTGCGGCCGTCATAGATCTTTGGAAGAAGAATCGGCCCGCCCATGGTAAAACCAAACTGATTCTGATTGTTCTGGCCGCGACGGGTGCCAAAGAAATTGCGGGCATTCAATTTTGTATTGCGGAAGAATTCCCACATCGAGCCGTGCAGCTCATTGCTGCCCGAGCGTGTGACGACATTGACGACAGAGCCCGCCTGCTTGCCGTACTCGGCGCTGAAGAGGCTGGTGAGAACCTTGAACTCTGCCAGAAAATCGAGGGCCGGAGAGCCGATGTTCGCGGGTGAATTGTTGAGTGCGCCATGGGCCGTCAAGCCGTCCATCAGAAAGTTATTCGAGCCGGCGCGAAGGCCATTGACATTCGGGTTTACGTTGCCCAGGCCCACGGTGTCGGCATTGGTCAGGGCTTGCGATACACCCGCCGTCAGCGCCAGAAGTTGGGTGTAGTTACGTGTGGCTAAGGGCAGACTTCGCAGGGTCTGGCCGGAGATTACGCGCCCCTGGGTGGCTGATTCCGATTGCACCAGCGGCGCCGTATCGGTGACCGCGATGGATTGCTCTACCGCTTCCACGCTGAGCTTGATGTCGACGAAGAGTTTTTCGGTGACGTTTACAGTAATACCGTCTCGAATAAAGGCGGCGAAGCCAGGCTGATCTACCCGGAGGCTATAACGGCCGGGGGGAAGGAGCGGCGCGACAAAGGTGCCTTCGCTGCCGGTGCGAATGCTGCGCTGAAATCCGGTTTGAGTATCGCTCAGTTTTACCGTTGCGGCGGCAATCGGCGCACTGGAGGGGTCCAGTACACGTCCTGAAATGGTACCCGTTGTTTCCTGGGCGGTGAGGCCCAGAGGGGAAAGAATCAGAGCGAAGCAGAGCCAGTTCCGGAAAACAAAGTTCATGAGGGTAGAATGCGGGTTCTGCCTGGGGAAGGGGCAGGTGGGATCAGGTGATATACGGTGTCCCCCCCTGCTTCATATTGTTGAAATAGAAAGCTGTTAGGGTTTTTGAGTAAGAGGAGTTGTGCAATGACGGTGCGTATACATTCTGAGGTGACTCTGGGCAGCGATAGCGAAGAATTCGCGCTCGACCGGCGCTGGCTCGCTCTTCAGCGGCTGCTGCAGAGCCCCAAATTCAACCAGGCCAGCCGGCTTTCCGCCTTTCTCTTGTATGTCACTCAAAAGGCGCTTGAAGGTAAACCCGAAGAAGCCACTGAACAGCAGGTGGGCATTCACGTCTTTGGGCGTCCCCCAGGTTACAACCCTGCTGAAGACAACGTAGTTCGCAGCACGGCGCGCCAATTGCGGGAACGACTGGCTCTCTATTATCAGGAAGAAGGACACAACGACGAGATCAAGTTGATTCTGGCCCGTGGCACCTATCTGCCCCGCTTTGAAGAAAACCAGCCCGCAGCCCCTGCTGCTGAGCCTGCGATTCCAGAAGGATTGCCTCCGGCCAGCCGGATGTCTGGACTGCAAGCCGCAGCCGCAGTTATGATGCTTGCCCTGGTTGCCGGCGGGGTCTGGTGGCTGAACCGGGATCGCAACCCGCTTTGGAATCAGCTCCTGGAATCCCCGCGCGCCGTCTTGCTGGTGCCGGGGGACAGCGGCACAGTGCTGCGCCAGAATCTTAGCGGCCAGATGGTGGGCGTGGCCGAGTATGCCAGCGGCAAATTCCTAGAAGCTCCCCAGGCTCGCGTCGACGCCCGGATTCTCGAGGACGTCGGAGGCCGCCGCTACACCAGCTTTTCTGACCTCAAGTTTGCCGCCCGCCTATCCATGCTGCCTCAACTGAATCCGGCTCGCTTTTCGATTCGATTCGCCCGCGACCTGCATGTCGATGACCTCAAGGGCGCAAATGTCATCCTCGTAGGTTCTCCACAAGGCAACCCCTGGGTGGAACTCTTTCACAAAGATTTAAACTTCCGGATTGTCTCCGACGAGCCTTCGCGCACCTTGACCGTGCAAAATCGCCAACCATTGCCGGGCGAGCTCGCACAATACACATATTCGGTTGGTGATAAGGACCATCGGGCTTACGCCCTGCTTTCCTTAACTCGCAATCTGGACCGCAGTGGTTACGTGTTGTTGGTGCAGGGTACGACAGTTGCAGGCATCGAAGCAGCCACTGATTTTCTCTTCGAAGAAGCCGCGATGCGGCCAATTCTTGCCCAAGCCGGTGAGCGGGGTTTTGAGGTTTTGCTCGAAACGGGCAATATTGCCGCCAGCGGTGTTGGTACGGTGGTTCGCGCCAAGCGCTTCCGCTCTTTCTAAAGGGGGAGTTAAGCTGGAATCTGCCCTCAATGCAGCCTCCAGACCGCTACTACACGACCCTCGCCACCGCCTTCGTTCGCGGTCGTCTGGCTGACCCTGCCGCTTCTATCGAAGACGGCATCGCGGCGGGCCTGCGGCTTCACAAATTCAAAAACGACACGACCCTGCCGAGGGTGCAGCGTGTACTCGGAATCCTGCGCGGTCTCGCCCCGGAAAGCCTGCTCGATGTCGGTAGCGGACGGGGCACTTTCCTCTGGCCGCTTCTCGATGCCTTCCCCAACCTTGCCGTCACCTCTATCGACACAAGCGAACAACGAGTCTCGGACATCAACGCTGTTCACACTGGCGGCATTGCCCGCGTTAAAGCCTTCCAGATGAATGCCGAGCAGACTACTTTCCCGGCAAAATCCTTCGACGTCGTCACCCTGCTTGAAGTTCTGGAGCACATGCCCAACCCGGGCGCGGCGCTCAGCAACGCAGTCTCCCTGGCACGGCGCTTTGTGGTCTTGAGTGTCCCCTCAGTACCTGACGATAACCCCGAACACATCCACCTCTTCACACCCGAGCAGATCACAAGCATGGCAACAGATGCGGGCAGTACTCGCACCACAATCGAGCACGTCTTAAATCACCGGATCGCCGTCCTCAGAGTCCAACCCTAAGCCTTATGCAGCCGATCGTGAAATACCCAAGGACCCCTCACATCCATGGCTCCCGCTTGCAGCCCGGGGACGAAGACCTTCTGATGGTGGCAATGGAATCGCTGCAGGATTTGCCTCTGGTGGTGGAAGAAAAGCTCGACGGCTCCAACTCCGGCATCAGCTTCGACCCCGAGGGCAATCTATTGCTGCAAAGCCGCGGCCACATCCTTAGCGGTGGCCCAAGGGAGCGCCAATTCGACCTCTTCAAGCGTTGGGCCAGCCATCACGTTGCCTGGTTTCGCCAATGCCTTGGCAGCCGGTACATCCTGTATGGGGAATGGCTCTTCGCCCGCCACACGATAGCTTACGATCAGCTCCCCCACTACTTCCTGGAATTCGACGTTCTGGATCGGGAAGCCGGGCAATTTCTCTCTACCGAACGAAGACGGCACATGCTGGCAGGTGGGCCGGTGGTGTCTGTGCCCGTTCTGGCTACGGGTGCCAACATCCAGCTCGCAAAACACCTTGGCCTATCGACATGCTCCACGCGCGAAGCCAAGGAAGGGCTCTACCTCAAGCATGAAGAGAATGGCCAGGTTCTGGGCCGCTACAAGTACGTACAACCGGCCTTCCGGCAAACGGTGGAGGCTTCGGGCGAACACTGGATGGATCGCCCGATCGAGCCAAACATGCTGCGGCCCGGAGTGAATCTGTTCTGATGAGCCTGCTCCCTTGCCCGCTCCCCTCGAGGCATCACGACTGGCCTGCACTCACCCGGCAATTCGACTGGATCCGTGCGATGCAAGACTGCCCGCAGGACCCTATCCACCACGCTGAGGGCGATGTCTGGATACACGTCAACCTGGTTTGTGAGGCCTTACTTCAATTGCCAGAATGGCAGGAGCTACCAGAGGCTCAGCGTGAGATTGTCTATACGGCCGCCCTGCTTCACGATGTATCCAAGCCTGCTTGCACGAGATCTGAAGGCGGTCGCATCACGGCTAGAGGCCATTCCCAGCAGGGTGCGATTGCTGCACGCCGCATTCTCTGGGAGTGCGGGGCAGACATTGAAGCAAGAGAACAAGTTTGCGCGCTTGTGCGATACCACCAGATCCCGTTCTACCTGATCGAGCGCGCAGACTCGCAGCGCATGGCTCTCCGCATCAGCCAACAAACCCGTTGCGCCCACCTAACGATGCTCGCTAAGGCCGACGCGCTCGGCCGCATCTGTCAGGACCAACAAGGCCTGTTGCTCAAGATCAGCCTCTTTGAAGAACTCTGCCGCGAGCAGGGTTGCCTCGACCACGCCTGGCAATTCCCTTCACCACTGAGCCGCTTTGAGTACTTCCGGCGGGAGGGGCGCAACCCCAACTACCTTGTCCACGAAACACCAGCCTTTGAGGTGATCCTCATGGCCGGACTCCCCGGTTCGGGCAAAGACACCTGGCTGGCCCGCTATGCGCCAGAACTCCCGGTAATTTCGCTCGACCAGATTCGAGAAGAAATCGGCGCACCGCCTACAGGCAATCAGGGGGAAGTGGTGCAGGCCGCAAAAGAACGCGCCCGTGTTTATCTCCGTGCAGGCAAAAGCTTCGCCTGGAACGCGACAAATCTCACCAGAGACATACGCGCTCCATTGGTAGACCTCTTCACCGACTACAATGCCCGGGTGAAGATCGTGCACATTGAGGCGCCGGCAAATTCGCTTTTCACCCGTGTTGATAAGCGAGAGCGGCAAGTCCCCGTGCAAGCGATAGAACGTATGCTTGAGCGTTGGGATATGCCAGACGCGATGGAGGCGCCTATCGTCGAGTGGTGGCGGAATGAAGACGACTTCTCACCGGTGACAGTGGGGCAAAGAACCCCGCAGCAGGATGCTTAGAGGTACTCGTAAACTACATCTACCAGCAGCGGACCCAGGAAATCAGACGCGGTGCGCTCCACTGCCTCCAGCATTTGCTCGCAATGCGCACGGCTGTTTGAAACGGTGACGGCAGTCACCAGGCCACGCTTCCACACATCCTGAAAATCAATCTCCGCAACCGCCACGTTATGGCGATTGCGGAGTTTTTCTTTCAGACCTGTTACCCAATGACGCTTATCCTTCAGGGACTGTGCGTCGACAATGTGAAGTTCGAGGGTTAAAACACCGATCGAAGGCATTGTTGGGTGCCAGTGGCTAGTTCATCAGAGCTTCGACAGCCACTCGTTCGTTGACGAAGGCTTCGATCTGATCTCCGGGGCGGATGTCCTGGTAGTTGGCGATGGCGATACCGCACTCAAAGCCCGTCTTCACTTCAGAAACATCGTTCTTGAAGCGCTTCAGAGTATCGAGCTTACCGGTATGGACCACTTCACCATCACGCAGCAGCCTTACGCTGCAATCGCGAGAGAAGGTGCCTTCGGTGACGTAGCAACCAGCGACGGTGCCCACCTTGGTGATGCGGAAGACGTCCCGAACTTCGGCCCGTCCGCGGAAGACTTCCTTGTAGACAGGGTCGAGCAATCCGGCCATGGCCTTCTTGATCTGATCAACCACCTCATAGATGATCGTGTGCAGACGGATGTCGACCTTTTCAGCGTCGGCCGTCTGGGTGGCACTGCGATCCGGACGTACGTTAAAGCCGATGATGATGGCGTTTGAGGCCGAGGCGAGCAGCACGTCGGTTTCGGTGATGGCACCGACGCCGGTGTGCAGAACACGTACGCGAACCTTTTCGTTGGATAGCTTGAGCAGGGTTTCAGCCAGCACTTCAGCAGAGCCACCCACGTCAGACTTGAGGATGAGGTTGAGATCCTTGATCTCGCCTTCCTTAAGCTGCTGATGGAGAGCATCGAGACTGATGCGCGTGCGAGCCATCGCGATATCGCGGGCCTTGGCTTCACGATAAAGCACGATCTGCTTGGCCTTTGAAGTATCGGTAACCACCTGGAAGGTGTCGCCGACCTCGGGCATTTGCTCGAGACCAAGAACTTCGACCGGCGTTGCGGGTTCAGCTTCCTTCACCGGACGACCCAAATCGTCAAACAAGGCGCGGACCTTACCAAATACAGAGCCGCAGATGAAGAAGTCGCCGACACGGAGTGTACCGTTGCGGACGAGAACCGTGGCTACAGAACCACGGCCCTTGTCGAGCTGGGCTTCGAGAACGGTGGCCAGAGCAGGACGCGAAGGATTCGCGCGCAGCTTGGATTCGTTCACATCAGCCGTGAGCA
>JBIPMY010000116.1:0-15241 GCA_044376335.1 Bryobacter sp.
TTTGGTCGATCCCCGTGTCGAGAATTGCAATCTTGACGCCAGTGCCTGCTCCCGAAATCCCCCCCACCTGATTCCAGGCTGTGCGTACGTTTACAACGTCGAGTGCTTTGTTGATGTGTCTTTTCAGCGGCATCATGCGCTGCACCCGATCTACTTCGGGGAGGGCTTTGATTTGGTCAATCTGCTCGTTGCTTGCATGAACGTACAAGGCATTCAGCAACACCTGGGTAGAATCGATAATCTGGATTCCAGATGCAGCCATCCGGCTGCTGAGTGCCGCCTGTTTTGCTATCAGGGCGGAGCGCTGGGAGCTAGCTTCGTTTCGAAGCAGGTCCTTTCGGCTTTGCATCGCTTCGGCGAGCGGAGGGTCTTTCAAGACCACAATGTATGAATTCGATCCCCGTTGGGCCAACCCAGTGGCGGCGAGGAGGCTGAAGGCGGCTATGCAAACCGCAAGTCTATGGTGCCTCATGTGTTTAGCGACGTATTCCCATCAAGATCAGTTTCGCAACTTAGCGACTTGCATCCTTTCTGTTGCAACGACATCTTACTAGTCAAGTAAAGGAGATTTGGCAAACATGATACAGATCAGAAAATCAGAAGATCGCGGCAAGGCCAATCATGGTTGGCTCGATACGCGTCATAGCTTTAGCTTTGCGAACTACTACGACCCCAACCACGTTCAATTTCGTGGGCTGCGGGTCATCAATGAAGATTGGGTTGCTGGTGGCAAAGGGTTTGGAATGCACCCCCACCGCGATATGGAAATTCTTACCTGGGTGCGCTCAGGCAAGCTTGAGCACGCAGACACGATGGGCAACCGCAGAACCATTGAGCCCGGAGAATTGCAGGCGATGAGTGCGGGGAGTGGCTTGTATCACAGCGAATACAACCCATCGCCGGATGAACCAGTTCACTTGTTTCAGATCTGGATTATGCCGGAGAAGCGGGGGATCCAGCCCGGCTACGACCAGAAATCGTTTGCTGCCGAAGGGCGACAGGGCAAATTTCAGCTCGTTGCTTCCCAGGATGGCGAGGAAGGCTCATTGCAGATGAATGCAAACGCGCGCTTTCTCGTGGCAGATCTTGGAGCTGGCGACCAAACTACTTATCCGGTGGAGACGGGCCGAGGTGTTTACGTCCAACTTGCCCAGGGATCTGTCGTTCTCAATGGAGAATCGATGAGCGCTGGTGATGGCGCGATGGTTGAAAATGAGGCTGCGATTACGATTCAAGCCAGCAGTGACGCCCACCTGTTGCTTTTTGACCTGAACTGAGGCGGCTTATTACGGCTTTGCGATTTCGACAGTGGTGCCGGCCTTGAGATTTGTCTCAGGGCCGAGCGCCACCTGATCGCCCTCCTTGATGCCCGAAAGCGCGATTGTACTGGTTACATTTCCCGAGCCGAGTTCCACTTTGCGCCAAACCAGGATTCCGTTTTCGACCAGATAAACGCCACTTGCGCCGTCGCGATTGCGGATCGCCTCTTTGGGAAGCAATAATACCGAATCCTGTTTGCGCGTTTGAATGAAGGCGTTTACGTTAGTGCCGGGCAGCAGGTCTCCGTCCCGATTTTCGATTCTGCATTCCACCTCTCCCACCTGCCGAGTGCCGAGAGGAACGATTTGAGTGGGGATCTTGTCTACTTCGCCACTCCACTTTTTGCCCTCGACTGCGTCCCATGTTATCGAGAGCGGCATGCCCTTGCTGATACGGCCCAACTCCGGCTCATCCACAAAGACGAGAACCTTCAAAGTGTCCAGACGTCCTATGTTTGCCACCAATGTGCCAGGGCTCACGTAGGAGCCCTGTTTGATGTCGAGTTGATAGACTACGCCTTCGATTGGCGCACGAATGATCGCCATCTGGATACGCCGCCTGGCGAGATCGGCTGATGCCGTCGCTTCGCGCAAACGAGCCCTGGCCGAGACCAGATCCGATGCGGCCACAAGCGTAGGACGGCGAGCATTGAGGGCGGCAATCTGAAGCTTGAGCAGCTCAACTTTATCTTTGAGCACTCGAATCTCTTCTTTTGTGCCTGCGTTTCGCGCAGCCAACCGCTCGGCAATCTCCAGTTCTTTTTCTGCCTGAAGTAGCTCAGCATTGCGCTGTTTGAGACTTTGTTCGATTTCAACAATTTCGCGTTTGCGTCCGCCTGTTTCGAGCAATTGAATAGTTGCCTGTGCTTCTTCGATGCGGGCATTCGACGAGGACAAATCAGCCTCTGCTTCCTTTGAATCCAGAATCGCGATGGGGGCGCCTTTGGCGACTCGCTGTCCTTTGACTACCGGCACGCTCAGTACAAGGCCTTCTTTCTCGGCTCTTGCACTGGCCCACTCACTGGGTTCCACACGTCCATTGGTGGTTACCTGATCTTCAAAAGAGGCGCGAACCACCTTGAACACCGGGATCTGTAGAGTTGCATTGCTAAAACTCCAGGCAAAATAACCGACAATGACTGCCAAAACAACGATAAGCAGCAGTGCGAAACGCTTCATTCCTTAACTTCCTTTGCACAATAATCGAAGAGCAGTTGCCATTCGACGTGTTGAATCTGGATTGCCATGGCAGTCAACTCGGGTTTTGAGCCTGATCTGGCTGCGCTAACGAATTCGACGAAGCGGGCATGGTCCCAGTTTCTTCCGGGATTCCAGCCGATCTTGATAGAAGACTCTCTCAATTCTTCTTCGATGGGGTGGCGGCCCACCTGGCGAAACCAATATTTGGAATTCCAGTCGTCTGGCTCCATGCGGTGGTAAATCGCATGCCAATAGCTGGCTTCTGCGGTGGAAAGGTCCTGCGAGACAGAATGGCTTTCTTTGGCAAACCCGGCAAAGAGAAGAAGACCGGCTCTGGATTCCTCTGGCAGGCGGCAGTCTTTGAACGCTGTTTTTGCAAAACACTTTACCCCGGCAAAGCGGCCCACATCAATCGCTATTAACGGCATTGGGTTGTTGCCATTCAACAGACTGGAAAACTCAGTGGACATTGGGTTCAGGCCCGGCGCTTTCGGCCACCATGATTTCCAAATTGTTCTTTACGTCGTCATCAATCCATTGTTCACCGCAATTCCGGCAAACCAGCGCGGGGACATCTTCGATTTGGAACAGTTCCTCTTTGACGATGATTTCGTAGGTGATGGGCGCTTCCATGAGCGCGGTTCCACAAGCAGTGCAATGAGTCGGACGCATCAATAACCTAAACCCATGCTAACTTGAATCGAGATGGTCAGCTTCAAGATCCACCGCCTTAAAGATCACGTGGCAACACAATTTCGCTGGGCTCCGCATACTGCCGGGCCGGCTACAGTCAAACAGCGCGACTATGAAATTAGTGGCGAAATGGAAGCCCTCAGTGCATACGCGCTGTTTAACGAACTGCGCGGTACAGACAATGCACTTCGAGTTGGTGATTTGCTGGAGTTGCCCGATGGCACTCTGCGCATTTTCAAGTTTGTCGGTTTAGAGGATGCCAACTGGTTTGTTGCTCCCACGCGTCCAGAGTTCTCTGCAGGCCAGGTGAATGGCGGAGAAAACGAGATGAGCGGCCAGAATCCCGTGGCTTAGCTGCTTTGGGTTTCCTGCAGCGATCTTTAATTTGCGTTACAATTCGAGCATGGGCAGTTGTTCGGCTCCCAGTGAGCCGATAAATCAATATGCATTGGTTACCTACCTCCCCGGCGAGCTAGGTTGCTATTTGGATCAGTTGAGGCGAGACCTTGTTTCTCAATGCAATGCTCGATCTCACATCTCCCTACTTCCCCCCCGTCCTCTCGATTCTTCCCCGAACCAAGCCGAATCCCAAATCCGATCCCTTAGCTTTTTGTCCCAACCGGTTGTTGTCAAAATAGGCAACGTCTGTGTTTTCCCGAGGACTTCTGTCATTTATCTGGAGATCGAAACCGGGCAGAGAGAACTGGAAGATTTGCACAGCAAGTTTGCCTCTGATGCTCTTGCCTTCGAAGAACCATTTCCCTTTCACCCTCACATAACGCTTGCTCAAAACTTTGAAATTGGCACTGTTGAGGAGCTGGTCAGTCAGGCCCAGGCGCAGTGGGATGCCTACTCCGGTCCGAGGGAGTTTCTTCTCGACCGGATCGTATTTGTGCAGAATTCATCAAACAACTGCTGGATCGACCTCAAGACTTTTCTGCTCCAGGGCTTACCTTTGGCACCTGGTCCAGCCCTCCCGATCGAGTTTAGTCAAACATACTAAGCTGGTTTTTCGGGGTAGATTTCTGTTTCTTTAGTGGGCTTCCCACTACTCCCAAAACTTCAAACGAATCCAGTGCGCATCGGGGAATCAACACTTTTTGCACTCCGGCAGCGGGTTCTGGAGGTGTTGCCACGACGGAGACAGGATCTAAAGCATTGAGGTTATTAGGCATAGTAGCCTCAACAGAGTCCCCGTCTTTGAATCGGAACCGCACCCACAAGCCTTGCTGGCGTGGCCTTACAGCGTATTGACTGCGCGGCCAGGGAGGCTGGTTGAGCCATTCGCGAACAAAACAGATGAGCTTTATTTGCTCCAGTGGGAGATTTTGTACAATTCCGTCTCGATTCAGGAATTGCACAAACCCACTTTCGAAGGGATTCCCAGCGTCGACGAAGCCAGCCAGGGTCTCCCGCTCAAAGCGATAAACCATTGCTTTCTTTGTCGAAACGCTAGTCAAAAGCTAATTTCCTGCTTTCTGGGGAGATTCCAAGCCAAAAAAGGTCAAAATTGTTTCAAACACAAATGCCAGTATTGTATCATTGGCTCAATGTTCGGCCAGGCACCCCTTGCGGCTGCCGTAAGGTCGTATTTGACTTACTGCAGAGTCGAAAAAGGTCTTTCCGCCGCGACGCTTAAGGCTTATGAGAGTGATTTTGAAAGTTACTCCCGTTGGCTTGAGGAATCGTGTGAGGATTCGTTTTCGCAAATTTCGGTATTGCAGCGTTTCCAAATGTACCTTTTGGAGCGAAAGTTGAGCAGTCGGAGTATTGCTCGAAAATTTGCCGCTTTGCGCGGATTGCTGCAATTTCTCGTGGCTGAAGGACAATTGACTGAAGATCCGACAGAGTTTCTGCGAACACCGAATCCGCCACGCAAATTGCCGAAGGCAGTTGCAGCGAGTCGATTGGGTGAAGTTGCAGAGGCGTTTGACCGGGCCAGCCCAACAGGCCTGCGCGATTGGGCCATGTTTGAACTTTGTTATGGTTCTGGATTGCGATTGAGCGAACTAGTAAATGTGCAGCTTTCGGCATATAACGCCCTTTCCATGCGTCTGAGAGTGACGGGAAAAGGAAACAGACAGCGTTTGCTGCCTGTAGGTAGCGATGCGGCCAAAGCCATCGAACAGTATCTTCTAGAGGGACGCACCAAGTTGCTGCGAGGGAAAAGTTCTCCTTTCCTGTTTGTCAGCTCACGTGGGCCGAAGCTGGAAAGCCGATCTTACTGGAAGGTTCTCGCTCAGCTGCGTCGTGCCATGGGAAGCGAAAAGGCTTTGCATCCACATATGCTTCGGCATTCCTTCGCGACGCACCTGCTGGATGGCGGAGCAGATCTCAGAAGTGTCCAGGCACTGCTCGGGCACGCAGACATCTCAACGACTCAGATTTACACCCACGTCGAGCAGGAACGCTTGCGCGGTATTGTTGACCAATTTCATCCAAGGGAAGCCAAGAAATTATGAGTGATTACATGTTCATGCTGGAGAGCCACCTCAGCCAGTCGCAGAATTTTGTTATCTCCGAAGTCCAGAGGATGATGGCGAAACTCCAGGTCAACGTTTTTCTGACGGGTGGAGCACTCCGAGACATGCTGGCCGGCCTGCCGGTGCGCGACCTGAATTTCACTCTGGAAGGCTCACCTTTCAAGCTAGTCAAGGCTCTTGAGAAAGAAGCGGGAATTCGTATTGTCAACTCAGATGATGTACGCAAGAGTTACGAAATCAGCTTTCCCAATGGCGTGCATGCCGAAATTTCAATGGCTCGTATTGAAAAGTTTTCCAAGCCCGGAGCCATGCCTAAGGTTGTGCCTTCGACGATTCATGAAGATCTGAAGGGCCGGGACTTCACTATTAATTGTCTGGCGATCTCTCTTGCTCAGGGCTCACGCGGTTTGTTGCTGGACCCCACCAACGGCCTTTCTGATTTTGCTTTGCGCGAACTCAGAACCGCTACCAGCCACACCTTGAGTGACGATCCATCCAGAGTTTTAAAGCTGGTGACTCTTCAGGCCAGATTGGGCTTTCAATTGGACGAGCGGACACGTTCTCAATACCAACGGGCGCGAGAAGAAAAGCTGGAAGATTTGATCACGCCAGAGGCATTGCGAAGAGAGATCGTAAAAATTGGCGAGGAATTCAATCCGCTGCCAATTCTGGAGACGCTGGAAAAAGAGAAGCTTCTGAATCTTTATTTCACCGGCTTTTCCGGGACCAAGCTGAATTCAGCCGGCTTTGGGAAACTGCTCAAATTTCGCGGAATGGTTCCCTTTGGTACCCACCTCAAAGAAGACCGCTTCTCCCTTTTCCTCCATACAGTGAGTGAGAAGTGGACGCCCAAAGACAAACTGAGCTTCATCAAGAACTGCAAGTTATCCAAGCGCGAAGTGGATGCCTGGAAAAATCTGGATGCGAAGTCAAAGACACTTCAAACTACGCTCAAGTCGGCGAAATTGCAGAAGCCATCCCTTGTTTACGCTGCGTTGATGGATGCCCCGGCTGAATACATCTTCGTGTTATTAGGCAAATCTCCATTGCGAGTCGTACAAGACAGGATCAAGAATTATCTTCAGAAGTATTTGCCCGCTGCACTCGAGATTACCGACGAAGATGTTGTGAATGCCGGGCTTAATCCTGCCACGCCGAAAGGTGTGCAAATGAAGAAGCAGTTGATTGCCGCCAAGTTGGATGCGCGGCCCCGGAAAGCCCCAGCTACTGACTAGGCTTACAGTCTTCAAGCTTGAGCTTGAATGTGCTGACCTCGCGCCAGGCGTTGCCATTTCGGGTCTCGATGCGGAGTAATCCCTTCTTGTCATCGACTCTCACGCGCGAAGTGTTTGTCGGAGTTCGTTGGCCCGGCTGGGCTGTTTTGGGAATTCGCCCTGAGATCTCCCGTAATTCCCAGCTTGTCCCGCCCGATTGTGTTTCGTAAAGTTCATACTTGCCTGCCTCGCCGCTTCCGCGATTGTCAACCAGAACCCAGCCGCGCTTGGCTGTCTGAAAGGCAAAGTCTTCAATCACACCCACGCGCGTTTCGGCGAAAAGATCTACTTTGCGCCACGTTCGGCCCGTGTCTGTGGTGAGCAACACAAAGGGATCGCGGGGTAATCCGATCGAGGTTTGCCCGGTGAGCCAGCCAGTTGAGAAGTCGATGAACTGCATCGATTCAAGTGCACTCGCTTTTAGCCTGGTGTGTGCTTCGCGCCAGGTGGCTCCGCCGTCTTCGCTGATTAGCAAAATCGACTGAAGCGTTGAGGCCGTTGTGTGCAGGTTACCCGCCAGCAGGAGTACTGTGCCCACGGCTTCCACGCTTGAAAATTCGAGGTAGGTCGAGCAAGGGTCGGCTTCACTGCAGGTGAGCCCCAGAGTGGGCATGTCCAGTTCTGAGCAAAGATTGGGCAAAAGGATGGGGCCTGTCGCGCTTGAGTAAACAGGTGGCGACTCGGGGACCGGCGCCACAGGGGCCTGCGGAGCCGGGGCTTGCGCCATGAACCACAAAAAATAAATTAGAGGCACTACCCTCATACTAGACTGGAGACAGTCTCATGTTCTCGTGGTTTTCAAAGAAGGTGGAAACGCTGAAGCCTTTGCCCTTGTCGCAGAGGGAGAAATCCTATTCAGCGGCGAGTGGATTGGTTTACCAATACATCTTTAAAGGGATGTTGGGACGGAAGCATGTTTTCGAGGTTTCGGCCGATCGCAAAACACATTTTGAGGTTGCCGTTGAGTTGACCGAAGATGCGCTGGCTCCATGTGCTGCTCGAATGGGATCAACGTTGCGCTGGAATGAAGAATACGCCCTGGCCAAGATGAGTCTTTTTCAAGCTTTTGATGATGCAGCTAACCCGGAGTGCCTAAGTCAAACTGTGGTACCACCAGGCCAGGCACTGCTGGCGCACATGGATTTCTTGAAGATGGCCTAAGACAATGTCAACCCAGCCCTCAGCGCGCGAACCAGGCGCACCTTACCCACCACCGCTTGACCAGCTTGCTGAGCGCGAGTTCTCGTTTCATCCTTCGATTGGGAATCTTGAAACGAACCTTTGGCGCTTGATTGATGCGAACTGGTCGGAATTTCTTGTGGAGAATCAAGGCGACCAGACGCAGGTGTGGGTGCCGCGCCGTTATCTGGGAGAAGTGTCAGCATCGGATCGCCCGGTCATGATCGTTGGGCTGAATCGCTCGCTCGACTACAAGGCTGGACAGGTTTGGCCAGTGCAGAAGCGTGTGATTGAAATGCCACGAGTGCCAGGCGGCGAGGTGGTTGCTGAACCTGAAGCTGCATCGGCCAGTGCAGCCGGCAGCATGCGCGGAAGTGGTTTTCATCTGGATGCCTCAGAGAAAAAAGTTGGCAAACTGATTCTGTTTGCGCTTGCCGGGTCTGTTCTGTTGGTAGCGCTTGTGATCTTCTATTACCGGGGTATGGAGTCTGGTGAGATGGTTTCTTACAAGCCTGTGGTTCAGGAAAGCCTCGGGCTCGGCCCGGAAGATGATTATTTCGCTGTGGTGCGAAAACTGGGTTCCCCTCAGGCAGACCGATGGAAGGCCGAGGGTGAGAGTCTTCAGTATCGAGTTCTTGAGTATCCAGCCCGTAGTCTGAATGTGATTCTTGCGGGCAGGGAACGAAAGCAGGCTCTATATGTTGGCGCGATGGATCGTGACTGGAAGGTAATCGACAGCGTCAATCAAAAGGGTGGCTCCAATACCTACCGAGTCCTATCGAAGCTGCCCAAATTTTAAGCGGTCTGATGTGCCGGGTTTCCAGAAGAATCCAGATTAAGCCTCGCGCTGCCGGATTCCGAAATGTACTCAATCTGGAGAGTCGGAGATTCAATTGGGGCAGGGCCAGCCACCCCCAGCGAACAAGTAAGATCTATCCGCATTTGAAGACTCAAGCAAAGTTGTCTGAGTTTTTGGGCCAATTGATGGATATCGACTGAAACGCAAGATCCACCTGCTTTATGACATAACTGCTTCCAGGAATTCCAGGCCGCTGGAGTGAATTCTGTTAGCGATAGCACGTGAGGCGTGATCTGGAATCGCCGCATCTCTTCTGCCCATTCACGGGATGGTTCAAGGCCAACGTCCATCACAGGGTCTGTCAGGAGGATCAGGTGTCTCGAGGCGGCTCCTTGCGGAAATGCGGTCATTAAGCGATCTACTGCCGATTTGAAGGATTTGCCCACAAGGTTCTCAGGACTCCCGAATCGGTAAGACTGGAAGGGCTTTGACGAAGAGAATTCAATTGAGCCAGGGCGATTGCGATCCGCGGCGGGCGTGATCGGCCAGGCTTGCACTGCCCAGGAGTCGGTACTTCGTCTGGTTTCGAAAGCCATCTCCAGCGATTCCTGTAGTCGAAGTTGCAGTCGCGGGCTGGATTTCGGTGCCAAAATAGCCACGTCCATTCGACTGTCTGCTTTTTGATACTTGAGCTGAAAATGATCCAGAATTGTGCCGCCATATCGAAGCAGGAATTGGGTAGGGAAGATCTGATCTGGCAGCACGGGCAAACCGTTTGAGTTCAGTAACGTGAGCGACAATTCGATTCGGCCCAGCCCGAGAGATTGATAGTTCTGAGGCTCCAGGAAGAGACTTGGAAGAGCCGCGCACTCTGCTTGAAACTGCTTGATCCGTCTTGCGGCCCGTAGCATTGAGGTGTGTTTTGGGCCTGAGGAATCCCGCAGTTTCTGTTGAAGATAAGCAAGAAGCCGCGGATCCTGGGTTTGACCCATTGCCCAAATCGCCGCCAATTGGTGACGTGTATCGGCAGTTTCTGCAGATTCAATCAACCGCCTTCGCGCTGCAAGCTGACCGGCTCTGTGCAGGCCGAGAAGGGCGTTAACTGATTCTCTGATATGCGGCCGCGTTGAGTGCTGCTCGAATCGATCCAGCGCCGAGGCGTCCTGGCGTCCCCACATTGACTCAAGCCCATTAGAACGAACCCGCGGATTTTCGTCTTCGAGCAGAGGGAGCAGATCGGCTGCAGGGTCGACCTTAAGAAGCAGGAGAGCCGCTTTGGATCGAATGCGAGGGTCTGAGTGGGAACTCATTTTGCCCAATAGAGAAGCCGCACGTAGCGGATCCAGGCATCTGGCTAATATCTCAAGACGCCGTGCAATGCCTTCGACCGGTTTGGTGGCGGAGACCTGCTCTATCAAATGAGACAAATTTTGGGCCCAGGTGGGGGGAAGCTTCGGGTCTACTCTGCTGGCAAGGGTGGCCAAATGAAGGGATTCCTGAAGGCTAAGCTGCTCAGAGGCAAACAGCAGAGACTCCAGTTCAGATTCCTCTTCGCGAATCAGTAAAAGTACAAGCCGGGAGAAGCGGCTGTCCTGTGCTGACTTCAGATAATCAATGGCTCGGCTGGAAAAACTGGAATAGTCTTCTTCTTTCCAGCATCTGAGCAGCTTCCAGCCCTCAGTGGGTTTTGACAGGAAGTCTTGCTCCAGTTCAACAAACGAATTCGATGATTCCCTCACTCTACGCTTGTCGGCTGGTTTGGCAAAAAGTTGAGCAAATAGCAGCGGAAGGCCTGTTGTTATTGGCTCATATTGAATTTCTGACCTTTAAGTTGTGATAGCCTTTGTTGAATATGAAATCTGTGGGAAATGTTCTCGTTTGGATTGCCATCTCGTTGCTCGGGGCGGGGTGTCTGGCGGCTGTAGCCTTCAATCGCGGAGAGTCGATCAACTCCATGTGGATCGTGGTTGCAGCGGCCTGTGTCTATCTGGTTTCCTATCGTTTCTACGGCACCTTCATCGCAACCAAAATCCTGAGCATGCGAGCTGACAGAGCCACGCCGGCAGAACGTCTACGCAATGGACATGATTTTGAGCCAACAAACAAATGGATCGTTTTCGGCCATCACTTTGCTGCGATCGCCGGCCCCGGCCCTTTGGTGGGCCCAACGCTTGCAGCCCAGTTTGGTTATCTCCCCGGCACGCTTTGGATTATTCTTGGTGCCGCTTTGGCCGGCTCTGTACATGACCTGCTGATTCTGGCTTTTTCAATTCGCCGTGATGGAAAGAGTCTGGGACAGATGGTGAAAGAAGAGATCAGCAATGTTGGAGGCGTGACTGCGATGATTACGGTTCTCCTGATCATGATCATCCTGATGGCCGTCATTGGGCTGGTGATCGTGAATGCCCTCAAGGGGAGCCCATGGGGCACCTTCACCATTGCTGCCACGATGCCGATCGCCATCTTCATGGGCCTCTATCTTCGATTCTTCCGCCCTGGTCGTGTCATTGAAATCTCCGCCATCGGATTTGTTCTGGTTGTGCTGAGCATTTTCGGCGGTAAATGGGTGGCTGAATCCGCAACCCTTGCCCCCTACTTCACCTTCGGTGGAACCACACTTGCTCTAATCCTGATTGCTTATGGGTTCTGTGCCAGCGCTCTTCCTGTCTGGCTCCTGCTCGCGCCGCGTGACTACCTCAGCACTTTCGTCAAGCTGGGCGTGGCCGCCATGCTGGCGGTGGGCGTGCTATTCGTACGGCCCGAATTGAACCTGCCTGCGATGACCCGCTTTGTGGATGGGTCCGGCCCAATTTTTGCGGGAACGGTTTTTCCCTTCTGCTTCATCACGATTGGCTGTGGTGCGTTGTCTGGCTTTCACTCGCTAATCTCATCCGGAACCACATCGAAACTTCTCGCTCGCGAGAGTCACGCCTTGCCTGTGGCCTATGGCGGGATGCTGGTGGAGGGGATGGTCGCGATCATGGCGCTGATCGCCGCTTGTGCCATGGAGCCAGGTGTTTACTTCGCGATCAATTCGCCGGGCGGCGTCGTTGGTGCTTTGCCTGAAGCTGCAGTGACGACAATTACCGGTTGGGGATACCCGGTGACGGTTGCCCACATGGAAGAATTGGCACGTAGCGTTGGCGAGAGCAGCCTTTTCGCCCGCACCGGCGGGGCACCTTCTCTCGCGCTCGGTATGGCGCACATCTTCTCTCAGGCGTTGTCGATGACCTCCGACGGCGGCAAAGCGATTCTCAGCTTCTGGTATCACTTCGCGATCATGTTTGAAGCGCTTTTCATCCTGACGACAATCGATGCGGGAACGCGGGTGGGCCGCTTTTTGTTGCAGGATCTGGTTGGCCAGGTGTACAAGCCCTTCGGGCGCACCAGTTGGATGCCTGGGGTTGTGATCGCCAGTGCGCTCATTGTGTCCGGCTGGGGATGGTTCCTCTATCAGGGTGTCTTAGACCCGCTTGGCGGCATCAATTCGCTCTGGCCACTATTTGGAATTGCAAACCAGCTTCTGGGGACAATCGCCCTCTGTCTTGCCACCACGGTGTTGATCAAGATGTTTCGTGCGAAGTACGTATGGGTGACGGCGATTCCACTGGCCTGGATGCTCAGCGTTACCTTCTCGGCAGGCTGGATCAAGATCTTTGCTACCAATCCACGGCTTGGCTTCCTCGCGCGAGCCGATCAATTGGAGGGGCAAATCGCCGCCGGTAACCTGACCGCTGCCAAAGTGGCCCAGTTTCAGCAATTGATCTTCAATGAACGAATGGACGCTGCTATCTGCGGCCTTTTCCTCATTCTTACAGCGACGATTGTTTTTGAATCGGCAAGGTCCTGGGTGCGCATTCTTCGCAGCTCTACGGCCACTTCAGTGAGCGAAACTCCTTTCGTCGCCACCCGATTGCAAGTTGGAGAAATCTAGAATGAAGCTGCTGTGCCTGCCTCTGCTTGTTTTGACGCTTGCAGGGGCGCCGCCCCCACCAGTGCCTGATTTGCGCGACCAGGCAAAGCTACAGCAATCCTGGCTGAAGTACAGGCTGGAAAAGAATCTACCCGATCTGATGCGCAAGCACGGCATGGATATGTGGGTGGTGTCGAGTCGCGAATACAACGAAGACCCGGTCTTCTACTCGCTTGTCTCCCCAACGATGTTTGCCGCCCGGCGCAGGACCATCTATGTTTTCTTTGATCGTGGCCCTGAAAAGGGCGTTGAGCGTCTCGCTCTGGGCGGCGGCTCACAAGGTGGACTGTATGAGGTGTATCGAGATCCTGATAGCGGTATCGAACTCTACGGTGACTCCCAATGGATGCTGCTCAAGAAATTGATCGACGAGCGCAAACCCTCCAAGATTGCGATCGACGTTTCCCAAACTCACGCATTCTCTGATGGCCTCTCAGCCGGGGAACGTGAGCAGCTTGAAGAGGCGATTGGCCCTGAAAACCGCAAGAAACTTGTCCGGGCAGAGGGGCTGGCGCTGGATTTTGTTGCGCTTCGCGCGCCGGAAATGGTGCCCGTTTATCAGGGGCTGATGGAAAACGTTCATTCCATCATTAGTCGTGCTTTTTCCAGTGAGGTGATTCAACCCGGGAAGACTACCGATCAGGATGTCATTTGGTGGCTGCGCCAGGAAAATCAACGCCGAGGCTTTGGTACCTGGTTTCAGCCCGGGATGCGCGTCCAGCGGCAGAACGGCAAAAGCTTACAAATACTGCAGCAGGAAGACGCGCCGATCGTAATTGAACGAGGTGATGTTCTTTGGGTGGACTACGGGTTGACGGCGATGCGTTTGGCCACCGACACCCAACATATGGGCTACGTGCTCAAAGAGGGCGAAACCGGGCCTCCTGCTGGCATTGTGAACGCGCTGGAGAATTCCAAAAAGATGCAAGACATCGTCATGAAGCGAATGGTGGTGGGCCGAACGGGAAACGAAGTGCTGGCTGAAGCGCTCAAGGAAGTGCGTGCGCTAGGCATCAAGGGTACCGTTTACTCGCACCCCATCGGGGACCATGGGCACGGTGCCGGGCCGCTGATTGGGCTCTGGGACCGCCAGCAAGGCGTTCCTGGCCGTGGCGACGTCAAGCTCTTGCCCAATACCTGGTTTTCGATTGAGTTGTCGAGCCGCACTCCGGTGCCCGAGTGGGGCAATCAGGAATTGTTTGTGGGAATGGAAGAAGATGCGATGGTTGGCGGGGATGGCAAAATTCAATGGGTGCTACGACGTCAGGAGAAGTTTCACCTGATTCGCTAGGCACAAGCCGCAATCTGATAGAGGTTTGAAGTTGGCATTGGGATGGGTTCGAAGTATTCCGGCTCAACTGCGCCCAGGTATTCGCGAACGAAAGCTCTTGCCATACCGACGCAACCCTGGCTTCTGTACATGCGGAAGAACATTTGCTGGGCACCTGCGGCGTCGAGAGTAGGGCAAAGAAGGGCAACGATAGAGGCGCTGGAGCAAACGCAGTCCCGGCATTCTTTGCCAACCAGACGGCAGCTTTCCGGGTTCACTTCATTGCCAAAATTCTCTTCGATTCCTACTAACATTTCGTTGCTCTCCTCGGGTGAAACTCATTTGTACCGTGAATCGAATTTTTGGCCTAGACACCATATGGGGAGATTCTCAAACTTCATTGCGGGTAGAGGGCCTTTCCTTTTGTACCCTCACATGGGGGTATTGCAATTTGAAAAATATTTATCACCACCTCTGAAAGTGGTGCAAAAGAGCGATGCTGTTGCTACGCTCAAATTAGGCTCGGCGAATTTCAGTGAAACACTGGGCCGACCCAAAATCCCTAACATAGACAAGCGTTTTCCGCATTCATGAATATCCGCTCGCTGTTCAGCCTATTTTCGTCCGACCTCGCCATTGACCTTGGCACGGCGAATACCCTCGTATATGCCAAAGGTAAGGG
The DNA here is from genome assembly GCA_044376335.1 of Bryobacter sp. Taxonomy (GTDB): domain Bacteria; phylum Acidobacteriota; class Terriglobia; order Bryobacterales; family Bryobacteraceae; genus Bryobacter. The sequence goes on from JBIPMY010000116.1 coordinate 14,873, forward strand.
CATTGTTGTCAATGAACCTTCGATCGTGGCGATCAACAAGAACAACGGCGAAGTAGAAGCCGTTGGCAAAGAAGCCAAAGAAATGCTGGGCCGCACACCAGGCAACATCGTCGCAATCCGTCCGATGAAGGATGGTGTCATTGCCGACTTCAAAGTGACCGAGCGCATGTTGAACTACTTCATTCAGAAGGCCCATGGCCGAAAGATGCTGGTTCACCCACGAATCGTAATCGGCGTACCTTCTGAAATTACCCAGGTTGAAAAGCGCGCAGTTATCGATTCAGCCTATCGCGCCAAAGCAAGCGAAGTGCATCTGGTGGAGCAGGCGATGGTGGCAGCGATCGGTGCCGGGCTTCCTATTACCGAGCC
>JBIPMY010000458.1:0-4784 GCA_044376335.1 Bryobacter sp.
TGGGCTCCGATATTCCTGTCGTCCTCCATGTTCAGAAGCCGGCCCAGGGCAGGCTGGATTCCCAGAATCGGAAAGTACGAACCCGACACAAACATCCCGCTCGCAGCACTGGTTCGCCCCTGATAAGAAAGATTGGCGCCAAAGCTTCGATGGGCAGCGATACCGGTAAAGACGTTTTGGTTCTTTTCAAGATCACGAAACATCGGGTAGCTGAAGATCGATTGCTGATTGCCGGCATTGTTTGTAGAATTGCTGCCGCTACGAGGTCCATTCGCGGAAATATTCACCAGCTCATCGGGCGAGGAAGCTGGCAGCTTCCTCAGCAATGTTTGTTCAAACAAGGAAAAGATCGCAGTGTTTGCACCAATGCCCAGCGCAAGCGACAAGATAGCCACAATCGAAACAATGGGGCTCTTGGCGAGGGTCCTTAAAGCAAACTGGAAATTTCGCATATTGTCTCTATACGAGTGAACTAAGCTTTTGTTTCGCTAAAATCAAATTCCGCATGAATAGTTTTCGTTTGATCGAACTCGATTGGCCCAGCACCCCTGAACTGGAAGCTCCTCCCACGGTGCCGGTGGAAACCTTTCGGCAAAGGATTGCCAATCTCAGAGAGCGAATGGCTCAAGCTTCAATCGACATCGCCTTGATCTATGCCGATCGCGAACACTTCGCCAATCTTCACTACTTCACAAACTTCGATCCGCGCTTTGAAGAAACCCTGCTCATTGTTTCTTCCAATTCAAAGCCCCTCATTCTGGTGGGCAACGAATGCCAGTCTTATTTGCCGGTCAGCCCGCTATGGCGCTCTGGTGAACTTCGCATGGAACTCTTCCGGCAATTCTCGTTGGAAGATCAAACCCGCACCACGCCCCGCACCCTGTCAGAGATCCTGCGCGAAGAAGGCTGCACCGAATCTTCCCGCGTTGCACTGATCGGCTCCAAAACCTACACCAGTCCAACTCAGAGCGACATCCCTTCCTACATCGTAGACTCAGCCCGCGAAATTGCCGGCTGGCAGAATTGCACCAATCAATCCGGCTGGCTCGTGGATTCTGACACCGGCCTCAGATCCACACTCTCTGCCGCCGACATCGCCATCTTTGAGATCAACAACGTCAAAGCCTCTGAAGCGATCCGTCGAATGCATTTTGCCCTGCGCCCCGGGATTACCGACCATCAGCTCATGGCCGAAGCCGTTCAATACGACGGGACTCCGCTGAGTTGCCACATGACCTGCAAGACTGGCCCCAACCGCATCAGCCTCGCCAGTGCATCCGGGAATCTCATCGAAGTTGGCCACACATGGTCAGCCAATGTTGCTTATTGGGGTTCCAATGTTTGCCGGGCCAACTGGATCGCCCACGACAAACGCGATCTCCCCGCCCCAGCCCAGGACTATCTTGAAGTCTTCGCCGGCCCGTACTTCCTTGCGGTAGCCAGTTGGCTGGAATCCCTCGATCTTGGCGCAGATTGCGGCCAGATCCACGATCGTACCCTCGCTCAGCTCCCACACGACCTCTTTCATGTGGAGCTCAATCCGGGCCACCACATCGGTTACGACGAATGGCCCAGTTCGTCTTTCTACCCTTCGTCAACGGTCAAGCTTAGGTCGGGCATGGTTCTTCAGTCCGATATCATTCCAGGCAACCCTGTCTACTTTTCAACACGAATGGAAGATGGCTACGCCCTTGCCGATGCATCTTTGCGAAATGAAATCGCCGCAAGTTTCCCCAAAACCTGGAAACGAATTGAGGCACGCAGAGCCTTCATGTCCACCGAACTTGGCATACATCTGCAGGAATGCGTTCTGCCACTGGCCAATACTGCAGGAATGATTGCCCCCTGGGGACTTTCCCCCAGAAACATCATCGCTAAAGGATAGCGGCGATAGCAGAAGTCGGCATTTCATCATCTACCTTTGCCTTAGCCATTGCCGCTGATTCAGGCAAGTGGTGCTTCCACCAATCCTTGGCCGCATCTTCACACCATTTCGGTAGATCTTTCAAATTTCGAATTTGACGGTGCAATTCTTCTGCGCTCGATATACGGTCGTTCGGGTCCTTCGCCAAAAGCTGCATCACAATCGCTTCCAGCCCTGCTGGTACTCTGAAGCCCAATTCACTTGGCGGGATGGGTGCCTTCTGGACGTGCGCTAGCGCCATGGAAGTATGAGTGGGTTCATCAAATACCAGCTTTCCGGTAAGCAGAAAATACGCAACGCAACCCAGAGAGTAAAGATCTGCCCGGCCATCCACCGTCTTGCTTCCCATCGCAATTTCGGGAGGCATATACGCGGGTGTCCCCGTCGCTGAACCTTCCATCGTCTGCAATTGAGACTCTTCTGCCATCAGCTTCGACTTCACCAGTCCGAAATCCAATACCTTTACGAAGTCATACTCAAGACCAAGCTTGGCTAGCACCAGGTTCTTCGGTTTGATATCACGGTGAATCATCCCCGCCTTGTGCGCTTCATTGAGAGAAGCAGCAATGCCCAACATCAACTTCGCAACGCGTCCTGCGTGCATCGGCCCGTACTGATCCACCATGGTCTGCAGATCAATACCGTCCAGCAATTCCATGACGTAGTAGAAAGTGTTGTCGCCCGTACGGCCAAAATCGTAGAGCGCTACCGTATGCGGGCTTCTCAGGCTTGCAGTGGCTCTTGCCTCACGCTCAAACCGCTGGCGGATCATCGTCTCCTGCCGGCCCGTCGCTCCAGCCAGCACATCGCCACGAATCAACTTCACAGCCGCATCCCGGGCCAGCATCGTATGGCGTGCCCGCCAAACTTCGCCCATGCCACCTTTGCCAATCAGGTAATCCAATCGATAGCTTCCAAGCTCCTCTGCCTTGAGTTGCTTCCATTGCATCGCAAACATACGGGCATTCAAGACGTACATCCAGATGGCAACCAGTAAAAGTGGCCCGGTCCAGATCAAGAGACGATTCCATGGCAGTGGAGTGAAGCCATGAAGATAAAGATTCAGGCCATAAGCCGCCGGCCAGGCCAGTGCACTTAATATTGCTGCAAGTGCGGATTTCAAGGGTGCATTCGGCAAGAGTAATCCGCAAAGAGCAAGCCAGATCGCCACACCGCTATGGCCCAAAACCGGAAGGTTGGGATTCCAATTGAATGTCGTTTCAAACATTGCAATGGAGAAGGCAATGGCCACCTGAAATAAAATTCCAAGATCCAGCAGAACTTCTTTACGAACCAGACCAAAGCGCTGGATAGCGATAAAACCCGCAGTGAGTGCAAGTATGCCGGCGATCGTCCATCGAATTGATGCCAGTTGAAATGCGACCCCAAATTCTGGCTGTAGTAAACCCTCCATCGCGAGCAAGGCAACCGTCGTAACTCCGCAAAGGATGGAGATCCAGCACAATCGGTCTGCATTTTTCTCGATCAATGCATGGGGTAACCGGAATCCAGCCGGGCTTGGTGTTTGTTGACTTGGACTGGTAGCGGCTCGGACAACTTGCATAAAGTACCTTTCTTTAGATTGCAGCAACTACGCTTTGGTCGCAAACAACTTAAATGCGCCTTCCAACATGACCAGCCTTAAGGATTCGTTCACTGGTTCGGTAGGCTAGTGCTTGCAGTGTCAAGGATGGATTGAAACCGCCGTTTGTCACATGAACACTTCCATCGGCAATATACAGATTCTCAACTCCAAATACGCGACAATCCTGGTCTACCACACCGAGCTTCGAATCCTTCGCCATGCGTGCGGTTCCGGCCTGATGCTGGCCACCAGATACCCCGCTCCCCGGAGTACTTAGAAAAACCTCCAGCGCACCGGCTGCCCTCAACCATTCAGCCGCCTTAGTCGCGATGAATCTTCCTGTTTTCAGATCCGAGTCATGCCGTTTGCCGCTGATTCGCAAAGTGGGAATTCCCCAATGATCCTTTAGCACCGGATCAATTTCAACGCGGCTCTCCCATCGAGGAATTTCCTGCACCGGCCCCTTCACACCCATCGATCGCTTGTACCAGGATCGCTGCCAATCCTTGTGCGCTTTACCCCAGCGCGGCGCGCCCGGCGGTCTTACACTCCTCGCAAACAAATAAGGCATTCGAATGAATTCATTAGCCAGCATCGAACCACCAACAATACCCTCATTGCCATGATTGAAGTCACAAGCCGCAATCCGGGCCGCCGGCCCAACACCATCCCAGACTTCACCTTCAAACAGCCCAAAGGCTCCCGTATAGGCATGGCCCTGTAAATTCCGGCCTACCCAGTCATAACGGTTTCCCAAACCATTTGGATGCAATTTTGTTTTGGAATTCAGCAGCAGCCGCGCTGTCTCGGTTGCACTTGCCGCCACAACCACCACCTTCGCCAACTGCTCTACCAGCTTCCCATTTCGATCAAAATACTCGACACCCCGCGCCTGACCTTTGGAATCGGTGAGAACTGCTTTTACAACACATTCAGTGCGAAGCTCGCAGTGCCCCGTAGCCATGGCCCGCGGGATCACCGTCACAGCCGTAGAGCTTTTGGCGTCCACCTCGCATCGAAAGCCGACGCAGTGAGGACACTGAATGCAAGCCCCACGTCCCTGATACGGCTTGGAATTGATCGCCATCGGAATCGGAAAAGGATGCATCCCGATCTTCCGGCCAGCAGGAGCCAAAATGCTGGCTTCCTTGTTGAAGGGCAGCGGAGGCATTGGATAATCTTTCCCTCTTGCGCCTTCAAAAGGATTTGCCCCCGCCTTGCCGCTCACCCCCAAATCCCATTCCGCCTTCTCATAATAGGGAGCCAGATCTTCGT
>JBIPMY010000459.1:0-4774 GCA_044376335.1 Bryobacter sp.
TTGCAGTGGTGAGGAGAGTCGAACCAAAGCCGTAGTGTACAATGCCCGCAATGCGATTTATTATTTGCTTTCTGTTTTTCTTCGCCACGATTGGCACCGCAGCCGATATCCGCATCGGCATTATTGGTACAGACACTTCCCATGTAATTGCGTTCAGCAAGATTCTGAACGATCCGAAGCATCCTGATTTCATTCCTGGCGCACGAATCGTTGCTGCCTTTAAGGGTGGAAGCAAGGACATCGAGTCCAGCAGTTCCCGCGTTGATAAGTACGCAGAAGAATTGGCGCGCGATTGGAAGGTTGAAATTGTTCCTGATATCGCTACCTTGCTCAAAAAAGTCGATGCCGTATTGCTGGAAAGCGTTGATGGGCGCCCGCATCTCGAACAGGCCCGGCCCGTAATTGCCGCCGGCAAACCCCTTTTTATCGATAAGCCCCTCTCGGCCACACTTGAAGATGCTGTCGAGATCGCAAAGCTAGCCAAGGCAAAGGGAGTTCAATGGTTTTCCTCGTCCAGCCTTCGCTGGGCAAAAAGCCTTGCTCCACTTGCGCAGCCTGGCCTCAAGGGTGCCGTTGTTTGGGGCCCTGGGCCGCTAGAGGAGCACCACTACCTTGAACTCGGCTGGTACGCCATCCACGCCTCAGAAATGCTATTCACGCTCATGGGCAAGGGATGCGAAACGGTCACTCGTACCTACTCTCCCGACCAGGACGAAATCACTTGCCGCTGGGCAGATGGACGAATCGGAACGGTTCGGGCACTCCGACCCTATTCAGATTTCGGCGCAGTCGTCTTCACAAAGGACAACAAGATTATCCAAACACCCACGAAGTTTGAATATTCCTATGTCCCGCTTGTGAAGGAATTTGTGAGCTTCTTCCAGACGGGCAAGAATCCTGTCGACTCGGCCGAAACGCTCGAAATTTTCGCCTTCCTCGATGCAGCTCAAAAAAGCCGCGAACAAGGTGGAAAGCCAGTCAAGCTTCGGAAACTGGGCTGGTAGCCTAAGCTACTCCGCCGGCCTGCTCAAATGCATGAGCCAGGCGGAACATCGTGCTCTCCCGGAAGTGGCCGCTGAAGATCTGCATCCCTACAGGTAGACCTTCTGCGGTCTTTCCGCAGGGCACACTCATGCAAGGTATACCTGCAAGATCACCGGTGATTGTGTAAATGTCCGACAAGTACATCTGCATCGGATCTGCCATCTTCTCGCCGATTTTGAATGCCGGAAAAGGACTCACAGGAGCAACGAGCGCATCAACGTCCTTAAGCGCGTTCGAAAAATCTCCAGCGATGAGCGTGCGAACCTTCTGCGCCTTCAGGTAAAACGCATCGTAGTAGCCGTGGCTTAGCACGTAAGTTCCCAGCATGATGCGACGCTTGCATTCCATGCCGAAGAATTCACCGCGCGTCTTGGCATACATATCGGTCAGCGTCGCAGCTTCGGCGCGTGCTGTGTAGCGCACACCGTCGTATCTTGCCAGATTTGAACTGGCTTCAGCCGTACAGATGATGTAGTAGCAACTGATGGCATAAGGGGTATGTGGCAAGCTCACTTCTTTGATTTCGCAACCAAGCTTGCGCAAAACATCTAGCCCGGCGTGGATCTTGTCGCCCGTTTCGGCTTCGAGGCCTTCAAAGTACTCTTTCGGGATTCCGATCTTCATCCCTGCAACAGGCTTGCGCATCTCGGTCTGATAATCATCGACGGGAGCAAAGGCACTTGTCGCGTCCAACTCATCGCGACCTGCAATCGCCTCCAGCACGAGCGCTGCATCTGAAACGCTTCGAGCAAACGGCCCTACGTGATCGAGGCTACTGGCGAAAGCAACCAGGCCATAGCGGCTGACACGGCCATAAGTGGGCGTAACGCCAACAACTCCGCAAAAGGAAGCGGGCTGACGGATCGAACCACCAGTGTCAGAGCCCAGTGAGGCAACGGCCGTACCTTGTGCCACCACAGCGGCAGAACCACCACTGGAACCACCCGGAACACGGTCAAGGGCGACGGGGTTTCTGACAGCGCCGAATGCCGAATTTTCGTTCGAAGACCCCATGGCAAATTCATCGCAATTGGCCTTGCCGATAATCAGAGCCCCAGCATTCTTCAGGCGCTCTACGGCTGTGGCATCGTAGGCCGGAACATACTTTTCGAGCAACCTTGAAGCACAGGTGGTGCGAACACCTTTGGTGGAAAGGACGTCCTTAACAGCAATCGGCACGCCACCCAGAAGGCCTGGGTCTTCGCCCCTTGCGATCTTTGCATCTACCAGAATCGCCGCTTCTTCGGCCAATTCGGGGCTGAAGGTAAGGTAACCATTTGTCTTCGAATTTTCAGCTTCCGCGAATCGAACGGCTTCCCTCGCCAGTTCGAGCGCACTGAATTGTTTCGTCCGCAGGCCATCTTTCACCTGCGCAATCGACATGTTGCCAAGATTTTCCATGCTTTGCATTCCTTCTAGCGCTCAATCACGCGGGGCACTTTAAAGTGCCCGGCTCCACTCAACGCCGAATTGTGCAGCGCTTCTTCTGTACCCAGCAGTGTGCGATCTCGAACGGCATCCTCACGCAAAGAAGCCGTTGCCGGTGCCTCAAAAAGAACTTGTGCCATTGGCTGAACAGTGGAAGTATCGAGGGTAGAGAGCTGCTCCATATGGGTCAATACCTCGGCCATGTCGTGCGCCATCCGTTCTACTTCTGCTTCGGTCAAATCCAGATTGGCCAGCTTGGCCACTTTCCGGACGTCTTCTTTGCTAAATTGCATCTCTCAAGATCTTCTCATTGCTTGAGGTCTACTGGCCAGAGGCTCGCCTTTTCGACTTGAGATACATACGCCTCAATCCGGGATCGCCAATCTTGCCCGCCTCAACATCCTTTGGAGCCAAACGAAAGTCCTGAGCAGAATCCATCTGGGGCTGGGGCTTGGGAATCGCGATTCGGTACTCAATCTGCCGCGCCACAGGTTTACCCAGGAGTCGGGTTAACTTGGCAAGGATTTGTTTCTCAAGCGTATGCATCTGGCTCTGCCAGACCCGGTCATCCACCTCAACAACGATTCGATCCCGCACCAATTCACGAAACCGTGCGTGAGCTTCGATACGATCTCCAACCGCAGCACGCCAGGCTGCGCGGGCAAGTTCTTCATTGCCAACAACTTCGTTTTTTAGCTTCCCCAACAACCGCAGAGCCTTGTCCATTTGCTTCAACGAATTGGATTGTAGCAGGCATACTGCACCCTTAGGCCGCTAAAATTTCAAGTGTGGCAACTTCTCCGTTTATCGATGGCTTCAAGCTGATTCTAGCGAGCCAGTCCGCTCGCAGGGCTGCGCTTTTGACACAGGCTGGATTCCCGTTTGTTGTGCGCCCTTCTGAAATTCCAGAGCTTCGTGCCCCTGCTGAGACTGCATTTGAGTATGTGTCGCGCCTGGCAATCGAAAAAGCAGCAGCTATCAACGCGGCACCAGATGAGGGCATTCTGGCTGCCGACACCACAGTTGTGCTGATGGATTGCGGAGCGGAATTGATTCTCGAAAAACCGGCCAATGTCGCTCAGGCAACGGCCATGATTGAAGCACTGGCCGGAGGTGTACATTCTGTGCTGACGGGAATTTGTTTTCGTTGGCAGAACCGGCAATGGGTTCATGTTGAAGAAACCAGGGTTGAGTTCTCGTCACTTTCGTCAGAAGAAATCGCGGAATATGTAGCTTCCGGCGAACCCTTTGATAAAGCAGGTGGTTACGGGATCCAGGGGCTGGCATCGCGCTTTATTCCAAGAATCGAGGGCTGCTACTTCAACGTCGTTGGCTTACCCGTGCACCAGGTCTCTCGACTATTCGCGCTTGCAGGAGTGCTATCTAGGGCTTAAAGTCTTTGGCCTGCTTCTTCAACCAGCTCACAAATTCTTTCGGTGCCGCCATCGTCGAAAGCCTCGACTGCTTCACCAGTGCGAAATCTGCAAACAAACCGGAGTTCTTAATTTCTGTTAGCGACACAGGTGTTTTTAGCTTCCCCGCGAATCGATACGTGAAAACGCTCATTTTGGGGTCTTGGGCGTCAACCCACACGCCTCCCTCCACATACCCCCAGCCAACGATGGCTGCCTGGCCCTGTGAGTGATAACAAATTACACAATCCCCATCCTCCATGGTTCTGATGGCCTGCTGCGCCTGGGCATTTTTGACGCCATCCCAAACGGTTTTCCCGTCACGTTCGAGGTCCTCAATCGAGTAGGTCAGTGGATCTGACTTCGCCAAATAAAATTTCATTCGCCTTCTCATCTCTTCCTATGGAACTGTCGATTCATTCTTTGGTTTATCAGAATGACACCTGAGTACTACAGTTCTAGCTTTTTGATTAGTGTAAAATTAAAAATGATGAGATGAGGCATATGTCTTTCGAATATAACTTCGAAGCTTCATCTACTGGAGGAAAGACGTGACCCGATTGAGCAATACGGCCCTGCTATGCCTTGCCTTGGCAGCATCCGGACTTTTTGCGGAGCAAACTCCCCCACCCGGGCAAGAGCAGAAGCCGCCGACAACAGCCGAAGAGAAGCCAGAAATTACAGCGGCTTCACCCGGTGCTGCGGTTGATCCTAAATCTTATCGAATTGGCGCTGAAGATGTGATCCTGATTAGGGTTTGGCGTGAACCAGATCTCTCGGGACTAGTGGCAGTTCGGCCCGATGGCAAGATCAACCTGCTCTTGATTGGTGAAATTGATGCGGTCGACACCACCCCTGTTGAACTTGAGGCAAGGATTTCAAAGGCTTAC
>JBIPMY010000436.1:0-5106 GCA_044376335.1 Bryobacter sp.
AAGAAAGCCGCAAAACTTTAACCTTACTTGAGAAGCGAAGCCAGGCTCTTGATCACCGCGAAGTGATTTCGATTCCAGAAACAAGCTATCTCAAGTGTCTTTACTTCAACGTTTCACCTTCAAATTAAGTGAGAACAAATTATCACTATTCTGATTTCTTGCCCTTGCGGAAAGCAGCCCAGCGCTTCTTCTGAGCGGCTGCGATGCGAAGACGGGCTTCTTCACTAAGTACACGCTTGCGGCGTGAGCCAGAGGAGGCGGGTGCGCTGGGGGCGGGCGCGGCGGATGCTACCGACTTACGGCCAGAGAGCATACCGCGAACGGTTGCGATCTGGTCTTCGATGCGCTTGCGCTGCATTTCGAGACCTTCAAGAGCTGCGGCGAGAAGTGCCGGATCTTGCATTTGTGATGAGGGACGAGCCATGTATATTCCTTACTATTTTTTGTTACTGCTTGTCCACAGCATATCAGAATAACTTTTTAGAATCGAGCAAGATGGTAACAGGACCATCATTGATCAAGGACACTTTCATATGGGCTCGAAACTTCCCAGTGCTTACCGGAAGCCCCCGCTCTCTGACTTTGGATACCAATTGCTCAAACAGACGTTGTGCTTCCACTGGTAATTCAGCCCCGTCAAACGAGGGCCGGTTGCCCTTGCGCACATCACCATAAAGAGTAAATTGACTCACCAGAAGAATCGCCCCGCCAATTTGCGAGACATTGAGGTTCATCTTGCCGTCACTGTCTTCAAAAATACGAAGGTCGCAGAGTTTGTTGGCCATCGTCGAGATATCAGATTCTGTATCTCCTTTCCCCACTGCCGCTAGCACCAGTAATCCTGGCCCGATCGACGAGATCGATTCCCCTTCCACACTGACGCTGGCTGAAAGAACACGTTGTACGATTGCCCTCATTGCTGCTGCCCCAGCGAGTCCGTATAGATTTCCAGGCGCCGCCGGAAGCCAGCTTCGGTGAATAAGGATTCCAGTGGCTGCCCGACGCGACGCCGCCAGTTCGGTGCCTCGCTCGTCGTGCCCGGCAGATTCTGTTGCTCCCTCTCGCCACTAAGCTCCTCAAGGTTGAGCAGCCGAAGTCTTGACGGAGTATTGGAAAGGAAACGGCACAGTGCTGCGAAGTAAACCTGCGGGTTTGCTTCTTCAGGGCTGAGATGAAATGCCTCGCGAAGTTTTGCCAGAGCATGTATGCGTGCCTGTTGCGAGGGCACGAGTTCAGAAGCAGGCAGCATCCCTGTTTTTACCCGTGACTCAAGATCAACCCCGGCCAACCAGCCATCAAAGGTCGGTAGGTCGTGTGTCGTGAATGAGGCAATGGCATCGCGCGGATAATCCACTGCAGACCTGAAGTTGTCCCCGTTGCGCTCAAAAAGAATGAGTCGATAACTCAGAATTCGAAATTGATCGAGTGCTTTGCGGAAGTAGTCAGGGACAGTCCCTAGGTCTTCACCCACCACGATGAATTGGTTCCGCTGGCTTTCGAGTGCAAGGATGCGCAGCAAGTCTTCAAAGTGGTCCCGCACATAGGCCCCATCCCGGGCGCTCATCTGATCCGGGATCCAGTATAGACGGGCAAGGCGCATCACGTGGTCCAGGCGTATAGTGCCTCCGTGCCTGGCCGCACAACGGATCGATTCAATAAAGTATTCATAGCCCGAGTCGGCATGGCGCTGCGGATGAAGCGCCGGAAAGCCCCAATCCTGGCCATTCTCGTTGAAATCATCCGGTGGCGAACCTACCCGCACCCGAGGAGCAAACAGTTCCTGATAGGCCCAATAGTCGGCTCCAACCCGGTCTGTTGCCAGAGCAAGATCATGATAGAGGCCAAGCGGGTAACCGGCCTCAACCAGATACTCCTGCGTCGCTGCAAGCTGTTGCTCGAGACGCATCTCTACGTATGCGTAGAAGTCGACTTGACGAGCCAGCCGCTCCTTGAGCGAGCGACTTTCATCACTGCCAGGTGACCGGTACTCTGACGGCCATTGCTGCCAGTGCCAGACGTCCCCGTCACGCTTATGAAAATAGCGATCAAAGGCCATATAGGTGCAATAGTTTTCCAGCCACGGGCCTCGGGAACTTCTGTACTGATCAAGTTCTTCCCGGGACCCACGCCTGTATTCGCGATAAAGCAGAAGCAGAAAGAAGGTCTTGAGTCGGGCAACCTCTTCGTACTCGACAAACTCCGAAGCTCTCAGCTTGGCCAGCTCATTCTGAAACTGGCTACTTGCAGCCATCTGCCTGGCAACGGTGGAGCGAGCGAATTCCGGAACTGCTTCAATGTCCAAATAAAGCAGGTTATGAGTGAAGATACTCAAGGGCAGATAAGGGCTGGTGTTGTAAGGCGTGCGGTTGTGAATCGCGTGGAGTGGGTTGAGCGCGATGAAGTCGATCCGGGCGTGCCCGGCCAGACGCCTGGCGAAGTCGCGCAGGTCACTTAGATCGCCCGCCCCCCAGTTGCGCTCGCTGCGCAAAGACGGCAAAAAGCAGTTGATGCCATTGGCCGGCCGCTCCAGAGAAGGGAAGTAGCATTGATCCGGCGCCAAAATCCAGCGGATGCGCTGCGCCCTTTCACTTGTCTTTATCGTGAGCCAGTGATACCCGGCAGTAGCGAGATCTGGAAGGCTTCCGTCGCCAAGCGGGCAGCTCGTCCGGGAGCCATTTTCCCATTCAATCTCCAAGATCGGCGGGGCTGCCTGCTCCTCGGGCCTGAGCTGCAGCTCGAGCTGCCCGAGCGGCGCGTTTACGCTTTCCACCAGCGTCTCTGTCCTTACCAGCTTTGCCGCAGAACGAGCCTCATCGGCTTCGATATAAGCCGCGATCTGCCCTTCGTCCTGAATCGATATCGTCTGCCCGGTGATGGAATGGATGATGGCGTTTGCTGTAGCAGGATCGACTTGCCGCTGGTGCCCCCATATGGTCTGGTATTGCAGCTCAAGGCCAAGTCTTCGGGCGAGACCTGCGCCAGCCCCGGATTGAGAATCGTGATCGTTCAGAAAGAGTGCTCCTTCTCTATTCTAGGAAGCATGGGATAATGTCAGCATGGAGAATCGTACCAATCTCGGCGCTCAACCAGCGGATTTGTTTACCCGCGTGGATCAGGAGTTCTCGGGCAACGACGGCGACGGTATCATTACCACCACCCTCGACAGTGCCATTAACTGGGCACGCAAGAACTCGATCTGGCCGATGACCTTCGGTCTCGCCTGCTGCGCCATTGAGATGATGGCGATGAGTGCCTCCCGCTATGACATCTCTCGCTTCGGCGCAGAAGTCTTCCGCGGTTCTCCCCGTCAGTCCGACTTGATGATCATTGCCGGCCGCTTGTCCAACAAGATGGCACCGGTCGCCCGGCAGCTTTACCAGCAGATGCCCGAGCCAAAGTGGGTCATCTCAATGGGGGCCTGTGCCACCTCCACCGGTGTTTTCAGCAACTATGCACTGGTGCCCGTCAATCAGGTGATCCCCGTCGATGTTTATGTTCCGGGCTGCCCGCCTCGCCCCGAACAACTAATCTACGCGCTGATGTTGTTGCAGGAAAAAATCCAGAAGGAGCAGGGCTCCCTGCTCAAGACTCTGAATCTCGCATAATTCCTTCAAGCTTCTTTCAATCTCTCCGATAAGTTTGGTACACGAAGACAGTCGAAGTTCCAATTAAGGGAAACTTGAACTTTTTGCCCAGGTTTCGCTTGAGGTAGCTTGGGCACAAGTACAGTAGGTGAACCATGAAAGCAGGAGACGTTGTTGGCCTATCCGCTGGGGTATCAGCGGTGGATGCCATTGGCGCGCGGCCAGAAGCGCGTCAGGAGGTTTCAGAAAAACGGGCAGTCCTGGCGGCAGTGAAAGAACTGAAGTTGCCCGAGCTCAATGAGTCCAATCGTGGGCTCAATATCTCTTATGATCGCGAGACCCGCCAGAGTATCGTCCAGATTGTGGATCGAGACAGCGGCGAGGTGGTCAAGCAGATCCCCGGCAAAGATGTTGTAGCGCGGGCACGTTACTACCGTGAAATCTCTGGCCTATAAGCCCGTTCTGAATTATCTCTAGATTCTTCTTGATGAACCGATAAGGATTTCAGAAGCAATGACGACTTACGTTTCGCCCCAAGGATACCTGGAGACAGAGCAGACCTACCAGCAGCAGCGTGTAGAACAAGCCACTCCGCTTGAGCTCACATGCATCCTATACGAGGGTGCAATCCAGGCTGTAGAGCAGGCACAGATCTTCCTCAAGCGAGGCGACATTCTCGCTCGCGGCCGAGCCGTGGCTCGGGCTCAGGGCATCCTGGTCGAGTTGACTGAGAGCCTCGACAGAAAGAAAGGTGGCGATTTCGCCGCCCGCCTTGGCTTGCTCTATGACTATATGCTCGCCAAGCTCACCGAGGCCCATGCCCAGCAGCTTGCCGAGCCTCTCGTTGAAGTCCATCAACTCCTCGTCGATTTGCATTCGGCCTGGCGCGAGATTGCCCCCGCAGCCAGTGATCGATCTGGTGCCGAGCCAGTCACTGGCTTTGACTTAGCGGGTTAGCGATTTCGACAGCGTTTTGGCAATGCCAAACGCGCCTTGCTTGGCCATTGCTTTAGCAATATTCTGCTCAGCAAAATCCATAATCCCGTCTCCGCCCGGGCTCGATTCTCCGCCCAGCCAGCTTTTGCCATTTTCCTCTCGCGCCGTGCGCAGAAGCGTCGCGGCAAACATCGCCTCAAAGTCTTCCAGCGCCGCCATCAACTCTTTCGAGGCCCCCGGCTTGGTTGCCGGAGCTTTCTCGAGCGATAGAGGAGCAAACGTGCCAGCTTCAATCTTCATAAAATCTCCAATTCTGCTTCAAGGGCTCCCGCTGTCTTAAGCGCCTGCAGGATTGCGATGACGTCACGCGCAGTAGAGCCGATTTGCTTGAGCGCCTGCACCAGTTCATCCACCGTTGCCCCCGCACCCAGCGAAATCGACTTCGCCTTGTCTTCCTTCACGCCAACCCCAACCTGGGGAGTAACCACTGTCTTTCCACCACTCAAAGGCTCTGGCTGCGATGTGATGAATGAAGTCGAAATATCGATCGACAAAGGCCCATGCAGGATCGAAATCGGCCGCAGGT
>JBIPMY010000016.1:0-32498 GCA_044376335.1 Bryobacter sp.
CTTTGCCGATCAGAATTGTACCGGTGCGCTCGTTGATCACAACCTTTGAAAGCCGCTCCACGGGCACGGCCAGTTCTTCGATCAGCGAGTAAAACTCAACTTCCTTGCCAAGAAATTCTTCAGGCGTTTGCACGTTTACCAAACCCGGGTTGGGGGCCGAGGCCACTGCTTCTTTCCCTGCCACTCGCGGGAACTTCCGGTTGATCGCTGCCGTGATGCGCGCCGCCGTACTGAAGTCCGCCTTGAGGAGTTGTAGCTTGAGGGCCTGTCCCGGTGCGATCGATGGCGCGTCGGCTTCAATAATGCCACCATTGATCACTCTGCCAACGGTAGGGTGATTGGTTGTCTGTTGGTTCCCTCGTCCGCCTGCGACAAAGCCCCCGGTCACCAGCGGCCCTTGTGCCACCGCAAATACCTTGCCATTGGCACCACGCAACGAGGTCTGGATCAATATGCCGCCCTGCAGGTTTTGTGCGTCACCGATTGCGGCTACTGTAACGTCGAGCTTGGTTCCATTCTGCGCGTAGGCCGGCAAAGTTGCTGTCACCATGACAGCGGCAATATTACGCACCAGGATTGCCGTCGGGTTGATTTGCACTCCCATGCGGTCAAGCATGCTTGCCAGGCTTTGTGACGAGAAAAAGGTCTGTCGTTTGTCGCCCGTCCCGTTGAGCCCAACCACAAGGCCATAGCCAAGAAGCTGGTTGTCTCGAGCCCCTTCAAGCGCCACAAGTTCCCGCACCCGAATGGGCTTTGAATCCACAGCCGCAAATAGCGACTGGGCAATCAGAATGATGAGGAGTAGTTTCATTAGAAGGGTAGGATCCCGAGAAGAATTCGGTAGAGGATGTTTGGCCGGCGGATCGCATCCGAAACCAGGCCCTTGCCATTGAGCTGGATATTCATCATGGCCAGCCGATCGCTACGGACCTGATTGTTGAGCGAAACGTCGTTCCAGCGCACAATACCCCGCAGCGCAATCTGATGCTTTTCGGAATTCACCCCTACCTCCTTGGTGGCCTGCACCACGAGGTCTCCGTTCGGTAGGACCTCAACCACTCGTCCGGTTAACGTGGTCGTGAGAACATTAGATCGGCTCGTTGACCCAGACCCGTCCAGTGTCTGGTTGCCCGTCAGTGAAGCCAGATTGCTCAAGGCGCCAAGCGCTGCCGGCTGGCCCAGCAACTTGCCGATACTGGAATCGGCAGAAGACTTGCGGCTGGAAGAGGAATCCCCCTGGCTACTGGCTGTGAGCCGGTCAGAGACTACAATCGTAATCGTGTCGCCAACACGCCTCGCTCTGAGGTCGCTCGAGAGGTCGCTGTATCTGCCAGACTCCGAGTAAATAGACCCAGGAGCGCTTTGGCTTTCCCCAATCGCAGCCACACTAACTAAGACGCATAGAATCTGAAGTGCAATTCTCATCTGTTCTTCTTTCCTGTTCCCGATTGAATCTCTACCTTGCCGGGTCCAACGGCGATCGCGCGCAACAGCTTCTTGCCCTCGAGGGTTGAGATCAGCAGAGGATCTCCAAGCCGGGCCTTGCCTCGGGCGACGGCGCTCACACGAATCGTGGCTTCGCCTGCGGTGCTCGAAAGCTCCACCACATCGCCCTGCTGAATTAAAGGGGCCTCCGTCAGGTGCATCGGCTCAAGAATGGTGCCTTTGGGCAGCGAGCGTCGAAGCACTTTCCCAACAGGAGGCTCCACCAGGATTTCGCCCTCGCGGCTCCCAGGCCGCCAGGCTTCTTCGATACTTGCGATATCCTCGCGGCTCAGAATTCGGCCCGCACTCAAGGGCAGTGCCGTGATCAGTCTCGTCTGCCGCCGATGGTAGGCGAAGCGAATCCGAACTGCAGCATATGATCCATTTCCGATCAGACGGCCTCGCCAAAGATATTGCTGCCTCTGCGTGTCAAAGCTCAAACCGTTCCGCTCCAGACTCAGCTTGCCCGGCGGCCCGGGCGCGACGGCATGCTCGAGAACGGTGATTTCCGCAGGACCTGGCTTGATGCCAAACAAGCTGTTCAGCGCCTCCCGAAGCTCAGCCTCCCAGGCAATGTCGTGATCATTGGCCGCACTGCGATAAAGGCACAAAGGCTCAAGTGAAGCAGCCTCGATGCCATAGCCCTGTGCCCAGGCTCGCAGCGTCGCTGTCGACAAGTCGCGCCTCACGCCATATGCCGGCGAAGCACTCAGCACAGTGCCGGCGGGCAAGCGCTGAAACTCGGGCAGGCGTGTTGCAAGATCCTCTGCAAAGACCTGTGGTCGCTCGATGATCAGGCAGCCAGGCTCCTGTGCAAAGGCCAAAGCAATGAGCAGAGAAATCATTAGCGTGTCACGTTGTTTGCTTGCTGATACATTTCATCGGCGGCCTTCACGATCTTTGAGTTCGCCTCGTAAGCGCGCTGCGCAACGATCAGGTTGATGAACTCACTGACGACGCTGACGTTGGATTGCTCGACATAGCCTTGCAGCAAAGCGCCCATACCTTCCTGTCCGCCAGGCGTGCCAATTTGAGGTTCGCCCGAGGAATCGGTTGGCATATAAAGATTCTTGCCAACGCTGTTGAGGCCTGCTGGATTGGCGAAATTGGCGATCTGAATCTGGCCCGCCACCTGGGTTGCCGTCTGGCCGGGCAGACTATAACTAACCGTGCCATCGGAGCCAATCGTGACCCCTTGCGCCTCGGCTGGAATCGTAATTTGTGGTTCCAGTGCGTCGCCATCACTGGTGACGATATTGCCGTCGCGGTCAAGATGAAATCCACCCGATCGCGTGAATGCCGTCTCGCCCGTTGGCCGACGGATCTGGAAGAAGCCCTTACCCTGGATCACGAGATCGAGAGGATTGTTGGTCATCGCGAAATCCCCTTGAGAAAAGAGAATTTCGTTCGATACTGTCCTTGTGCCAAGGCCGAGTTGGAGACCGCTGGGGATATTGGTTTGCGCCCCAGCCGAGGCCCCAGGCTGGGTCAGCGTCTGATACATCAGATCCTGAAACTGGGCGCGCCTTGCCTTAAAGCCCGACGTATTGGCGTTCGCCAGATTGTGGGCAATATTGTCCACGTTGAGTTGCTGGGCGGACATGCCGGAGCCAGCGCTATAAAGTGCTCGTATCATGCTTGGTTCCTACTTGGTTCCTATACCCGACCCACTTCTTCGGTGGATCGCTTCCCCATCTCGCCATGCAATTGCAGGGCCTTTTGCAGCATCTCGAACTGCCGTGAGATCTTCACCATCTGAATACTGCCGGTTGTTGGGTCGATGTTGGACTTCTCAAGCCAACCCTGATGCACTTCAACTCCCGCCGCCCGCTTCAGCTTGTTCGTTTCGCTCAGGGCAAAGTAAGAGTTGCCAGATTTCGTCAATTGATCTCGTTCGGACGGCTCCACCAGATCGATCCGTGCCAGGGCGATATTATTCTGCCGCACCACCCCCTGCCGGTCGATATCGACGCCCCGCGCAGGGTCGAAGCGAAACGTGGGTGGGATCGGCTGCCCGTCGGGCAGAGTCAGTTTCACTTTGAACCCCTCACGGGTTCGAAGTTGACCATCGGTACCGATTTGGAAACTGCCATTGCGTGTCAACAAATTGCCATCTGGCGATTCTGTGACGAAGTAGGCGTTGCCCTCAAGGGCGACATCGAGCGGGCGTGCAGTCGGCTCAAGCAGACCCTGGCTGAAGTTAATCCACGACTTGCGCAAATCCGGTGCAAGCCCTGTAAATTCAAGGCCGCCGTTGGCTGCCGCGGCTTCTTCTGAGCCATAAAGGCTATAGCGTTCCAGCTCGGATTTAAAGGCTGGCGTGCCTGTATTCGCTAGATTATTCGCCACAATGTCGAGGCTCTCAGCGCGTGCGCGAAGTCCGCTGGCGAGGATGCTGGTAGTTGTGTCCATGGTTCTGCTGCAGAGGAGAACTGCAATCTGGTAACCAAAGGTGATTTTCGCTTTGGCATTGCGCGTGCAAGTTGATCTTGCGTGATGCCATCCATGACCAGCCTTGAAGCCGTACTACCTCAGACGGCCGCGTCGATCAGTTTCGATGCCAAGCCTGAATTCGGTCGCTCTGCAGAGAGCACGGAAGCTGCCAATGGCTCCGCCAGCGATACGGGCATGGCTGCCCTGCTCGGCATGTGGGCGACGATCTTCCAACAGCAGGTGCTTCCCGAGCCCATCGCCGCTGCCGCGGGCTCAGCTTGGCAAGAAGGCGGCAACTCCGCTGTGTCCGAGTCTCAGACCTCTCCTGCTTCTGGGGCAACCGAAGACACTACCCGCAGCAGCAAGGGCGCGCCCGTTCTGGCAGCCAATATCTTGAGCCTGGTTGGCGGTCAAGCGGTTCAGGCTTCGATCCTCTGGCAACCCGTTACGGCCTCGACTAGTACAGCGGTGGTAGAGGACGCTGAAGCCAGTCCCATCGCCTCAAGCACAATCACCTCCGAAGCAAGCCCTCTATCAACTCCCTTAAGCTCTGCTCTGCCACTTCAAACAGCCCAGCCCCTAAGCACTTCAACAACGGAAGCGACAACAGAAAATACTCAGGCCCTCGAAGCCATAAAGCTAGAGCTGCCGAGCCCGGTCCCTGAGCCAGTCCCCGAGCCATCCAGGAAAGAAGCCGGCATCGAAAACCCCGCGATGCAGTCGACCATTACGGCTTTTGAACCGATGCCCTCGATCCCTGTCCAACAGAAATCCAAAAGCCCCAACACTACCTCAGATAGCGTTTCGGGTGAAAAATCCGTTGCGGCAAATCCAGCCCCGATCCCGGCAGATTCAAAAGTCACACCCACCATCGAGCCACCGCCACTCGAAACCGTCGTCAATCTGAAGCGCAAAGTGAGTGAGCGAATTCTCCCGAAAACTCCATCTGTCGACATTCAACCGGCAGTGGATGAGCCCAAAGAGGAGTCCTCCACCGCAGTTCCAGCCGCTAGCGTCAATCTAAAGCCCGAATTGGCCGAGCCAGCAGCCACCTCCACTCCGCGCGATCCCAATGTGGAAGCCGAGGCAACCACCAATGAAGCGCCGAAGCTCGCCCTCGAGCAAACCGTTCCAGAAGCAACACCCCAGCCGGATGCTCCCGTCTTGAAGACGAGTTCCGAAGCCGCCTCTCCATCCCCTGCTCCACACTCTCTTGAGCCAGCTCCTCGCGCCGCCTCCGGTCCCGCTCCAGCTCCGCCTCCCCCGCCTCCTGCTGCCACTCAGCGCACCCGGGCGGCCTTTGTGCCCGAAGCTCCCCCCGCTCCGCTTGCCACACGCGAAGCCAAGACCATTTCAATTCGCATTCCGCTCAATGATTCGAGCGCGGCAATCGGCGCCCCGGCCCGCCACCTCGATCTCATCTTCAATCAGCGCAACAACGATCTCACTCTGCAATTTACTTCACCCAATACCGAGATCCAGGGCCGTATCGAGGAGTCGATGCCAACCCTTCTCAACAAACTGCAGACCGAAAACTGGACTGCCCGTCCGGCTGAGCTCGCCGCAACTCTCCCGCAGCCAGATCTCGGTTTTGATGGCCGTCGCCGCGCCGAAAGCATCTTGCCCTCTCCGAATCAATTCGATTCGATGCGCGAGCCGGTAGTCAATGCCGGCACCTCCTCGCAAGGCTTCAATTTTGACGATTCCCCGGCAGAGCGCAAAGACGCCCAAAACCAATCCGAGCAAGGCCGCAACCGCAAAAAAGAACAGGCCTGGCAAAACGAATTTGACGAACAGCTTGAACCCTAGGCTCAGGCCAGAACACAAGAAAAGGAGCATTCCATGACTTCGAATCTAAACTTGACCGGTATCCAACAGCCCACCTTTGACACAACCAGACTGGCTGGCCGCGCCGAAGCTGCCGACCCCAAAAAGAAAGGCGAAGCAGACCCCAACGATTTGGCAAATCAGGAGGTCTTCCTGCAGTTGCTGATTGCCCAGATCAAAAATCAGGACCCAAGCAAGCCTGCTGACAGCATGCAATACATCACTCAGCTCAATCAATTCACCGGAACCGAACAGCTGGTGGATATCAAGAACCAGATGAAGTTACTGGTTGCCAGATTAACCCCAACAGAAACTCCGGCACCTTAGTCCCCGCACCCAGTCCACAAGATTTTTCAGGAGATCAAGAAAGAAATAAATGTTTACCTCATTCTCAACCGCACTCTCTGCTCTTGGCGCACACGCCACCGCAGTCGACGTAGTTGGCAACAACCTTGCCAACTTGAATACCCCTGGCTTCAAATCCAGTACGGTTTCCTTCTATGACCTTGTTACCCAGTCTCTGGGCGCAGGCCTCGGAGAGACACAGGTTGGCTTCGGCGTCGGAAGACCCGTCACGCTCCGAAACTTTTCCCAGGGCGCGATTCAGGCCAGCAGCGGCGCACTCGACGCGGCAATCCAGGGCGATGGCTTTCTTGTTCTCAAGAGCCCGCAGAATGCGACCGTCTATTCTCGTGGCGGCAATCTGATCGTCGACAAGTCCGGGAATCTGCTCACCGGAAAAGGCTACAAAGTACAGGGCTGGACCGAGAGAGGCGGCAAACTCGATACCAATGGTCCGGTGGGAGACATTGTTGTCCCGGTTGGTTCCATCAAAGCCCCCGTTGCCTCAACCAGATTTCAATTCGATATGAATCTGAATGCGGCAGCCTCACTTGGCCCCCCACCCGAGAATTTCCGCTCTTCGATCGAAATCTTTGATTCTCTTGGCAGCAGCCACGTTGTCTCTGTTGGCTTTACCAAGTCTGCAACCCCGAACGCCTGGGATTACAGCATCACGATTCCAGACGGTGATGTTGCCGCCCCGATCGCCCCTCTGACAGGCACTCTCCAGTTCGACAGCAATGGCAAGCTCACCACCCCCGATGCGGCCACCGACGTCACCTTCGCGATTGCTGGCCTCGCCAACGGTGCCTCTGACATCAATCTCAAGTGGGATATCTACAATGGCCTCACGCCCCGCATCACACAGTACGCCCAGCCCTCGGCGGTAAGCGCCAACTCGCAGGATGGCGAACCCTCCGCAGCATTGATTCGCGTCGGCATCGGCGATGGTGGCCGTGTTCTCGCGCAGTATTCGAATGGTGTTCAGGAAGCCGTCGGCCAGGTCGCGATGGCTTCGATCCGCAACCCTGAATCGCTCGTAGCCGTTGGCGACAGTGCCTTCCAGCTCAGCGAAAAGAGCGCCTTGCCCGCCATCGGGACTCCAGGCACCGGCGGCCGTGGCTCGATCCTCGGAGGCGCTGTTGAAGCTTCTACCGTCGACATCGCTCGAGAGTTCACCAATCTCATCGTGCTACAGCGCGGCTATCAGGCGAACACCCGCGTGATTACCACCGTCGACGAAATCAGTCAGGAAACGATCAACCTCAAGCGCTAGCGCTTGAAGAATTCTTGATTCATGATGCAACCCGAGCAATTCGATCACTACCTCGACATGCCTTTAAGTGTCGAGGCAGTGCTGGACGAAAAAACGATGACGATTTTCGAGATTCTCGCCCTCGAAGAAGGCAGCGTCATCAAGCTCAACCGCTCGGCTGGCGAGAACATCGATCTCATCATCGGCGGTACTCCGGCGGCCTTCGCCGAAGTCGTGATTATCGACGAATCGATGGGCGTTCGAGTGACAGATTTGGCCATCGACAACTGAGGAAGACAACACGATGTGGAATCTGGTGAAAGAACTAATGAACAAAGGGCGACTGCTGGGAAGGAACCAGCAGTCGGCCCCACCAAGAGCAAAGATCACTCTTGCCGGCCAGAAGTGGCTCGGCCCGAGTGAATCGATGCGCGTCCTCGAAGTCGAGATCGATGGTCTTACCCACAAGCTGGTCGTCTGGAATGGCCCCAAGTCCAGCCAGATTCTCGAATTGTCTGCCGGTGCTGAGAATTCTCAACTTGCGAGGGAGGCCGCTTGCTAAAGATTCTGCTTGCCATCGGTCTTTGCGCTGGTTTCGCCACAGCCGCTCCGGCTTCGGCTTCTGCCATCGATTCCAGCAACACTCCGTTACGCCTGGCCATACAGCTCACCATCGCTGCTATGGTTCCCATGCTCTTCGTCACCATGACGCCCTTCTTGCGGATTAGTGTCGTACTGCATTTCCTGCGTCAGGCTCTCGGCACGCAAACAGTACCGTCCAACCAGGTCATCATCGCCCTGTCTGCCCTGCTGACGGTACTCTCGATCTCCCCGCAGCTCTCGGCAATCTACCAGGGAGTCATCGAGCCGTACAACAAGGGCACGATGAGCGAAGAACAAGCCTTCCTTGCCGGTGGCACTCAAATGAAGAGTTATATGGTTCCGTATCTGGGCGAAAAGGAAATCGCCATGATGCTACGCGTCTCTCGCGGCCCTGCTCCCAAGACTCCTGCCGATCTCGCCTTTCCCGTCATCGCCGGGGCTTACATGTTGAGCGAGCTCAAGAGTGCATTCAAAATCGGTGTGCTTCTCTACATGCCGTTTCTGATTGTTGACTTGATCGTCTCGGCCGTAATCGTAACCCTCGGCATGATCCAGCTACCTCCGGTCATGGTTTCGGCTCCCTTCAAAATCCTGATCTTTGTCATCGCCGACGGATGGACGGTGATCATTGACGCCGTCATGAAATCCTTTGAGGTCGTGCGCTGATGGAAACCGTAGTTGCCGTCGAAATTGTCCGCGGGGCCATCCTCACCTCGATTCTGATTGCTGCACCACTCCTCGGCATCTGCCTGATTTGCGGAATCGTATTTAACCTGATCCAGGTTGCAACCTCGATTCAGGACCCGGGCTTCAGTTCGATCCCTCGTTTCTCGGTCTGCGCCTTTGCCTTCCTGCTGTTGCTGCCCTGGATGCTGAATCAGATGTCCGGTTATATCGGACGCATGGCAGAAATGATCCCGAGGGTTGTGCGCTAGCCATGTTGAACCTCGAAGGAGCCGCAGCCTTGTTTGCCACCGAAGTTGCCCGGGCGGTCACGGCCGTAGCGGTCTTGAATCTTCCCGGCTTTCGGCAGGTGCCAGCTCCGGCGCGTGCCTTTCTTGGGCTCTGCATCGCCTGCGCCTGCTTTTCGGGGAAATGGGCCGCTGCTGGATCGGCCGATCTCGCCCCTGTGGGCTTCTGGCTCGTCTGCGGCCGCAACCTGATTGCCGGTTTGCTCGTGGGCTTGCTCTGGAATACCGTCCTTGAGGCTTGCTCCCTTACCGTCCAGATGGCGAGCGTTCAATCCGGCCTGAGTTATGGCTCCATCATCGACCCCACCAACGATACCGAAAGTGGCTCGCTCCTCACCATCACCCAGTTCTGCGTCCTGCTCACCTTTCTCACCGCCGGCATCCATCTGGAATTCCTCGGCGCCTTATTGGAGTCAGACAAGATCTGGGAAAGCCTCAGCCGCCCAGGTGCACTGGCAGGCGTTCTCAAGTCGATGCTCGGCTTCAGCTTTCGTACTGGCTTGCGCCTGGCCGCTCCCTTCATCGCCTGCATGCTTCTGCTCGATATCGCCTCAGCTCTTGGCTCGCGCTTCGCCGAGCGCTTCCAGCTCAGCATGCTTCTATTTCCACTCAAGTGGGCCGCCACACTCTTCATCCTGATGGCCTCCACTTTCACCCTCCATCATCTTGAAGCCAAACTCTCGCACCAGGCACTCCAATTCCTGGGGGCGCACAACTAAGCCATGTCGCAGAGTGGAGAGCGTACAGAAGAGGCATCGCCCAGACGGCTGGAGAAAGCACGTGAAGACGGCAAGATAGTATCAAGCCGATACCTGGCGATCGCCGTGCAATTCATCGCAAGCTTCTTCTACTTCAGTGGCTTCGACGAGCTGGCCGGTCCTGCACTTCGACACTGGAAAACCTGGCTGGCCTCCTCCTTCGATCAGACGGTTCACTCAGACCAGCTCCTCACGCTCTCCCTTCACTGGACCTGGCAAACGATGACCTACTTTCTCTGGGCAGGCGCTGTGACTTCCGGTGCCGTCTTCGCCTCGCAAATGGTGGTGAGCCAGGGCTATTTCAGCCTCACTCGGGCCAAGCCCGACATCTCCAAAATCTTCAGCACCAATCGCTTGGGCGGCCAGCTTAAAGAAGGCTTAAAGTCACTTCGCGCCAGCCTTCTACTGCTGGCCATTGTCGTAATCGCGATCTGGTACTACGGCCAGGACTTGTTGTCCTGGAGCATCTTCCTCACCCGGCTCTCTCTTCTCAGTCAGATCTATGAGCAATCCTCCCACGTGATGACCATAGGAAAGCTTTGCTGCCTGGTCTTCTTCCTCTTTGGTGCGGCAGACCTCATGATGGCCATGCGCAAGCACAACGAAGAGCTCAAGATGACCAAGCAGGAGTTGAAGGAAGAGTACAAAGAGGGCAACGGCAACCCGGAAGTAAAAGCAAAGATCCGCCGCCGCATGAAGGAATTCGCCGGCAAGCGCATGATGGCGCAGGTTCCCAATGCAACTGTTGTCATCACCAATCCCACACACTACGCGATCGCCATCCAGTACAACTCCGACGACATGAGCGTCCCACTTGTGCTGGCTAAGGGTATGGATCACGTTGCCCTGCGAATTCGAAAAATTGCCATGGATCGCGAGATCCCCATCATCGAGAACCCGCCGCTTGCGCAGGCTCTCTACAAATCCGTTGAAGTTGGCCAGGAAATCCCGATGCACCTGTACCGGGCCGTGGCCGAAGTTCTTGCTTATGTCTATCGAGTCCTCGGGCGCAATGGAGCCCGCTAAAGAATCAAAATGAATCCTTCTCTGCCCATCTCACAAAAGCCCATCGCTCCGCCGCCGCCGCGCACTCAAGCCAAGCCAGCCGCAATCCCGTCGATTTTTAATTGGCAAATGCTCAAACGAGCTGAAATCGGTGTCCCCGTTGCAGTGCTGGGAATTCTCATGGCGATGATTCTGCCGCTGCCAGTGATGCTGCTCGACCTCCTGATCTCGGCCAACATCGCGGTCAGCCTCCTGGTCCTGCTGGTCTCGATGTACATCCTCAAGCCCACCGAGTTTTCGATCTTCCCATCCTCGCTCTTGCTTTTGACCATGTTCCGGTTGGCCTTGAACATCTCTTCCTCCCGCCTCATTCTGATGAATGGCAACCTGGGCACAGCCGCAGCAGGAGACGTGATCGAGTCCTTCGGCCAGTTTGTCGTCGGTGGAAGTTTCATCATCGGCCTGGTGATGTTTCTTGTCCTCATCGGCATCCAGTACGTGGTTATCAATCACGGCGCCGTCCGCATTTCCGAAGTCACCGCCCGCTTCACCCTCGACGCTCTACCCGGAAAGCAAATGTCGATTGATGCCGATCTAAACGCAGGCCTGATCGACGAAGCCGAAGCCAGAGAACGTCGCAAGCAATTAGCCCAGGAGACCGAGTTCTACGGCTCAATGGACGGTGCCAGCCGCTTCACCCAGCGTGATGCCGTCGCCGGCATCATGATCCTGCTGATCAACATCATTGCCGGCTTTTTGATCGGTGTCTTCCAGTACGGGATGGATATCGGCAAGGCCTTTGAAACCTATACCATTCTGACGATCGGCGATGGACTGGTAACCGTCATTCCCGCGCTGATGATTTCGCTTGCCGGGGCCTTGATCGTCACCCGTGGCGCCAGCGAGGGGCAGTTGGATTCTGAGATCCGCCGCCAGATCCTTACAGTTCCTGAACCGATCGGCCTGGCCGGTTGTGTCTTGATCCTGCTGGCCATGGTGCCCGGGCTCCCCAAGATCCCCTTTCTCACCCTCGGCGGCCTGGCCCTCTTTGCTGCCAAGAAAATGCTCGAAAAGAAGCACGAGCTGGCAACGGCCAAGCCCGAGCCGGCCGTCGCCGCAGCAACGGCCAAAGAGAGCATCGAAACCCTTCTACGAGTGGACACCGTTGCCGTGGAGGTTGGTCTCGGCTTGGTGCGTCTGGTCGAGGGCGGCGGACAAAGCACGCTCCTGCAACGCATCTCCGGCGTAAGAAAACAGCTTGCCTCAGACCTCGGCTTCATACTGCCTGCCGTCCGTGTCACCGACAATCTCTCGCTCCGCGCCACAGAGTACCGAATCCTGATCAAAGGCAACGAAATGGCGCGCTTCGAGATGAAGCGCGGCTACGAGTTAGCTTTGCTGCCAGGGGATGCCAAAGAACGCAACCATAGCCAGCTCACTGCCAATCTCGTATCACAGGGGGCAATTCCCACAAAGGAACCGGCATTCCAGCTGGACGCACTCTGGATCCCCACCGACCAGGTCGAATCCGCGCGCCTCGAAGGCTGCACCATCGTCGACACAGCAAGCATTGTCGGCACGCATTTCTCAGAAACAATGAAGCGCTCCGCCTCAGAGATCTTCACCAGGCAAGACGCAAAACGCTACGTCGACCGTGTTGCTGAAGAGACTCCAAAGCTGGTCGAGGATTTGGTCCCCAAATTGCTTCCATTGAGTACCGTGCAGAAGATATTGCAGAATTTGTTGCGAGAACGAGTTTCAATCCGGGACGGGGTTTCCATTCTGGAAGCGATGAGCGAAGGCGGGGCCATGACACGGAACCCAACCCTGATCACAGAGTTTGTCCGGCAGGCCATCCGTCGCACAATCACCAAGCAGCTTCTGAGCGCTGGAACCGAGCTCAACGCCTGGCTTCTCAATCCAGAACTCGAGCAGGAGCTCGAATCTTCCGTCGAGCACGGCGAATTCAACAGCAATCTCACTGCACCCCCAGCCCGCGTCCGCGATCTGCTTTCCCGTTTCAAACAAGCCTTTGAGAATCCAATGGCTTCGGGCGTGATCCTGACGGGTTCGAACGCACGTTTCTTTCTGAGACAGTTGACCGAATCGACATTCCCGAATTTGACGGTCATTTCCCATTCTGAAATTGCATCGGGTATTCACGTCACCTCGTTAGGTCAAATCTAGGCGAAAGAGAAACGACCATGAAAATCAAATCCTTCTATGCCGATTCGATGGACGTGGCGCTGCAGAGCGCCGGTAAAGAGATGGGCGAAGATGCGCTCATCCTCAACACTCGCGAAGCCCCAGCCGAGTTCCGCCACTACGGCAAATATGAGGTTGTTTGCGCGGTGGCCGACAATCCCGATGCGCAACCAGCACTCGAAGCCAAGCCTGCTCCAACAACCCGCATTCTGCCCGCACAAGCCTCGATCCAGCCAGCCCGGGTCATGTTTCTAGTTGGCCCGAGCGGGGCTGGCAAAAGTTCGGCCTGCTCAAAAATCGCAATCCATTCCAAGTTCACCCTGGGTCTTTCTCCAGCAGTTTTGAGCTGGGATTCCGGAAGGGTCGGCGGCTCTGATTTTGTGCGCTCCTACTGCGAAATTGCCGGGATTCCCTTTGCTGAAGTCGATAGCCAGGAAGGATTTCAAGCTGCGTTGAAGCAGTTTGCAAACGCAGACCTGATCCTTGTCGACACAGCCGCCCTCGAAGGCAACGAAGTGCTTTCTGCTGAGACACAGCACGCATTGGAAGCCCTGGCCCGGCCTGAAATTCATCTGGTTCTGTCTGCAACCTATTCCACGACTTACCTCACCCATTGCCGCAAGGCCTACTCGCGCTTCCGCCCGGAGTATCTACTGCCAACTCACCTCGACGAAGCCCGGATGGATCTTGCCGCTCCCGAAATGAAGGACCTCAGCACCCTGACCATCCGCTGGTGCGGTACCGGCCGCGCGGTACCTGAAGATCTCCAGGATGCCGGCAAGGTCGTTGAGCAGGCAGCCGCAATGACTGCGCCTCCAGTGGCCCAAGAAGGCTTTGCCGTTGCGGCGCTATCGATTCCTTCCCACAACGAAAAAGAAAAGAGTGCCGCAGTAGCTGCAAACGCCTCTGCCCGCACAGCAATTGAAGCAATCCTGGCCCGATTCCGCCGCAACGAATCTGAGCCCCAGGCCAGGATTTCAGGCACGCCGAAATCCAGCGCTGCCTAGGACAACAGCACCATGAAGGCGCACCAAATATGAGACGCGAGCAAGAGCCATCGATCGGAGCTGACCAAGAAATGTACTATTCCCCAACACAAACCGTAGCAGGCGCGGAGGATCGAGAACGAATGATTCTCGAACACCTGCCCCAGGTCCGCCTCATCGCCCGTCGCATTCACGAACGGCTGCCAGAGAGCGTGAGCCTGGAAGACCTGGTCTCAACGGGAATCCTTGGTTTGATCCATGCGATTGACCGTTTTGATCCCACCCTAAACGTGAAGCTCAAAACCTACGCCGAGTACAAGATTCGCGGTGCCATCCTCGACAGCTTGCGCGGTTTGGATTGGGCCCCAAGGCAACAACGGAAAAAAGCAAAACAGATTGAAGCAGCTATCTGCGCGGCCGAGCAGCGCCTGAAGCGCGCCCCACGCGAAGAGGAAATCGCCTCCGAATTGGGTATCCCGATTCAGGAGTATCACGACTGGCTGGTTGAAGTTCGCGGCGTGAATCTCGGCAGTCTCGAGTCCGGCGGAAGCGATGAAGAAAACAGAGACTTGCTCCGCTTCATTGCCGACAAGGAAGAAAACTGGCCCTCCAACCTGGTCGAGCGCTCTGAGCTCGAGCGTCTCCTGGCCGAGGCAATCCAGCGAATGCCTCAAATCGAACGAACCGTGCTGAGCCTCTATTACCAGAAGGAGCTGACACTGCGCGAAATCTCGAAGGTTGTAAATCTGCACGAATCGCGCATCTCCCAACTCAAGAGCCAGGCTGTCTTGCGCCTTCGTTCCTACCTTGAAAAGCGCTGGCCTGTAGTCAAGGGAGCCTAGGCTTCTATGAAGACTGTTTTCACAAAAGACGAGGTACTTGCCAAGCTCAAAGAGAGTTTGTCGACTCGCCTTGCCCAGTCGATGGAAGCAATGACGGGCAACACCCAGCGTTGCCTGCTCATACAAGATCTGGAAGCGCCGTCTGGAGACCTTCTTGGCTGGACCGCAAAATACTCGGCAGCTCCACAGGTTGAACTGCGTATCTTTGCCGCAGCTGAAGACTGGAAGCTGATCGGTAAAAAGATTCTCGAAGCTGCGGGGGTCGATACCTTCGATGATCCAACGCTCGAGAGTACCTATACCGAAACGATGGCCCAGGCTGCCTCCTCCTGGACCCCCGACCTCTCAGGCATGGCTGGCAAAAAATGGGAGACAGACAGCACCGCTGTTGGTGCCGATTCCGACCCTGCCGCACCCACCTGGGGCTATCGCTTCCCGATGGGAGACGGCGAGGCCAAGATATCGGTTCAGGTTTCGTCTCAACTACTGGCTGAACTCCTGCAGCCGCAACCGTCTGCAGCGCCTGCCGCACAGAGCCCAAGCGCTCCGGCAGAAAGCCCAACCAGCACTTCGCAGTTTGATCTGCTGCTCGATGTCGAGTTGCCCGTAAGCGTCAGCTTCGGCCGCGCACTGGTGCCACTCAAAGAAGTACTAAAGCTTAGCTCCGGTTCAATCGTGGAATTGAACCGTGCCGTGACAGAGCCCGTCGAGGTGATTGTCAACAATTGCGTAATTGCACGCGGCGAGGTTGTGGTTGTTGAAGGCAACTACGGCGTTCGTATCCAACAGATCGTGAGCCGCCAGGACCGGCTCCGCACCGTGAACTAGGAGACACAAATGGAAACTCAGATCGCAATGATCTTTCTCGCACTTGGCCTGCTCGCCTCGCTCTATCTGACACTGCAAATCAAGATGGAACTACGTCGCAGTGAACAGAACTGGCAGAGAGACATCGAACAGGTCCGCTTTCAATTGAACGAGCAACGCAGCAACTGGATCCAATCCGTCCGAAAGGAAGAAACAGTTCTCACCCCAAGAGTGCCTCTGCGAGCAGAAATAGCTTTCCCCCTGCGTGCGTCAGCCGCCGCATCAGCCTCTACGCTCTGGGGCAATGCAACCAAGGCCAAGGCCATTGAGATGGTGAAGCGTGGCGAGTCCAGCACAAAAATTTCTGCGGCCCTTTCGCTTCCGAAACCCGAAGTGGAATTTCTGATGAAGCTCGAAAGGGCCGCACAAAAGAGCTAGTTTCCAACCAGCCGCTTGCTACTCCTGGAATTTGTTCTGGACAGAGCGGCTTCGGGGCAGGGGAGCTGCCGCTGGCTGCTCATCTTCAAAAGCCACCTTCAACGCCATCTCCTTCTTGTCTCGAACAATGCTCAGGTTGACTGTCTTGCTGGAAGACCGGGCACTGCGAACTGCGCTGGTAACTTCCCTCGGTGAGCCAACCTTGGTCTCCTCGACCTTAACGATTACGTCACCAGCCTTAACACCAGCCTTCTCGGCAGCGCTTTCTTTACCGACAGAGCGAACCAGCACTCCCTGTTTCACCCCAAAGAACTCGGCCAGCTGATTGTCGAGAGACTCGGCTTCAACACCCAGAGTGCTGCTCTTCCAGTACATCACCGCGCGAGGGCTGTCCATCGATCCAACCCAGCCTCGAATGTCGATCGGTGCCATCGGCGCGAGGCTCATGGTCCGCCCGGCTTTCGCGCGAGCATTCTCAGGCTTGGCCGTAACAGTAGTGGCTGATCCAGACCGAATCAAACCGATCTTCACCTCACGACCGGCAGGCGTCTCTCGCACCATCCGGATAAACTGCTCCATGCTCTCAACACGAGTGCCAGCGTAGTCCATCACAACATCACCCGTCTTGAGTCCAGCCTTGGCAGCCGGCGAATCATCTTCAACGCTGGTGATTTCAGCGCCACGTTCTTCCTTGAGATTCAGCGCCTTCTTCCGCTCGGCATCTACATCTCTCACTCCAACCCCAAGGTAGCTACCGTTAATGGACATGAGCCGCACCAGTTCGCCCATCGGCGCCAGCGGAGCAGCCGGTGCAGCAGGCGGAGGTGGCGGATTTACCTGACCCAGATAAATCACCTCATCTTGACCGCCAACAACAACCTGAGCATCAGCCTGGCCAGAAAAACCCGCCAGCAGTAACGTGCCGGCAAAAATCATAGTTTGCATCTTCATACCTTTATCGACGGGCTCATCACTGGATCGTCTCAATCATCCCCAACAACGGAGTGCCGAAACGGCATCCCCCTAAAACACGCCAGGCGACGCACGCATCTGGCCCAACACACGCAGACACCGCGCACGCACATAATCATTCTCATCGCGACGAATGATCTCCTGCAGCGTCCCGACGATTTCCGCCGGAGGCCGGTCCACTAATAGATCGATTGCCTGCACGCGAACATTCGGGCTTGTGTCCTTCAACAGCACACGCGACAATGCCTGCCGCACCTCAATCTCATTCGAGTGAGGCCGCAGCGCCTCAAGCGCCCGCAGACGCACCGTCGGGCTATCGTCCTGTTCAAGCGTCTGCAGCATCGCCTTGCGAACATCATCCCGATTGCAGCGATTCCTCAACAGGTCCACACTCTCGAGGCGCATCCCCGGGTCAGGCGACTGCCTTGCCGCAGCCATCAATGCCTGCTCAATCCCAGACTCGCTCAACGCCCCCTCGATCATCCGCTGGCGTGGCTCCTCCAGCACAATCTGCACCATGCCATTGCCCGTTCCCTGAATCGTCCGGATCCGCGACGTTGGCAGAAACCCAGCCGCTGAAATCGACTTGCGCTCCTCCGCCTGCTGCCCTGCGTAAAACGCAAGCGCAAGCATCGCGCAACCAAACACCGGCTTCAACAACACGGGCCAGGCTGGAACCAGATCCCGAACCCGATCCAGCCACCCCACCGGCTTGGCCTGCTCTGCGGCCAAATTTCGCTTCAACCCCTGCCGGCACTGATTCAACAACAGTGGTGGCGCCTCGGCCTCAACCTCATTCATCAACCGCAAAATCGCCCGATGCTCTTCCACCAAAGCCTTGCAATGCTCACACCCACCGACATGGGCTTCAAACAATTCTTCTTCGTGAAAGTCGAGCTCGCCAAAAACGTAAAGTTCTACCTTCTCGGTAATCTGGTCGCAGTTCATACAAAATCCCCAAGCGCTACCCGCATCTTCTGCGTAGCCCGAAACAGGCAATTCTTTGCGGCTTCTTCGGTCGTCCCCAGACTGTCCCCAATCGCACGCAGCCGCATCCCCTGATAGTGCCGCATCTCAAACACCATACGCTCGCGCGGCGTAAACCCAGCCAGTACACCCTCAATCCGCTCACGCAATTCACGGCTCAACAGTTTTCGTTGCGGGTCTAGCTCTGCGCGATCTTCCGCCGCAAGCTCCAGACGATCCTTCGGCCCGTCGCTGGTTTCAATGACAGCCTGCTCCTCTTTACGCACTTTCTTCTTGCGCAAAGCATCGAGGCAAAGGTTCGTGACGATCCGATAAAGCCAGGTATGGAAGCTGCAATCAAAACGGAACTTCGAAAGATTCTTGTGTACACGCAAGAATGCTTCCTGATAGATATCGTAGGCTTCTTCACTGGATCGAAGCAGATTAAACGCCAGCCTCAAGACCTGCTGATCGTAGGTCATGACCAGACTCTCGAAGGCTTCGTGGTCACCGGCCTGCGCGGCGCGAATCAGTGCGGCTTCGTCCATAGACTTTTGTGTAAGAGGCAGTCGGAGCGGTGCCGCAAGCGCCGCCTGCCCTGTGTTTTGAGAGCTCACCGATTAATTCGACGGCTCATACTCGATTTCGTAACGCCGATAGCGAAAGAAAATACGTGAACTAGTCGACCAGCGCTACTTCAATGCGCTTAGACTCCGGATCCATCGCCACAATCTTCACCTGACGGATCTGCCCAACACGAACCTGATTTTTGTCAGTATCGCTGCCGGTACCTTCCTTCCAGCGTGCGTTCAGCATGGCACCAAGCGAGGAAATATCCACCTTGCCACCACCACCAGCGCTCTCGCTGCTACCGCCCTGCGCCTTGGGCAACGTACAAACACCCGTCACGCCTTCAGCCAGCTGCACCTTGATCTTGTTGTTGTTGACGTCGCTCACGCGGCCCGTCACCAGATCCCCCACAGCGTTTTCTGCGATGAAGTGATCGGCGCTGGTCGGCTCCAGTTGCTTGATGCTCAAACGAATGCGGCGGCGATCCACCTCAAACTCCGTCACCACAGCCTTCACAATCTGGCCCACCTTCAAGACATCCTTCGGATGCTCAATACGCTTCTCACGAGTGATATCGGCCACATGAACCATGCCCTCAACCCCAGGCCCCAGTGCAATAAACGCACCAAAGGTCTGCAGGTCGGTCACCGCAGCTTCCACCACCGTACCCATCGGATACTTCGCCTTGGCTGCTGCCCACGGGTCTTCCACCAACTGCTTCAGTCCAAGACCAATCTTGCGCTCGGTTGGCTTCATGTCGAGGATCTGCACCTCAACCACATCGCCCACCTTCACTACGTCTTCGGGCTTGCGAATCCGCTTGTCCCAGGTCAGGTCGATCATCCGGATCAAGCCTTCAATCCCAGGCAACAACTCAACAAATGCGCCAAACTCAGCCAGCCGCATCACCTTACCGTTGACGCGCTGCCCCACCTGCAACTGTTCAGCCGCAGCCACCCAGGGCTCAGGCTGCAACTGCTTCATGCCGAGCGAAATCTTGCGGGTAGTCGCGTTGATCTTCAGGATCTTTACCTGAACCTCATCGCCTTCCTTCAATACATCTGAAGGCTTGCTAACGCGGGTCCAACTGATGTCGCTGACGTGCAAAAGCCCATCCACTTCACCAATCGTGACAAAGGCGCCAAAGTCGGTCAGCGTCCGCACGCGGCCCTTCAGCACAGTACCTTCGGTCAACGAAGCAAACGCTTCCTGCTTGCGCCGCACCGAGGTCTCTTCCAGCAACACGCGGCGGTCCACCACCACGTCTTCTTTTTCCTTATCGAACTTCGTGATGCGGCATTCAATCTTCTGCCCCACCAGCTTCGCCATCTCACTTACATCACGAGCGCCGCTGCGTGATGCCGGCATAAAGGCCCGCTCGCCGATATCGACGCGCAGTCCTCCCTTGACAACTTCCAGCACCGTACCGCTTACCGTGAGCTTGTTCTCGAAGGCCTGCTCGATGCCACTCCAGTCCTTGGGGGCCTCTACCTTCTGCACCGCGAGCCGGTAATAGCCGTCATCAGTACGACCGGCAACGCTTACTTCAAGCGTCTGCCCCAGTTGTACGATCACCTGGCCATCGCGACCAGTCACAAGGTCGAGAGGAAGCATCCCCTCCATCTTGCGGCCGATGTCGACCACCACACCGTCAGGTGTAATACGCAAGACGTGGCCTTTAAGCATGCCGCGTCCAACATCTTCGCGCTCGGGCGTCTTCTGCGTTTCAAATTCGCGCAGGATGTCTCCGAAGCCGGAGTCCGCTAGGTTTTCCATTGTTTCCAGATTTTCATCGGGGTTCAACGGCAGAGTGTTTTCCATGGAATTCATACCAATTCGTGAGAGAATTTTTATTGTCTCATAGATGCTACGCCGTCAATTTATACAATCGTCGACTCTTGCCCTAGCCGCCCCCGCACCTGCCGCCGATGACGACGCAGCCTGGCTCAAGATCCGCAAAGAACAATTCTCACTCCCAGACTGGCGAGCCTACCTCAACACAGGTAGCGTCGGTGCCGCACCCAACCGCGTTGTCAAAGCCACCAACGATTACCTCGCCCAGGGCGCAAGCTACGCAACCGATCAATACCCGCGCTGGGGCTACGAGCCCATGGACGCTCACCGCACCGCGCTAGCCAAATTCCTCGGCACCACCAAAGAAGAACTCGCCCTCACCCACAACGCCACAGAATCGATGAGCCTCATCGCCAACGGTCTCGATTTGAAGTCCGGCGATGAAGTCCTGATCACCGATCAGGAGCACCCCTCCGGTCGCGGCTGCTGGCTGCTCAAACAAGCCCGCACCGGCATCAAGATTCGCGAAGCCAAAATCCCGATCCCGCCCGACAACGCAGATCAGATCGCCGAAGCCCTGCTCTCGCAAATCCGCCCCGAGACGCGCGTCATCTCCTTCTCCGGCATCACCACCCACACCGGTCTGCTCTTCCCCATCCAAAAGATCTGCGCCGCCGCCAGAGCCAAAGGCGTCATCACCGTAGTCGACGGCGCACACCTCGCAGGGCAAGTCCCCTTCCGCATCGACGACTTCGGTTGCGACGTCTTCGCTGGCAGCCTACACAAATGGATGCTCACCCCGCCCGGCTGCGGCGTCCTCTACGTCAACAAAAACTTCCAGTCCAAACTCTGGCCCACCATCGTCGTCGACGGCTGGCAGAACTCCAAAGACGCTGTCAAATATATGCAGCTCGGCTGCAACAATCGCGCAGAACTCGAAGGCACCCTCGAAGCCCTCCGCTTCATCGAAGAGCTCGGCCCCCAGCGCATCTACGATCGCATCCACAACCTCGCCCAATACGCCTACACCCGAGCCAAACAAGTCCCCTACTTGAAGGTCCTAACCTCATCAGACCCCACCCTCTACGGAGGCATGGTCGCCTTTGAAGTAGACCGGCCCGACTACACACCCCTCTGGACCAAACTCGCCCAGCGCAAGGTCTGGACCCTCCGCGGGCCCAAAATCCGCATCTCCTCGCACATCCACACCCGCCGCACCGACATTGATCTCTTCTTCGACACCCTCAAAGAAGTCTTCGGCTAGCCCCGGTTCAGCCTGTACCCAACGCCACGCACGGTCAGCAAACATTCCGGATGCGCCGGGTCCGTCTCGATATACTTCCTCAGTCGCACGATAAAGTTATCAATCGCGCGCGTATCCGTATCGCTCTGCACCTGCCAAACCTTATCCAGCAAATCGGCCCGGCTCACAGCCTCGCCCTCATGCTCAATCAGATACTTCAGTAAGTTCACTTCCATCAAAGTAAGAGGCTGCCTCTCCCCATCCACTTCGATCTCAAGCGTCTTGAAATCGATCAACCTTCCATTAATGCGGATCTGCTCCGCAGGCTCAGCCGAAGCCGCCCCAATCCATTCCCGCCGCCGGATCAAGCCCTTGATCCGCGCAATCAACACTCCCAGATCAAAGGGCTTCGCCAGGTAATCGTCTGCCCCAGCCGCAATCCCCTTCACCACATCATCAGGCCGGCTACGCGCCGTCAGCATCAGCGTAGGCAAAAACTCCCGCGCCTCCCGCAAACGCCGAATCACCTCAAACCCATCAATCCCCGGCAGCATCACATCCAGCACCAGCAAGTCATAACCCGATTTCTTGCCCTCAAAATCCGCCAGCGCATCCTCGCCGTTCTCGCGAACCGTCACATCAAAACCCTCTGCCTCCAGGTTGAACCGCAACCCTTCCGCCAGATGTTGCTCATCTTCGACAACCAATACATGCATCAGCTCACCACTCCCTTGGGGCGAAATTCGCTCTCCAGTTCCATCGTGAAAGTACTGCCCAATCCCGCGCCGTCGCTAGCGGCGTACACACGGCCCCCATGCTTGCGAGCCACGCTACGTACAATAAACAAGCCCAGCCCCGTCCCCTTCACCTTCTGCGTGATCACACCCGGAATGCGGTAAAAACGGCTAAAGATCCGCTTCAATTCCTTGGTGGCAATCCCCATGCCCTGATCCTTCACCCGCACAACCACCCGCTGCGAATCGAGCCGCTCCAACTCAATCGAAACCTTCACCGTGCCGCCAGAATACTTGATCGCATTCTCGATCAGATTGCTCACTGCACTCTTCAGCTCCGGCGCATCCCCGCGCACAACCGCCGAATCTCCAGTAGGCAACTTCTTCTCCACCCTCAGCGAATCCTCGCCAAGATGATGCCGCATCAGCGCCATATCCACGCACTCGGTCACCACATCCGTCAGTGCAACGCTATGCGTCCCACGGTCACTACGGCTGCCCACCCGGCTCGCCTCCAGCACCTGCTCAATCGTCCCCATCAGCCGGTTCGTATCGTCATGCATCACACGATAAAACTCGCGCCGCTTCTCTTCCGGGATCTCCCGCCGCTGCAGCGTCTCAAGGTAAAGCCGGATCGACGCCACCGGCGTCTTCAACTCATGAGTCACCGCGTTCAAAAACGCATCATGCTGCTCATTCTTCTTGATCTCGCGAACCAGAAAGATCGTGTTCAGCACCATCCCGGCGATCACCAGCAAAAAGAAAATGACACCAAAAACAAAGAAGATCCCGGTCCGCCAGTTCAGCACCACCCAACTGATATTGAGCGCAACGGTGAGGACGATAGTGATGATCCCCAGAACACTGAAGAGAATCGCCTGCCGTCGCCGTCCGGGCATCGTCATACTATCCATCTAACATCAAGTTCATGAGCTTCGGCGAATGCCATTAACTTCGCCCCCTCCCGATCCAGCTCTTTCCGCAATTTCTTCGAAGGCTCCGCAAACAATTCCAAACGCACCCGCAACACCTTCTTATCCCGTTCCAGCTTCCAAACTCCACCCACAAAACCATCAATCAGAACCGTCGCGCAAACCCGCCCCGCCGTAAGCAACACCTTCTTCCGGTGCACCTCAGGCAACACACGGCTCCGGTCCGCATGAGCCAACACCAGATTGTCATACTCAGCAACAAAGCGAACCGGGGCAGGGAAGTCCCCATCCACGATCTCCAGTCCCGGCAAGTCATAAAGCACCCGCCCCGCCTCATCCTGGTACTCAACCAGATCCTCCGGCATCGCCTTGCCAATAGCAGTGAACCCAGCCCACGCCGCCACATCCCGAGCCGTAGCCGGCCCAAAAGCCGCAAGGTACCGCCGAACCAGCCGTGCCGCATCCACAGCCTCATCCACATCCACAAGCTGGTACCGAGCCGCCGTACCGCCCTTCCATGCCCCAGCCGGAGACACCTGCACCAGAGGCAAATGCGTCCGCACCCCATACTCCATCGCTTCTTTATTCCACAACGGAAACGCCCGAAGCAACCCATCGCTCAAAGCGTTCAAAGAAATCGGCCCATCCCGCAAAATCCCCCGAGCCACCTCACAAAGCGGCGCCACTTCAATACCAGACTTACGAACCCCAAAGAAGCCCTGCCAAGCCTTCTCCAGCGCCGGCTGAATCACAGGCCGAATCCACCGATAATCCGCCGCTGTCACCCAGTGCAAAGTAGACCGCAACAAAGCCGCCCGCACCACCTCCCCCGAATCCCGCAACTCCATCAAATGAGCAGGCTCAAACCCACCCACCCGAGCCCAAAGCCCAAAGTAAGGAGGGCTAGCCACCTGCGCCTGCACCGCCACCAGTCGCTCCACGGCCTGATCGGCTTGAAGCGAAACCTGCCCCAGTAACATCTGCCGCGAAAGCAGTGTCCGGTTGAGTTGCCGCTGCGAAATTGTCTTCATCGAGCTATCCTAGCGCTCCAATAGAAAAAGGCCGCCTGCACCAGCAGACGGCCCCCTTCCCAATCCAAAATCCTAAGCAGCCTTACGAACCGGGATATAC
Organism: Bryobacter sp.; assembly: GCA_044376335.1. GTDB lineage: Bacteria > Acidobacteriota > Terriglobia > Bryobacterales > Bryobacteraceae > Bryobacter. Next base: position 24,300 of record JBIPMY010000016.1, read on the forward strand.
CCGTCCACGCTAGCCACCTGCAGATCACGAACAATCCCCAGCTTCGACAACAAAAACAACTGAATGTAGGTCATGTCGATCTCATACCAGGCCAACCCGTGACGCGCACTCACCGGATGAGCATGGTGGTTGTTATGCCAGCCTTCACCAAAGGTCAGAATCGCAACCCACCAGTTATTCTTCGAGTCATCGGTGGTCTCAAAACGGCGAGCACCCCACAAATGCGTAGCGCTATTCACCAGCCAGGTCGAGTGCAGCCCAAGCGTCACCCGCAAAAACACACCCCAAAGAACCATCGAGAACCCACCAAAGAACCACAACACAACACCGATCGTCGCAAGCGGCACCCAGTGCCAGTTATTCAACCAAACCATAAATGGATCGCGAGCCAAATCCGGCGCATACTTCGACAAACCCTTCGTGTCGCTATGCTTGGCATCGCCCACGCACATCCAGATCAGATGCGCCCACCAGGCCCCATCGCGAGGCGAATGCGGGTCACCAGGCTGATCGCTCTTCTGGTGATGCACACGGTGCGTCGCCACCCAGAAAATCGGCCCGCCCTCAAGGCACGAAGCCCCAAGCAAAGTCACCAGGCGCTCAAACCACTGCGGGCACTTGTACCCGCGATGCGTGAGCAAGCGATGGTATCCCATGCCGATGCCCCAGCTGATCGTCAGCCAGTAGATCGCCAGCGAGACCCACAAATTGATCCAGCTAAAGTTGAACAGCGCAGCAATCGCGCCGATATGAAAGATCGAAAACGCCACAATCGTCACCGTATTCGGCTTGGTGGGGTTCGTATGGATGAGAGAAGCTGTTTGTGCCATGTATGAGTTCGGTCGAATCCTTTATGTACCTTCTACATCGACCAAGCTATCAATCCGGCGAACTTTTCTGTGTAAGAGTTCTGTAATTCCTCTCGAAGTCCTCATCCCTCTCCACCGCAGCGCCCCGAATCCCGCTCCAGCTCACGCGATAATCCCCCGGCAAATCAAGCGTCTGCATCGGCACCGGCGCCTCCAGCAACACCACTTTCACCGCCCCCAAAGCCTTCAAATCAAAGCTCCGGTCCCAGTCTCCACGCCCATCGAGAATCACCCCCCGAGCCTCCCGCATCAACAAAAGCGCCGCCGCCCAATCCTCCCCATTCATCCGCGTCAAGTCCGCATACCAGATCCCTGGCTCCACCTCCACCGGCCGCTCCTTCCACACGAAATAAGCCGTCTTCACCACCGCACCACCCTCAAGCTGCACAACAGCCTCCCCCTTCAGTGGCCCGCACAAAGCCTCCCGCATCGCCAGCTTCCGCCGCCCCTGAGCCACCGCAACAGAGAAATTCCGCTCCCGCTCCCCCATCACCAACTCAAGAGGCCGCCCATCCAGCTTCTCAATCCGGTCCCCCACCTTCACCTTCCCCGCCAGCTCCGGCCCCACCCACCGCACAACAAACTGCCCATCCACCTCGAGCGCAAGCCGCCCCAACCCATCCCGCCTCAAACTCGTTACTCGCGCAAATGGGTCCATACGAGTCGCCAACATCTCGCCAAGCGTCCATTGAAATCTGCCGCCATCGTGATCCTGCGCTGCCTGCTGTAGAAACCTGGGCAACACATCCGCATCCCAGTCACGCAATCGGCTCCACAACAGAATCACTCCCGCCAGCCGAGTCGGCCGCTCGCGGCCATGGCTATAAATCACCGAGACCCGTTCAAACTTCTTCTTCGCTGCAGCTTCCGCCGCAGGAACAACCGCCGTCATCCCCCGTCCCAAATCCACCCTCCTCGCCCCCGCAGCCAACACCTTTGGCGGCACTTCGCTATACACACGCACATCTGGCAAATAAGGCTGAAACAACAGATTCATCCGCCGCGCCAGACTCAGCGTAGTAGCGGCATAATCCAGCTTCCGCACGCCCTCAATCACAAACCATCCCCAATCAAAATCAGGGTCTTCCGGCACCAGTTCCCGCGTAGCCTCTACTAACTGGGCAAAGGCAACCAGATTACTCAAGGCCAGCGGACTCAGCGGAACATGCACCTGCTCCATCGATTGAAACTGCTTCTGCTTGCTATCAAAAACAGACAGATCATCGGCCACAACTCGTCCGCCGCTCACAATTAACTTGAAGTTCAGCCGCGCCGTTTCCGCCGGCACCGAGGCGTCAATCTCCGCATAGCCCCAGGCTCCATCCCCTGTCACGGGCGCAAACACATTATTGGTGCGAAACAGCATCTTCCCGTCCGCCCCATTCCCGCGAACCTCAAGAGCCGCCTTAGCACCATCCACCAGCCGCATCGGCATCAGAAACTTAACCACCACCCCACGCATCTTCCCAGCGTCAAAGTTCTGTTCCATCCACCCCAGCCCATCCCCAGGCTGAATCTCGACACAAGCCTTACCGAACTTACAACCCACCGAAACCTGCTTCAACCGCAACCCCGGCGATCCCGTCCACCCCAACGGAACCCCATCCGAACCAGCCTCCTCAAAGCCAGCATTCACTAGCCCTGTCTGAGCACAAAGCTCCATCACAAGCAGCAATAACAAGCCGATGCGAAACAAGCAGTCTCCTTGACCGGAAGTATACTAAGCACGGAGACAGCTGTGAAAATCAGTACGGAACTTGAACTTCAAAACAACGCCGCCGTACTGTGCAGCCAGCTCCCCGAAGACCTGAAGAAGCACTTCTTCCAACAGTGCAGTCAGCAGATCGACCTCCTCCTCAAGCAGTCAGACGTAGATCCTGCTGAACTAGAAGCGGACTTCGAGTCATGGCGAAAGAACCGGCGCAATGCCAAGATCTGAAAGCCGCTTCACCACCACAATCGAACAAGAAGGCCCCTGGTTCATTGCCTACTGCAAGGAAGTCCCCGGCGCCAACGGCCAAGGCCGCACCCGCGAAGAATCCCTCACTAACCTCCACGAAGCGATCCAACTGATGCAGTCCTTCCACTCCGAAGAATCAGAAAATCTCCCCCGCTAGCCCCGCGCCGGCTTCACCCTAAAGAACCCCACAAACAACCCTGCACACAACACCGTCAGCACCAGCGGCACCAGAAACACCTTCGAGTAATCCACCTCCGTCCCCACTCGAAACATGTCACTCACAAAGCCCGCAAACCAGCTCCCCACCACCAACCCCGCCCCCAAAAGCACAAACGCAATCAACCCCTGAGCCGAAGCCCTCACATCCACCGGGGCAATCTCATCCACATAAATATAGCTAGCAGTAAAGAAGCAAACATAACAAAGCCCGTGCAGCGACAACGACGCCAGCACCAGCCACAACGGCCCACCCACCGCAAACACCGCATACCGCAGTGGCCAGGCCAGAATCCCCACCATCATCGTCCCGCGAATCCCCCAATTCTTAAGCATCTTGGGCAAGAAAATCAGCGTCACAATTTCCGCCCCCTGCGCAATCGCCATCCACGCCGGCGCACTCCCCTCTCCAATCCCCACCTTGTACAAAAACGGCCCGGTCAGAATGAAGTAAAACATCAACTCCGTCGCCACCACAAAAGCAATCCCAAGAAAGATCGCAAACTGCGGATCCTTCAACATCTTCAATGCCCCCAAAAACGCAAACGGGCTCTCTCCCTTCGCCGCCGGCGGCGTATGCGGCAACATAAAGCACCACAACCCCATCAACACCGACAACCCGCAAGCCAGCCACATCCCGTCAAATCCACCCAGCGGACCCAGCAACATCGGCAACCATTCCCGCAAACCAATCCCAAGCAGCAACCCAACGACAATCCACCCGATCGTGCCCCAAACCCGCACCAACCCAAAATCCCCCTCCGCTGCCGGCATGTGGTGAAAGCAGATCGAATTCGTCAGCGCCAGCGTCGGCCCAAACAACATCGCCCACCCGCACATCCACATCCATACCCCGTCATACGATGTCGCCGTCGCCATCACATAAAGCGGCACGGCCCCCAACAAATGCAACACCGCGAGCAAACGATCCGTCGGAAAATACCGGTCTGCAATCTGCCCCGCCACAAACGGCGCCACCATACACCCAATCGGAAGAAGGGCATAGATCGCCCCCACCTGCCCATCGGTAAACCCTAACACTTTCCCCAAATAAGCCGAGAAATCCGGATACCATGCCCCCCAAACCATATATTCGAGCAGCATCATCACACTCAACCGAAAGCGAATGGTCATCCAGAATTCTCCTGCCTACACTGTAGTTTTTTCGCGACAGCGCAAAAAATGCACTCCCGCAATTCTCGTCAAAATTGCAAATCTTCTCTATTATCAATCACTTCGCTTGCGATGTAAGAATGGCACACCAAATGCTTTAAATACGCGCATGACGATCACCATCCTCCCGGAAGCCCGCCCGCTCACTCGCGACGATTACGCGCGCGCCTACCAGGACGGCTACAACAAGACCGTCCGCTTCCTTGCATCAACCGGTGCCCCCCTCGACCTCGCCGAAGAAGTTGCCCAGGCCGCCTGGGTTCGCGGTTGGGAACGCCTTTCCCAACTCCGCCACGTCCAAGCCCTCACCTTCTGGATCAACTCCATCGCCAAGAACCTGCTCCGTAGCAGCTTCCGCAAGCAACAGCTCTCTACCGAGCTCCTCGAAACAACTCTAATCACCAACCCTCTCGAATCAGAACCGATCGACGCACATCGCATGTTCGACGGCTGCTCTGACAACGAGAAAGAACTCCTCCACCTCTACTACGTGGAAGGCTTTACCAGCCAGGAGCTCTCAAGCACTTTTGGTCTTTCCGCCGTCGGCGTCCGCGTACGCCTCACACGGCTCAAGAAAACTCTGGTGGGCAGGATGAACCTGGAGGTCGATCCTGCCGCGGCTTTCGCGCAAAAAGCTGCATAATACCGGATTACCGCGACGGTTCACAGGGCAGTGTGGGCCGTCGCGGGCGCATAATAAAAGCAGTGCTACCTCTCGTCACATGTTTGGCGCTGCTGGCTCAAGTCCCTGCCTCCTTCGATGGCTCCATGGTCTATGACCTCTCCAACGGTCCCATCCCCTACAACCAAAGCCCCAACAACGAAATCTCTCAGCTCACCTCGAAGCTCACCTTCGAACCCCGCCACGGCTACCTCCTCAGCGTCCTCAAAGCCCTGAAGATCCCCCTCTCCAGCCAAACCCTCGTCTTCTCCAAAACCAGCTTCCAGGCCCCGCTCATCTTCCCCTCCGCTCCTCGCGCGATCTACTTCAACGACGACACCTACATCGGCTGGGTCAAAGGTGCAGACTATCTCGAAATCTCCACAGCCGACCCCACCCTCGGCGCCGTCTTCTACGTCCTCGAACAAGAGCCCAAACTAAAGCCCCGCTTCCAGCGTCACGACGATTGCCTCCAGTGCCACCACTCCGCCCGCACCTCCGGCGTCCCCGGCCACATCGTCCGCAGCGTCTACACCCAGCCCAGCGGCCAGATCCACACCAACACCAGCAGCTTCGTCACAGACCATCGCAGCCCCATGGAAGAACGCTGGGGCGGCTGGTTCGTCTCTGGCAAATCAGACTTCAAACACCTCGGCAATCAGCTCTTCCCAGAACTCGATGCCGCCAGCGTCCCCAAAACCTTCAACTCCCCCGCCTGGCCCACCACCACCTCCGACATCGTTGCCCACCTTGTCCTCGCCCATCAGGCCACCGGCCACAACTACATCGCCCGTCTCAACTACGAATCCCGCGCCGCCCTCCACCTCCAACACATCATGAACGAGATGGACCACAAACCCGACACAGTCGAAGGCTGGAGCGAATCCACACGTCGCCGCATCTCCAGCGCCATAGAAGCCACCGTCCGCTACCTCACCTTTGCCGACGAAGCCCCTCTCCCCAAGCCCATCTCAGGCGACAGCACCTTCACCCAGGACTTCGCAGCGCAACACCCCCTCAAGCAATTCAATCTCAAGACCCGCCTCTTCGAGTACCCTCTCTCCTACCTCATCAACACAAAGTCGATGAAGGCCCTCGACCCCGTCATCCAAGCCAAATTCGAAGAGCGCCTCAAACAAGTGCTCCTCAACGAGGCTGGCCACGGCGAATACGCCCAACTCAACTCGGAGCGTGCCCGCGAAGCCTGGCGCATCTACCAGAATGCCAACCCCAGAAATTGATCTCCACGGCCATCACTGGGTCAATACGATCGGTCACTGCGCCGGCATCCTCGTCTTTGCCACTCTCTTCCTGCTCATCTATCGCGATTCCCGCCGCAGCGGCCATCGCCTGCGCCTCCTCCCCCTGGCCTCCACCCTCCTCGCCCTCGGCTGGGATCTCGGCCTCCTCCTCGGCATCGCCACACGAGATCAGAACGCCTTCTGGGCCAACGCCTCAGCCGCCCTCGCCTTCGCTTGCCTCAGCCTCCTCCCGGCCGTACTCCTCGATCTCGGCCATGGCAAACAACACAACGCACTACGCGCCTCCGGCTACACCCTCGGCACATTCTGCGCACTCCTCCACATCAGCGAAGTCTTCATCCAGGGGCCAGACATCCACAGCTTCGCCCTCATCGCTCTCTCCGTAGGCTTCGCAATCCTCGCCGCCGCCAGCTACACCCTACTCCGCATCCAGTCCCCCTCGGCCTCAATCTGCCTCTTCCTCCTCAGCATCTCCTTTCTACATTTCCGCGACGCCGCCGGCTCCCACGCCCTCTGGTCTGAGATCATCCTCCACCACGCCGGCATCCCCATCGCCCTCTTCGTCGTCCTGCAAGACTACCGCTTCCTGCTGCTCGACGCCTTCCTCCGCCTCGCCGCCAGTGGCACCCTCGCCGCCCTCGTAGTCGCCATCCTCTGGCAAACCCGCCACCAGATCGCCCAACTCACCCAAACCGACGACCCCTTCTGGTACGGCATCACCCTCGTCAGCGGCGCACTAATCCTCCTGGCCTTCTCCAAAGCCCGCGAGTCTCTCCAACGCTGGCTCACCAGCCAGGTCTTCCTCCGTCGCGATCCAGAACTCGTCACCCACGCCCTCCGCAACCTTGAAGGCGACGAAGCCACCATGCTCGACCGCGCCGCCACCATCATCAGCACTTACTTCCGCGCCCAGCGTTGGAATTACTCCACCAACCAGAGTGATAAAAGCGACGCCACCACCCGCATCCTCTTCCTCAAAGGCGACTCGATCGACCTTCACCTCCACGGCCGCCGCTTCCTCTCCGAAGACATCGAAACCCTCGATCGCTTCAGCGAAATCATCGCCCGCGAAATCGACCGCGCCCGCACCCGCGAGCTAGAAAGCCTCATGGTCCAAGCCGAGCTCAAAGCCCTCCAGGCCCAGATCCACCCGCACTTTCTCTTCAACGCGTTGAACGCCCTCTACGGCAGCATCCCCCGTCAAGCCGCCGACGCCCGGCGTCTGGTCTTGAGTCTCAGCGAGGTCTTCCGCTACTTCCTCACCACCTCCAAATCCACCGTCAAGCTAGAAGAAGAGCTCACCATCATCGAGGCCTATCTCGAAATCGAAAAGGCTCGCCTCGGGCCAAGGCTCACCACCACCATCGACATCGACGATTCCCTCCGAGCACTAACGATTCCCGTCCTGAGCGTCGAACCCCTGGTCGAAAACGCAATCAAACACGGTATCGCCGCCCAGCCCGGCCCCGGCGCTATGACCCTCACCGCTCGCCTCGAACAGGACGCTCTAGTAATCGAAGTCCACGATACCGGCCGCGGCCTCATCGACTCTGACTCCAAAGAATCCAACCGCGTCGGCCTCGCAAACGTCCATCGCCGCCTCAAACTCCATTACGGAGACCGCGCCAGCCTCGACGTTTCCGCCGTCGAAACAGGCACCCGCGCCCAACTCCGCATTCCCGCTCACCAGTCCTTACCGTCCGCTCAGGGCGCAGAAGCCACCGCCAGCGCAAATCTCCTCGGTGCTTAACTAAAAGCAGTAGAACCTGTGATGAGTACCCGAATGCTGAACGCCCTCATCGTCGACGACGAACCCCTCGCCCGCCGCGTCCTCCGCGAGGAGATCGAAGCCCTCGAAACCATCGCCATCTCCGGTGAAGCCGAAGACGGCCAGGGCGCACTCACGATGATCGCCACCACCAAACCCGACATCGTCTTCCTCGACATCCAGATGCCCGGCATGACCGGCCTCGACGTCTTGCGCAACTTCAAAGGCGGCGATCACATCCCCGTCTTCATCTTCGTTACCGCCTTTGACGAACACGCCATCCAGGCCTT
>JBIPMY010000321.1:0-7222 GCA_044376335.1 Bryobacter sp.
CCGGGGCCATCGATTACCTCCTCAAGCCCGTCAGCCAGCAGCGCCTCGCCAAGGCCATCGACAAAGCCCGCCGCCTCACCCGCAACCACTCCGAAAACATCGAGACCGTTGCCCGCATGCAGGAGACCGTAGCCAGCCCCAACAAGAACACCCGCCGCATCGTCGGCCGGGCCGGCAAAGAATACTACCTCCTCGCCGCAGACGAAGTCCTCGCCTTCCAGGCCGAAGGCGAACTGGTCTGGATCATCACTGCCAAACAAAAATTCCTCGCCACTCAGCCCCTCAAATCCATCCAGGAGAAGCTCGAAGGCCTCAACTTCCAGCGCATCCACCGCAACTCATTAGTCAACCTCGACCACGTAAGAAAAATGTCAGCAATGTCCAGCCAGCGCTGGTTATTGACCCTATCCAACGGCCAGGAATTCGTAGTCTCCAAGCGCCAGGCCCACTCCGTCGAAGGCGTCCTCAACTGGTAAACTCAAATCAAAACATGGACCTCAAGCTCGAAGAAGCGCTCACCCGTCTCAAGGCCAGCGAGCAGGAACTCCGCAAGCTAGGGGCGAACCATATCTCTGTCTTCGGCTCAGTGGCCAGAGGCGAATCGAACGCAATGAGCGATATCGATGTCCTCGTGGAATTAGACGAAACCCAGTCCCTCGGTCTCTTCGAGTATTCGAGACTTCGTATCTATCTCAACGAGCTTCTCGATGGTTCTGCCGACGTCGTGAACGCACGAACGTTAAAGCCTCTGCTGCGTGGTGGCATTGAACGAGATGCGGTAAATGCCTTCTAAGAACCCCGCGCAGAGATTCCACGACATCATTGAGAATCTCGATGCTATCGAAGAGTTCACCGCAGGCTTTGACCTGGAAAGCTTCAAGAAAGACCGCAAAACGGTGTATGCCGTCGTCCGCGCACTAGAAATCGTCTCTGAAGCATCCCGCCGCCTGCCTGTTGAGTTACATCAACGCCACCCTGAAATTGACTGGGTCGCAGTGGCGGCGTCGGGCAATGTCTTCCGCCATGAATATGACGCTGTTGACGAATCGATGATCTGGCGCACTGTCCGTGAACACTTGACCCAATTGCGAAAGGTGATCTCGGAAGAGCTGACTTCTTTGGGTTAAGCTGTTGCCCGTCGAAGACGTCCTCAACGCGTAAAAGTCGAAACTCCAAGTTATGGAATGGCTCAACTACCACCACCTCCTCTACTTCTGGACCGTAGCCCGCCAGGGCAGCATCGCCAAAGCCTGCAAGATCCTCAACCTTGCCCAGCCCACCATCAGCGGACAGTTCCGCCAGCTCGAAGCCACCCTCGGCGAAAAGCTCTTCACCAAATCCGGCCGTGGCCTGGCCCTCACAGAAGTCGGCCAGGTCGTCTACCAATACGCTGACGAAATCTTCGGCCTCGGCCGCGAACTCCAGGACGCAATCAAAGGCCGTCCCCGCGGCCGCCCACGCCGTCTCCTCGTAGGCATCTCCGATCTGGTCCCCAAGATGATCGCCTATCGCATCCTGCAGCCAGTGCTGGTCATGCCAGAGCCTGTCCAGCTCATCTGCGAAGAAGGCTCAACCCAGCAACTCATCTCCGAACTCGCAGAACACCGTCTCGACGTCGTTCTTGCCGATGAACAGATTCCCCCACTAGCCCACCGCCGCGCCTTCAATCATTTGCTCGGCAGCTCAGGCGTCACCGTCTTCGGCTCGCCCAAGCTTGCCGCTCGCTACAAGGGCACTTTCCCGGCATGCCTCAATGGTGCCCCCTTCCTCCTGCCCATCGAAGGCTCAAAGCTCCGCCAATCCTTCGATCAGTGGCTCGACGCCTCCGCCGTCCGTCCTGTCATCGTCGGCGAGTTCCGCGACAGCGCACTCCTCAAAACCTTCGGCGCCGCCGGCACCGGCTTCTTCCTCGCTGCCAGCGCGATCGAAGCAGAAGTGCGCAGCCACTACGACGTCAAGGCAATCGGCCGCATCGATTCGGTCCGCGAAAATTTCTACGCCATCTCCTTCGAGCGCCGCCTCAAACATCCTGCCGTCCTCACCCTCTGCGAAGCCGCCCGAGACACCCTCTTCTCCACCTGAAAAGACATCGGCTTTCCCGATCTATTACCGAGAAAACATCAATTAGACAAATTTGTGCTTCCCGTATAGATTAAGAAACATGAAGAAAGGAAATCTTGTCAGACTTACCGCAGGTATCTTTCTGGTGACGCTTTCTTCCTTTGCTTTTGACCTCAAACACCTGTCCGCCATTGAGCAATCTGCCCAGGAACTTGAGCGCAGCGCAAACTACCTGCAAACTTCCCTGAAAGCCCGAAAACCGAATGTAGAAACCGTGATCGCCAACTTTGAGACGATGTCTTCCAACTTGTCCAACCTCGACCTCATCGCACATCGTTTCGAAGCTTCTAACCCCAACCTGGATGAGTCCACCAGAGCCACCTGGTCTGTCATCCGGCAAAAGATTCAGGCCCTGAGTCTTTCTCACGACACCAAAGACCGGCTCGCCGGTCAGAAACTCCAAAACTACCGCTTCCTGATTCGCGCTTATGCCGGTCACGTCGCACAACAAGCCAGAGTCGTCCACGCCTCGGCTGCAAGTATCCAGCGCTGATCCTCCTTCTAGGCCAGGATTCTGCTCAATCTTCCACACCCGGAGCAAGTGTATTTACTCCCCGTTTCACGCTTGCTCCGTTTTTTTAATCTCCAACAAGGACAATCCATGATTGCTGCTCGTCTCCTGCAACGAATTGAAGCCAATTGGGAAGCTATCGCTCAGGCGGTCATCTCAGCCCGCAACCAGGATCCCTCGCTCCCCCACTACCGCGCTCTTTCCGATCAGGAAATTCGCGACCGTGTGCGTGACCTCACCACCAATCTCGGCCGCTGGCTCTACACCAAAGATGATGCTTCTATCGCTCATCACTATGAGCAATTGGGGCGCATTCGCTACTCTCAGGCTGTACCTCTGCATGAGGTGATTCAGAAGCTGATCTCGATCAAGCGCGCCATCCGCACCTACGCCAGCGAGCAAAACTACAACCTCTCCCCGGTCGATATCTATGACGAACTCGAACTCCTCCGGGCAATGGCGGGTTACTTCGATTTTGTGATCTTCCGTGTGGCCAAAGGTTATGAGGGAGCCATGCGGTCGTCAGCCGATTCGGGCTCTAGCCGGCTTCCTGACTTCCAGTCGGCAAAAGCCCAATCGGCCTGAAATTATCCGGAGCCACCCCAGGGTTTAGGCTACTGAGAAATATCTACAGCGGTTGCAGCGTTCAGATCCTTATTCGGGTCCACCAGCGTCCCGGCCGCGTAGGTAACTCTCTTAGCCTTCTCCCTGGTATCGAGACACAGCAGATGGTTGTTATCCCCATCCTGTAAATCCCCCAGTGCAAACGGCGTCACCGCCTTGCCCACCTCCATCTCCACCCGGTACTGCCGCCTCTCATAATCGCCAACCTCGTCTCCATCCTTGCGTCGCACCCCGCCCGCCCACACCACTCTCACAATCTGCCGTGTATCCGCCGGGCATCCACTCCCAGCGCCCCAATTCCCCTCACGTACCTTCACCTGATCCAGCGGCACCATCTCGGCAAACACAAGCCCCGGCCCTGCCTCAAGCGGCGTCACTCCAGCCTTAGCCCCCCGGTAATTCACCCGCCCATCTTTTGAGATCAAATTCCCCGTCACCTCAACCGTCGCCGGCGGATCCGTCGCCGCAGATCCAAACTCCCCCACCAGCAGCACGGTTCTCACCTCCCCCGCATCCGCCGCCGGCATCACCGTCACGCAGTGCACGCTCCCACGCACTCCACCTCGCGTCACCACAGCAAAATCTCCGGCTTCGACGGTCTTCACATCCACTTCCCTGTCAAACACAACAGGCATCCCGTCCTTCCCGCCAGCCCCCGAACAAACCCTCCACCCCGCCAGCAACGGCAGCTTGTTATCAAGCCCAAAGAACGCACTCAACAAGCGTCCCTGCGCAAGCCCCGCTCCACCTGGAGTCCGATCCGCCGCATCCAGATTCGGAGCAATCTCATTCACCGGCTTCTGCACCAACCCGCATCCAGCAAGCCCAACCGCGACAACCCAAAAAAATCCGTACTTCATTACCCCGATTTTAGCGAGCGTTTCATCCCAACGCGTTTTCGGCAGATGGCCCTGATAGACAACTCGCGTGTGATAATCACGAAATGTCCAAACGCTCGATCCGACTCTGCACGCTGATATTGCCATTCTTTATCGGCCTCTTGAGCACCCCCGGCTCCGTCTGCGGTGCCGCACCCCGCAGCGAAGCAGAGGTCAAAAAGGCGATTGAACTCGCCATCAAGCCCTTGCTCGAAAAACATGGCATTCCCGGCATGGCCATCGGCGTAACGATCGACGGCAAGCGCTACTTCGTCGAATACGGCCAGGCTTCAAAGCAGCCCCAGCTAAGCATCACCCGAGATACGCTCTTCGAACTCGGCTCCATCAGCAAGACCTTCACCGCAACGCTCGCCGCACGAGCAGAAGTAGACGGAAAATTATCCCTAAACGACCCCGTCACCAAGCATCTGCCAGAACTCAAGGGCAGCGCTCTGGACCGTATACGCCTGCTCGAACTCGCAACCCACACCGCCGGTGGCTTCCCCCTGCAACTGCCAGACGAACTAAAGACGCGCGAGGACCTAATGTCCTACTTTCGCACCTGGAAGCCGCAATTCCCGCCCGGCGTAAAGCGCCACTACGCCAACCCCAGCATCGGCCTGCTCGGCGTCGCAGCAGCCAAAGCTTTAGGGGGCGATTTCACAACCTTGATGGAAGGCCGCCTCTTCCCGGAGCTCGGCCTGAAGCGCACCTACATCAAAGTGCCAACAGCGGCCCTGCCCACTTACGCCTGGGGCTACAATCGCGAAGACAAGCCAGTCCGAGTGAATCCCGGCCTACTCGACTCCGAGGCCTACGGTGTGAAGTCCAACACCACCGACATGCTCCGTGTAATCGAAGCCCACATGGGCATCGGAAACGTTCCCGAGAAACTGTCCCGCGCCTTGAAAACAACCCGCACCGGCTACTACAAGACCGGCGAAATGATCCAGGACATGATTTGGGAGCAGTATCCCTACCCGGCCCCAATCGAGAAAATGCTGGCAGGCAATGCCCCAGCAGTCATATTCGAGCCACACCCGGTCACCCCCATCGTTCCCCCCATCGCCCCCGGCGGCCCCTTCATCATCAACAAAACCGGCTCTACCAACGGCTTCGGCGCCTACGTCGCGTTCATCCCAACCGAGCGCATTGGCATTGTCATGCTCGCGAACAAAAACTATCCCATCGAGTCTCGAGTCCGCGCCGGCCATCAGGTACTGACGCAACTCACCGCCCACTAAGATTTCCGAATGGCTGCCTGAAGCAAACATCAGCTAGCATGACTAAGTGGCTGCATCCACCTACAAAGTCTTCTTAAGTCACAGCAGCAAAGACAAAGAATTCGTCAGCAAACTCTACCGCCGCCTCACACGCGATGGCGTCTCTTGCTTTCTTGATGAGAAATCGATTCACTGGGGTGATAACTGCGTTCTCACTCTCGAAGAAGGCCTGAACGGATGCGAGTATTTCGTGCCCATCCTCTCACCTGATTTCTGCGAATCCAAATGGGTCTTAATCGAGCGAACAAGCATTCTGGCGGATGACCCCGCCAATGAGAAACGCAAAGTTCGGCCGCTGATGCTGCGCTCCTGCAGACATCTGCCAAGCTTCCTCAAGCAGGTGCAGTCCATCGACGTATCGACAGACGCCCTCTTCGATGCCAACTACGAAAAGATCTGCCGTGACTTAGGCGGAGTCCCCCAAGTCCAACTCGACCACCTCGACCGCACAGCGCTCCCACCAGTGGAACTGGACGAATCGCAAAACCCCATTGCCCAAGGTCCCACCCAGTCCCTTGCCAGCCACCAAACCGTCATCGACAACGCATCAACTCTCGAAAGCTCCGCCACCACATTAGTACTACAATTCCTCCAGCACTCCAACAAGACAGACGATGCCACAATGCAAGCTCTTGATGCCCTCCTCCCCCACGCGGAGCAACTAATCGCCTCAAGAAGCCTTGCCCCGGATTTGGCCATAAGTCTCGCCGGCTGCATTGGCACCCATCACCAAGCCTTCGGTCGCTATCAAGCCGCCAAACATTTCAAAAAAACCGCACTCAGTCTGGCACAGAAGAGCTACCCACCGGGTCACCATGGGATCGGGTACCGTCAATGGAGTTTGGCGCCAGTGCTGCAGGCTCTTGGGGAACTGAGCGAGGCGCGAGACCTCTTTCGCTCAGCGCTTGCCTCAATTGAACAGATCGCCTCCCCTGGCCACCTCATAATCCTGGTCCATCAATCGAAGTTGGCGCGTGTACTCCTGGATCTTGGAGAACTAAGTGAGGCACGAGATATGTTGCGTTCTGTACTCGCCTCCGCTGAGAAGTGCTATCCCCAAAACGACCCCTCGTTCGCGAGGCATCAGTTTGACTTGGCGATGGTCCTGAAGGATCTTGGGGAACTGACCGAAGCGCGAGACCTCCTCAATCACGCTTACGATGCTTTGCTGAATCTCTTAGGCGCAGATCACCCCGACACGAAAACCGTCAAGCGCAACCTCGACTCCCTCTAAGCAACGCTGCCCACCCCAACCCCCGCCTCTTCTGGGAAGTTTACGTAAACATGAAATATCATGTAAATGAATAGCTATGGCTCTCAACCTTTCCGATATCTACTCCCTCAGTGACTTCCAGCGCAACACCCGCGACCGCATCACAAAGCTGAAGGAATCAGGAAACCCCGCCGTCCTCACTGTGAACGGTCAAGCCGAGCTAGTGATCCAAAGTGCCGATGCCTACCAAAAGCTGCTCGACAACCAGCAGCTCCTCAAAAGCATCGAGACCCTCAGCCGAGGCCTGAATCAAGCCAAACACGAAGAAGGCCGCCCCATGCGCGACTTCCTCCAAACCCTCGCCAGCGAGCACGGATTCTCACTCTAAGACGAGCTCCAACTCAATACCCCAAATCCCCACCCGCCCTAACATATTTATGATCAACTTCAATTTACAGGAGTAAAATTGAAGTAGAGGTTACTAAGTATGTGCCTTCAACTCCTCCGCATTACCCTGTTGGTTCTCCTTTTCGCCCGCCTCGCCCAAGCCCAATTCCCCAAAGCCTACATGGCAGACGCAATTGCCGCTCCC
>JBIPMY010000117.1:0-15133 GCA_044376335.1 Bryobacter sp.
TCTGGTGCGAAGCTAAGCCGGATGTCGGTGTACTTCTGATACTCGTAGAGATGATACTGGCCACCGCTAAAGAGGGTGACTACATCACAGCGGTGGCTGGTGCGGTCTGCGCAAGCTTTCTCGATTGCGCTCATTGCGGCCCGGCGGCGTGTGGCGGCCTCTGCCGGGGTGGCAGAAGCCGGGACAGAAGCTTTTACTTTTTCAGTGACATTTTCGATGCTCAGCAGGACATTCAGTTCAAGATCCGGGCATTTTCTCTCTTCCGCCCGCGTTGCCGCCATAAAGCCATCTTTGAGGTAATCGTGCTCTTTGGATGACAGTTTTTGTATGCAGTCCGACCCAACGTGGTGATTGGTAAAAACGAGCCCTTCTGCAGAGACGAAGCTTCCGGAGCCTCCATTGTTGAACCTGACACTGCCATGCTGGAGATTTTTGAGAAAGGCGTCAGAGACTTCAAAACCGTACTTTGCCTTGATAGCGGCCCTCGGGAATTCATTGATTAGCCAAATTCCGTCGTCGGCAAGGGCAAGAGGTGCAAAGACGAGGAGAATACCTAAAAAGAGAGAGTTTTTCACTGCTTTCATGTTACCTTTTTGACGTCTCGATGAGAAGTCCATTACTATCAATAGCTTACCTTAGCGAAATTGGTCGATAAACTTTGATTCTGCGATTCCGTATGCCATACTGATACAAAGTTTAACGATGGCGCAAAAGCTTGTGGACGACGCAATCGTCCGCTACCACAAAATTCTCGAAAGCCCGCCTCACGCGAACCTCGAATGGACCGATGCTCTAACCGAGCGGATGCGGGCTCATGGGATGATCGTGGGAACGCGCCTTGCATCTCCTTTTCTTCGCCCTCATTTCCTGTCCACAAAGCAATATGAGCAAATGAGCAAAGCGGGAGAGTCGTTGCTTGCTTCGATTGAACGAATCGAAAATCTCGCCCTGGCCAACCCCAGCTTGTTGCAGCGAATGGAGTTATTGCCGGCCGAACGTATGCTCGCATCGATCGACCCAGGCTACAGTTTCCTGCACGTTGCCTCGCTGCTAAATACAAACCTGAACAATGGTTCCCTGCAATTCCGGAATTTTCAAGCATCCTCAGCCAATGGTCTCGCTTATGGTGAATTGCTGGCTGACATGTTTTATGATGCTCCGCCAGTGAAGGAGTTTCGCAAGAAACTCAGCCTTACAAAATTTGGCGGCACCAAGTATCTGCTTTCGGCAATCTTGAAAGCATATAAAGCTTATGGTGGGAAGAAACAACCAAATCTGGCTGTACTTGAATTCAAGCAGCCCTTCCAAACCATAGATGGGGCTGAGTATACGGTGCTGGTGGAGCTTTTCCGCAAGCACGGATATCAGGCAGAACTGGTGAACCCGGAACAACTGGATTATCGAAACGGAGTCTTGACCAAGGGCGATTACCGGATTGATTTGCTTTACCGCGCCTCTTCGCTTCAGGAATTCCTCCTTCGCTTCGACCTCAACCATCCGCTGGTGAAGGCATATCGTGACGGCAAGGTTTGTATGGTGAATTCCTTCCGGGCCGAGCTGGCTCAGAAGAGGGCGATGTTTAGCCTGTTGACGGATGAAGCTCTGACTGCAAAGTTCCCCTTGGCCGAACGCAAGGCGATTGCGGCCTTTGTCCCCTGGACACGCATCGTAAGCTCTACCAAAACCCAGCGAGCAGGGGAAACCATCGACCTTCCGGAATTTGTTTCCGCCAACAAGAATTCTCTCGTGCTGGTGCCCAATGATTCTACCGGCGCGTTACCCGTTTTTGATGGACCAAGTATAGAGCAAGGGGCTTGGGATCGCGCACTGAAGCAGGCATTACGGGAGCGATATGTTGTGCAGGATCGGGTTATACCGGTGACGGCCAAATTCCCAGTGCTTTTGTATGGAAGCATGGAAATGCGCGAAATGCAGGTGGATGTTCACCCGCATATGTTCCTTGGTGAGGTGAAGTCCTGCACGGCACATCTAAGTTCCGCTAACGCCGGATTCTCAACCATGGAAGGCGTGACGCCTACCT
The DNA here is from genome assembly GCA_044376335.1 of Bryobacter sp. Taxonomy (GTDB): domain Bacteria; phylum Acidobacteriota; class Terriglobia; order Bryobacterales; family Bryobacteraceae; genus Bryobacter. The sequence goes on from JBIPMY010000117.1 coordinate 2,042, forward strand.
ACCTTCTTGGCGGCAAGTAGCTTAACGGCAAAATCGTTCGAGGACTGGCCTCAAGCGGGCAAATCTTTCTTCGAGCTTCGGAAGCATCCGTTCCACTTCTTCAAAATGGCCTTCGCCTGAGGCGTTTTCAATTCCCTTGGCCAATGAAACCAGCGCGTCCCCTCCTGCATTAGAGGCAGCCCCCCGAAGCGAATGCGCAATCCGGCTACCAGACTCGGGATCCTGCCGGATGAGGGCATCGTGGAGAGCCATCAACTGTCTCGGGGCATCCTCAAGAAAGACCCCAACCACGCGTTTGGCCAGGATCTCATTGCCCATCATTCGATCAATCAGCTCATCGGGATCGAAGGCGACGGGATCCGCAAGCCAGGAAGCCCAGATCTGTGTTTCGCAAGGCAGGCTTATGATTGCATCCAGACCAGAGGCGCTCCGCAATCCATCCATAGTGTTGGCACCGGTTGCAGTGATTCCGATGCAGGGCGGAGTAGCCCCGCCGCTTTTTGCGGCAGTTTTTGTAATTGTCGCGGCGGCAGCCAGAGCCGCGTGAGGATCGGGGTCGAGCTGAATCAGACAAAGGCTCCAATCCTGCTCGCTGATTGCGGCAATGGCTTGAGGAGCATCTTCGACCCAGTGAGGATCTGGCTGGCAGTAAGTATTGAGCTGGTCGAGAATTCCATGGTCCAACTCTGATTTCCCGACAAAGAGGACAGGGCGAAGAGTGAGCGTTATGCCGGACATTGGGGTGTGATTCAGGCCGCCTTGGCCTTTCCTTCCTGGAGTTGATAGTAAACGGCGCGGAGGTGCCGCTTGGATTCGACCTGAGGACAGGAAGTTCCGAGGCTTTCCATCGAACCGATAATGAGCGAACCATGCGGTTCCAGCCGCTGAGAAAGCCGCTGGAAGAGGGAGGCCTTGTCCGTTTCGTTAAAGTAGATCGCAACATTTCGGCAGAAAATGATGTCAAACTTGCCCATACTGGAGAAGTCCTCCATCAAATTGAGCCTTCGAAAGCTGGTGAGACCACGCACCTCGTCACGTATTTTCCAGCCCTTGGGGTCGGCAACAAAGTTCTGTGCGCGCAAGACGTCGCTCAGGCCACGACCCATCTCGATAGAGTTGTAGTAGCCGGCACTGGCTCTGGCGACAGCCTCGTCGGAAAGATCTGTACCGACCAGACGAAGGTTGTATCGATGGGGGTCTCCGAGCATCTCACGCAAGAGTATCCCTATGCTGTAGAGTTCCTGGCCGGTGGAGCAGGCGGCACTCCAGATCCGGATAGGAGGCTTAAGCGTGCTGCGAGCCTGCCTGTCAATGAGTTCTGGAATCAGTTTGTGACGCAGCAAATCAAAGGGGCTGGTGTCGCGAAAAAAGAGGGTCTCACCCGTAGTGATCCCGTCGATGATTTTGCGCTTGAGGGCACCAGAGCCATCGGCTTTGGCCTTGCGAATCAATTCAGAGAACGAAGGGCAGCCGCTACTTTCGGCCAGGGCAGACAGACGGCCTTCCACCAGGTAGTCTTTGCTTGCTTCGAGCACGATTGCAGAAATCGAATAGATGTACTCAAAGACAAGTGCGTGTTCGCTGGCAAGTAACTTCATGAGGGTTTGCCCTGGCCAAGCAATTGCATAATATGCCCAGCAATACGGTCCAGCGGAAGGATGTCGTCCACCGCACCAGTGGCGGCAGCCTCCCGAGGCATACCATAAACGACAGAGCTGGCCTCATCCTGGGCAATGGTGGCGCAGCCTGACCGCTTCAACAGACGCAAACCCTGTGCGCCATCATTGCCCATTCCCGTGAGGACGACAGCAATGGCAGAGCCTGGAGCTTGCAGAGCGACAGAGCGAAAAAGATAGTCTACCGAAGGGCGGCAGTGATTCTCCTGGGGATCGTCGGTAATTTCGATTCGCATTTCGCCGCCTGGAAGCGACTGGATTTTCATGTGCCTGCCCCCAGGGGCAATATAGGCCCAACCGGGGCGAGCAACTTCTCCATGCTCAGCCTCTTTGATCTTGAGCGCACACTTGCGCTGCAAGCTCTCAGCGAGGGCTTGTGTGAAGAGTGGAGGCATATGCTGCACAATCAAAACAGGTATGCTCAAGTCGGGAGGAAATAGGGGAAGCACTTGGGCAAGTGCTTGAGGACCTCCGGTTGAAACACCGATAACAATCAATCGCTTCGCCCTGGAGCTCTGTCTCTGCACAGTTGAAGTCCCAGTTGGAGTCCCTGTTGGAATTATTGCCTCAGCCGTCATTGGCATTCTAGGAGTCTGCGAACGGGCAAGGGCTCGGTCGGCAAAGGCTTGAATTCGCGGCGCGAGACTCTGCTTTAGCGTTTCAAGACTCCCTACCCCTTCTGGCTTGGTGACAAAATCGAATGCTCCCAGCTCAAGAGCTCGCATCGTGAGATTGCTACCCTGAACCGTATGCGCACTCAGGACAATGACGGCTGGCTTCTTGCGCCAACCGGAAATTGCCTCCAACACTTCAATGCCATTGAGTTCGGGCATCTCGATATCCAGGGTCATCAGGTCTGGTTGAAGCTCCTCAAGTTTGGTCAGGGCCAGTCGGCCATTGCTGGCCGTACCGATCAGGTCGAGGCAAGGAAGACCAGAAAGCGAATCAGTGACCGCACGACGATAGAGCGCCGTGTCATCCACGATCAGAGTTCGCAGCTTTCGAGGTGTTGCTACCGTTGGGATCATTGGGGTGAAGTCCTGAATGGCTATCGAGACAGAACCGCGAATTGTTCGATGGTCTGGTTCAATTTTCGGGCCATGTCGTTCAATCCATCGGCATGATGTTGAACCTGAACATTTGCGGTGTTTAGCGTTGCTGCCACCTGGTTTACGTTCGCTGCGTCTTTGGCTATCTCAACCGAGACCGAAGAGGATTCCGATATCCGAAGATTGGCATCCTTCATCCCAATTGCGGCTTCGGCGATGTTGCGCGAAATATCTTGAGTGGTCATCGACTGCTGCTGAATAGCTGCGGCGATAGAATTCACCAGCTCATTGACGCCCCCCACAATAGCCGAGACCCGGGAGATTTCCTCAGTCCCGGTACGTGTAGCATTCTGCACACTTTCGATGCGGCTGCGGATATCTTCTGTTGCGGCTGCAGTCTGTTGAGCCAGGTCTTTAATTTCACTGGCAACAACGGCAAAACCCTTACCGGCAACACCGGCCCGGGCTGCTTCAATAGATGCATTCAAGGCCAGAAGATTGGTTTGCGCCGAGATCGCCTTGATTGTGTCAGTCACCTGCCCGATGGCATTTGCAGATTCACTCAGTTGCCGCATCTGTTCGAGGATGGAATCCGCCTGCTGGCTAGCCTGCGCGGTTGTGGATCTTGCCTCCTCAGAGCTGGAAGCAATGCCGGCAATCGTTCCGGTCATTTGAGCTGAAGCTGACGCCACGCTACTGAAGTTGGTGGAAGCTTCTTCCATAGCCACTGCAATGGAGTTGATGTTCGAACTTAACTCTTCGGCCGCAGCAGCGGTAGACCGAGCTCTGTTTGCCGTTGACTCTACACCCATACCCATGGTCTGTGAACTGGAATCCAGCTGTGAGGAGGACTCAAGCAAAACAACAACACTGGCCCGCAAGTCTTCCATAACTGCGTTGAGACTGTCTGACATGGCCCGGCTGGCTTTAGCCAGTGTGCCGACTTCGTCGCCCCGGAGCAAATAGCGCTCAGGCAGAGTCCCGGTAAGGTCTTTCTCTGAAACCTGAATCAGGTTTGCAACGACATCGGCAAGGGGCCGTGTGATGCCACTGACAATAAAAACCAAAAGGAATGCCGCAAAGCCTAGAGCCACCAGCGTTCCAGCAATGATCTTTGTCCGGTAGCTCACGTAGCCGTCAATCCGCATCTCTAGAATTTTGTCAAGCTCAGCCGACACTCCCATCGAAAGCAGCAGCAGCGAACTGCGAACCAACGCGTCTGCAGCTTCAAACTCAGCAAGGCTCACATTTTGCCCTTTACCCATTTTCGATAGCAATCCGAGATACGCCTGTAATTTGGCAGAATAGTCGGCGGCCAGTGGCTCAAGCACTGGCTTGAGGCTTGCGCTCGGGCCGCGAGCCACTTTTCCATTTTCGGCAATCGCAGTTTCGAGGTCTCCCTTAATTCTCTGTAGGTCTGACTCATCGACAAAAGCCTGGAAGATCGAGATCTGGATTCGATCCGATTCATCCAGCCTTCGATTTGCCAATCGACGGGAGGCAAAGGCTTTGATGTTGTTGAGCCGGTCCAGTGCCTGGGCACTTACAAATGAGCTGATATCCATCAAATAGTAACTATCCAGATCTGGATCTAGGGTAAGGTTTGAGCTGTCACCAGCCTTAGTTATCAGGGAGCGAATCTCCCGTGACCATGCCTGTGCACCAGGCTCGCCCGCTTTGCGACGATTTTCGTCCAGGCCGGACAGCCGTGAAGAGAGTCCAGCCTGCAATCCAAGCGATTGCGCAGCCTGCTCGAGTTCACCTGAAAACGACCGCAGGTCGGCAGGAGCACTCATCCGTGGATCTTGCCCAAGCAAGGCTACCAGTGGTCTCTGCACTTGCGTGCCTTTCATTTCCTCACGGGCAAACTCGATGTTTACAGCGACTTGCTCAATGTTGAAGTAAAAAAGTACCGACAGCGGCAATAGCAAAGAACTAGCTCCCACCAAAACTCGGCGGCGGATGGAAGCCTGATTCCAAAAATTCATAAATGCACTCATGTGTGTGTTCCTTCTCTATTGGGAATGGTTGCTTGCCAGTGAAACTGATTCAAGCAAGGCAGTAGTATCCAGCAGCAAAACGACGCGACCCGATGCTCTGTAAACGCTTCGGCAATACTTCAATTGCTCCTGAGGGATATTGGCAGGGGGCACTTGTAAATCCAGATCGGCAACTTCAGTGACTTCGCTCACTAGATCTGCCAGCAGCCCGGTGTATTCGCCCCGGTCTTCAACAATAAATATGCGGCTTTGGCTGGAAATGCTGGCGGGTGCAAAGCCAAGGATCAAGCCAATGTCGATCAATGTAACGATCCGGCCACGCAAGTTGATCACCCCAATCACTTCGGCTGGGGCGTGAGGTACCGGACTAATCTCGGCCACACGAATCACTTCAAGCACAATAGCGGCATCAAGAGCGTAGAGGGAATCCCGCAACTTGAAGGCGGCCAGAAGATGAGTCCGCGATTGATGTATTTCTTCAGACTTTTCCATAGATCAGATTCCTTGAGAAGTTCTAGAGATGGAACTGGGCAACAGTATGGCTGAGCTGTTCAGCGAGTGTATTCAATCCAACTGCACTCGCGCTCATGCTCTGGCTTTCACTCGAGATTTCTGTCGCCACCTGCTTAACGGCAAGAATGTCCCGCGCGATTTCACCGGAAACACTGGAGGATTCAGCCACGCGCCCGTTAGCGTCAGCCACACCGATGGAAGCCTCGGAAATATTCTGCGAGATGCCACGGGTGGAAGCTGCCTGCTCTTCGATTGCGGACGCGATAACCCCTACAATGTCGCTGACTTCACGAATAACCAGGCCTATTTTGTCGATCTCGACGATGCCGCTTGATGTTGAGGTCTGCACTCCTTCGATGCGGGCACGGATGTCTTCTGTAGCCGTAGCAGTTTGTTGCGCCAGGGCCTTGATTTCATTGGCCACAACGGCAAAGCCCTTTCCGGCAACGCCGGCCCGGGCGGCCTCAATGGTCGCGTTGAGAGCAAGCAAGTTGGTTTGCGACGAGATCTCGTTAATGGTCTCGGTAACCTTTCCAATCTCACGTGCGGCCTGGCCCAGCGTCTGCATTTGCTCAGTAATGCGCTGTGCCTGCATGCGGGCAGCATCTGTGATCAGCCTTGCCTTCTCGGAGTTGGTTGAGATTTCCCCTATCGTGTTCGTCATCTGGGAAGTAGCTGCAGCAACGGAGGCTAGGTTCGTTGTCGTTTCTTCCATGCCTACCGCTACGCTGGTAAAGTTTGCGTCCATCTCTTCCGCCGCTGCCGCAACACTTTGTGCTCTATCGCTTGCACGTTGAGAGCCGGCATTCATCTCATTGGAGCTGGCATTGAGTTCAGCAGATGCGTTCACAAGCCTTTGAGTACTGGTATTGATATCCTGTACGATCCTGCGGAGGTTCGTACTCATCAACTGCAACGCCCGGGCTAGAACGCCAAATTCGTCCTGCCGCTCGGCCATACCGGCTGGCAGTTGCCGGGAGAGGTTACCACTGGCAACCGATTCCAGTTGGCTTAACACTTCAGCCATCGGCTGCGTCACGGCCCTGGTAAGCAACATCGTTTGGCCAAAGGCTAAAAGGACGGCCATGCCGATTCCAAGCAAAAGCCCGGTAGACGCAGAATCGACGGCGGAGAGGATGTTTTTTGCGCCCGTATCACCCAATTCTTTATTGAAATTGACAAGCGCATCCTGAGCATCGTCCAGACGCTTGTGCTGAGGTTTAACCAGCTTCTCAAACATTTCCGACGCCCTGCGTTTTTCGCCCATCGTTGAACTCAGTTTGAGAAACTGGGTTGTCAATTCGAGGTAAGCCGCCCTTTCCTTCTGCATCGCGCTAAAGAGCTCACGGTCTTTGGGCACATGAATCGTTCTTTCATATTCGGAAATCACTTTGGAGATTTCGTCCAGATTGTTGCGATTCTCTGCTTCGATTCGACCGATCTCCGCTGCACTGGTAGCCGCCAAGTGGTCGCGAAGGAGTCGATTTCGCTCGTGTGTGAGGATCGTGTATCGGCTAATCAAATAAGTTCCAGGTAGGGCATCGTCGGTAATTTGATGCGCAGCCCCGTCAATTTGGCTGAGTTGAGACTTCGTGTAGAGGCCGAACCCCATCAACAGGCCACCGACAATCCCGAAGCCCACCAGCATCTTGGTTTGAATTTTCCAGTTATTCATTTTTATCTCTTTGATTTTTTCTTATTAGATTTTTCCGGTTTCGATCGCCCGCTCAATACTGGCCAGCAGCAGGTCCTGATCGAGTTTCACCTGATACTCGCTTACACCAGCTTCGATCCCGCGCGCGATTTCGGTTTCTCCAGCCAGGGAACTAAGTGCGATCACGTGCAGACTGTCGAAGCGCCCATCGCTTCGTATTCTGCGGGTTAACTGCAATCCGTCGAGGTTTGGCATCTCAACGTCGGTAGCAACAACGGCAATCTCATCGGCGTGGCTATCGAGTAATTCCCACGCCGCCTGACCATCTGGGGCCGAGAGCGTCTTGTAGCCAACGGCTTCGACCAGCCGGCAGATTTGACCACGAAAGAAGTCAGAATCTTCGGCCACCAGCACGGTACCGCGCGCCGCATGCACGGTGCCGCCAGCCGGCCCGACAATCGAAGTTGAAATATCTGAATAGACATTGGTCGCCAGTTGCGGCACTGGCCCTGCCGGTGGTTCGATCGAGGCCGCAACTTCACCAAGATCCACCAGAAGAGTTGTGCGGCCCTTGATAATCGCAGAACCAGCAATGGCAGGCTGACGAAGTGTCTGCTGATCGATTTCGATCCAGGCTTCAATCATGTCGAGGGGCTCTGCACAGAGCAAACCCAAAGACCGGCCGAAACGTTCGAATTCAATAACGACCCACTGCTGGTCTTCAGACAATGGTGCAAGTCCAGTCTGGTCAGACAAGGCCAGCAAAGGAATAATTCTATTGCCACACTGCCAGCTCCGCCGGCCCCCAAGATACTGGATCTGATCGGGCACAACACGTTCGACTCGCTTCACAAACTCAATCGGCAAAGCACAGGGCTCGTTCGGAGCATTTTCAAAGAGCAACAAAGAGCGAGCCTCGCCGGTTTGAAGTATCGCTTCTTCCGTGCGAGCAGACTCGACGGCACCCTCCCTCAATCCGACACGAGTTGCTATCCCGGCCACATCGAGGATCAGGGCCACACGGCCGTCGCCGAGTATCGTGGCCCCGGCATATTCGCCTAAGCCTTGCAGATGGCGCCCCAGCGGCTTGACCACAATCTCAACGGTGTCGTGCAAAGCCTCAACCACAAGCCCGTATTGGGCAGAACCGCTATCGACCAGGACGATAAGCCAGGCCTGATCTGGAGCTTTCGCGCCACTGGATTCAGATCCAAGAGCCACACTGAGGTGCACGAGCGGAACCAGCCGGTCGCGCAGAAGCAACACCTCGCGGTCTCCGGCACGATCAATGCGTTCTCCAAGCTGCTCAACTGGAATGCGAATCAATTCAGCGACATTCACTTGAGGAATAGCAAATCGCCGCCCCCCCTCACTAATCAGCAGGGAAGGAATAATGGCCAGTGTAAGAGGCAACTTGATGCGGAACGAAGTTCCGTGTCCCAACATGGACTCGATCTCGATTTTCCCACCCAGCCGGTCAAGATTGGTTTTGACTACATCCATACCTACACCCCGGCCAGAAACATCGCTAAGCTTCTCGGCTGTCGAAACACCAGGCAGGAAGATCAGCATCATCTTGTCGCGCTCAGACATGCTCTGCAACTGTTCTTGAGTGATCATGCCTTTCTTGAGCATCGAGGCGGCTACCTTCTCACCCGAGAGGCCCTTGCCATCGTCTGAGATCTCGATGACAACCTGGCCGGCCTGGTGGCTGGCCCGAAGGATGATAGTTCCAAGGGGAGTTTTGCCTGCCATCCTGCGTTGATCGGGAGTCTCGAGGCCATGATCGACGGCGTTGCGGATCATGTGAGTCAGCGGGTCGCTCAACCCTTCGAGAATCGTCTTGTCAATCTCAACATCTCCACCCTCGATCAGAAGTTGAGCCTCCTTTGAAAGATCGCGGGCCAGATCACGAACCAGGCGCGGAAACTTCGCAAACAACGCACCAACGGGTTGCATCCTGGTTAGAGCAATGGCTGTCTGGAGTTCGCTAGTCACAAGGCTAAGCCGGTGAGCGCTTGCTCTGATTTCGTCGATGTCCTGCTGGGTCACAGCTTCATTCAGTTGGTTGCGGCTCAAAACCATTTCGCCAGCAAGATTCATGAGCGAATCGAGCAACTCCACATTCAAACGGATCGTTGCCTCAGACACCGCAGCTCGCACCGTGCTTGACTCGGGTGTAGTTGCGACTTTGGCTAGCGCCATAACAGCCGCAGGAGCAGAATCGACGGCTTCAGATTCTCCGCCGAACTCACTCAGACTTCTGATGCTTCCCTTTTTCTCAATCACCTTGACGCTGGAGGGCGGAAGTTCAAGCAGATCGTTGATCAATTCAGGCTCAAGGGCTGAGGCGTAGAGAACTTCGAAAAGGATTGCACCCGACGGTTCATCATCGAGAGTGCCGACACCCTCGAAATCACAGCGGGATTCGATAATCGTGCCGCACTTGGCCAACTGACTCATAACCTGCAATGGCGACTTGTCCTTACGCTGCAAGTCTCGAATCAGATCATATTCAATGAGGTAAATCGTTCGTCCACCCCGGCGTGCCTGCTCCAGATCAAAAGCGGCAATTTCGATCATCTTGGCAGCGCCAGGGATAGCCAGCGAAACCGTTGCAGTCACAGAAGCCTTCCTAGACTCCGGAAGATGACTTGAGGTGAGTCCGGCAAGGGCGTTCACAAAATCGGCAATCTCGATCTGATTGCTCTCGGCATATCGTCCGAGCATCTCGCGGAGCTGGTCAAAGGCAAGAAGCAGGACGCTGACAACCTCGGGAGTAGGCACCATCTGGCGCGAACGCACCATGTCGAGAACGCTTTCAGTACGGTGGGCAAGCTCGCGTATGCGAGTCAGGTCAAAGAATCCTGCCCCGCCTTTGATCGAGTGGGCGGCCCGAAAGACCCGGTTCACCAGTTGTTCATCAATGGCACTTCCGTCCTGCTCAATCTGCAAGAGGTCGTTCTCAATTGTTGCCAGATGCTCCCGGCTCTCAACCAGATACTCCTGGATCAATTCATCATCAGCGTTGGCTTGTTTCATGCAGAGGCAACTCCCGCCCCTTCAACACGCATGTGCTGATGAATCCGCATCGAGCGAAAGAGCTCGAGAATCTCGGCAGAACACTCTGTCACGGCAAGTTCGCCTTCTACCTTTTTGAGCGAATTATGCGCCGCAATAAGCATTCCAAGCCCGGCTGAATCCACCATGCGTACATGGCTGAAGTCGAGTACCACCGAGCGGGTGCCCTGCCCAATCAGGCTTCGCAAATGGTCTCGCAATTCTGCGCTGTGCGAAGAGACAAGGTCTCGCTCCACTTTGAGAATTACAGGTGTTTTGTTCACATTTTGGGGTTGTACGTTAGTCATTAGTTGCTCCTGCGGCCAATGAGGGCCGATTCAATTGCATAAGGATAAAGATCGAATTGCCAGATTTGTTGAAGCGAATTCGAGTCGCGTAGTTTTTGTAGATTGAAACGCCACGGCCGCTGGTTGCCGTAGCGTCCGGGACCAAGGCGAGGCGCCTGGTCCAATCGAAGCCAGGGCCGGGATCAGACACCGCGATCAAGATCCGCCCCTTACCCCCGCGCACGACGCATTGGACCTTGAGGTCTGGACTACCGGCACAGCCGTGTTCTACCGCGTTGACCAGAGCCTCGCGCAGCAACAGTTCGGAGGCAAAAGCATCTCTTGAGGAAAGGTCAGTCTCCAACCACTGTTGAAAGTCCCAGCAAAAGGCCTCGATTGCCTCCTGTGAGGCTGAAATGCTGGCACTCAAATCGCCAGCTCTTTGTGAGGGCGCGTTTATGGTTTCCACATGGATCATCCTGTAAACTCCACTGCCATCAGCAACAGGTCATCCTGAGCTTCGGCCGATTCGTGTTTTTTTCTTACCAGGTCGAGAATCTGATTGGGGGCACAAGCCAGAGCTACGGCGTGGTTGGTGATACAAGCCTCGGAAAGCGCATCGAGCCCCAACTTTCTGCTGCCACCTGGCTTCAATTCGATCAGCCCATCGCTATAGAGGTAAAAGCGATCTCCCGGGCTCAGACGCAAGTCTTGCCGCTGGAGTACAAGCGAGCTGAAGATCCCAAGCGGATCACTCTTCATTTCGACCAATTCAACCACTTTGTTAGCGCGGACAATCACCATCGGAGGGTGCCCTGCGCTGACAACCGAAAGCTTGCGGGTGCGTCGATTTAGCAAAGCAAAACAGGCAGTGAGATACTGCTCTTCGCCCAGCATTTGACGCATCACGCGGTCTACGCCGCGCATTGTGTCTTCAGGTGAAAACAGTGGGCCGGAGTATTGCCGGAGCAAAGCCTTGATCGCCGAAGTGAGAAAGGCCGCGCTTACGCCATGGCCACTGACGTCCGCGACAAAATAGCCATGAACGTCCTGATCAATTTCGACGACATCATAAAAATCACCGCTTGCCCCCTCTAGAGGTAGATAACAGACAGCGAAGTTCGCGCCAGGACAGTCTTCCGGCTTTACGAGAATCGATTGCTGGGCAGAGCGAAATTCTTCGAGGCGGGATCGGTGCTCCTGCGCCAGCAGACGGTTGCTTTCGCGGATGCGCAGGTGAACACGAACACGGGCGAGCACCTCTTCGCCGTGAACGGGCTTCGAAACATAATCGACACCGCCGACCTTAAACCCATTCACCTTACTCTTTACATCATCAAGAGCAGACAAAAAGATGATCGGAATGTCTACCGTATCAGGGTCGGACTTCAGCTTTGCGCAGGTTTCAAAACCACTTTCTCCCGGCATCACAACATCGAGCAGGATCAAGTCAGGCTGAGAGTTGTTGGCAATGGATCTGGCTGTTTCCCCGTTTTCGGCAGTAAAGGTTTCGAAGCCCTCTACCCTGAGCAGGATGTCGAGCAGTTCGATATTGGCCGGAGTATCGTCAACAATCAGAATCTTAAGCGGGGACGCGCTCATAAAGATTCATATCGACAACAAAGCCGCAAGCTTTGGTAAAAATTTCAGAAATGCGGTTGGGCAACTGAAAGCTATCCCGCTGTCAGCAAAGGACTACTTCATAGCTTCAAAGCGTTGCCATTTTGCCGCCGCCTCTATCGCCGGGTGCATCGTGGAAACTGAGGCCAATTCATTGCAATTGCGAGCACGGCTACCTTCATCTGTTAATAGTGCGCGATGCAAGGCGGTAGTAGGAGGCCCTGTTCTTATGGCCGAATACGAGTTGGCGCAACCGGGAAGAAAGGGGAAATCCGGGCGGGGATTGTTTCCAGGCACACGCCGCACATGCCAGGCAAGACTCCAGGAAAAGTTGCGCAGGTGGGTAAAATTCGCATTAGGATCGCGCATGCTCAGGGTGGTAAGAAAGGACATGGAGAGCTTTACTTCCTCAAGACGATTCAGCTTTTTGGTCTTCGGATTCCGAAACTCCAAATCATATTGCCCCTCAGGTCGATCCCCGAAATAGAAGGTAGGAATAGTCCAGGGCAAGGGCGTAGCCATTGTGGATTCTTTGGTGCTATCCACATCGCCAGCCCCGGTATACCAAATCTGCCCAGCCTGCTCGGTGTCCCGGCACAAATCGGCTGGGCGAGCCGGCGAAGCTCCGAAATTCACCAGCATAGAACCATCTTCGGCACTAGCACCCTTGTAATAGGCCCAATTCGTTTCAGAGAGTTGAAGCTGGATAAATCCGAATTTCCATCCAACCGGGAGAACCTCCCCAGCTTGGGACGGGCGCACCGTGAGCTTGGCGTCTGCCTGGATATCGGAAGTGGAAAGAATCAGGGTTTGCCCTCTGAGTTCAGTGAAATTACGCCCGGGTGGACGGGTAAAGCGAAGCGAGATGGAAGATTCGTCAATGATCATATTGGCTTCAGGCGATTGGCTCAGCCGCGCTGCTGCGCGCAATGAATTGAAGCAATGCTGCCCAGCCTCCAGCAAAAATGGTGTAGGCGAAGACGGTTCTGGTGCCGAAGCTGATGGCCTGGCTGCTGAGTCCGCTGACCGAAGGAACCCAGTTCAATAAAGCTGCTGGCAGCACAGTCATCGCAAGCAAAATTGCCACACACACTCCAATGTAGGCTGGCGCGAGATTCAGCTTCCATCTACCAGCAGCAGCGCTAGGAAATAGAAAGAGAATCCAGAGCATTGGGATCAGTATGGCAGCCACCACATGAAGACCCATCAGCGGCGTGAGCGCAACAGCAGGAA
>JBIPMY010000159.1:0-12433 GCA_044376335.1 Bryobacter sp.
AGCGGCGGAGCAAGCACAAGCGCACGGGCACAGCCTTCTGGACGAATTGAAGATTTTAATGCTGCATGGGGTTTTGCATCTGAAAGGTATGGACCACGAGACGGATCGCGGACAGATGAGGCGGGTAGAGACCAAGTGGCGCAAGGCCTTTGGCCTGGCTGCAGGTTTGATTGAGAGGACACGATGATTACCGTCTTCTGGATTGGGCTTTACATTGCGACGCTGGCAGCACTGATGTTGTTTTCTTATGTGCAGTTGCTCTATCTCGAAAGTCTGCGTTTGAGGGCTCGTGATTTTCCTGCGCTTGAGTATTTCAAAGAAGTAATTTCTCCCAGACTCGGGATGGAAACCGACGATGCAGCCCTTGTTTTTAGTCTCTACAAGCATGGGTTGCTGGTTTGCATCGGCGTTCTCGCATTTTTCTTGAGCGACGGAGGACCAACGCCCGTTCTGGATATTCTGCAGGGCATCGCAGTAGCGCTGGCCTCAATGGCAGTCTGTTCTTACCTGGTGCCGCAATTGATGTACCGCAGAGCCACCGGAGAGGCCCTTGGGGCCCTTGTTCCACTACTGAAACTGGCTGCCTTGATGATGAGGCCATTCGCTGTATTGCTGCGATTTGTCGAGACACTGGCAGAAATCAGCAAGCCGGCTGAGAGTCTTGACGATGGAGCGAGTCCGCAGGAAGAAATCGAAGCGCTCATTGCGGCGGGTGAAGAAGAGGGCCTGATCGAAGAGGGCGACAAAAAACTCATTCAAAGCGTGGTTGCCTTTGGTGACAAGCGCGTTCGCGAAGTCATGACGCCACGGCCCAATATCGTAGCCATCGATGGCAGCAAGACACTCGAGGAACTGCGCCGACTGGTAATTAATGAGCAGTTTTCCCGCATCCCAGTCTATGAGTCTGATGTGGACAGGATTACCGGCTTTGTCCATGTTCGCGACATGTTTGAAGTAGAAGATCAGGATCGAGCCGGGATGAAGGCAATCGATCTGCAAAGGCCCATTGCTTTTGTGCCGGAGACCAAGCTGGTTACCGATCTGCTGAAAGAAATGCAGCAGGACGGCAACCATATGGCTATTGTGGTGGATGAGTACGGCAACACTGCGGGTCTGGCAACGATGGAAGATCTGGTGGAAGAAGTGTTTGGCGAAATTCGTGATGAGCACGAACCCGGGCATGACGTAATCACCGAGCAGGACGGCAGCTTTGTGGTTGCCGGCAGCTTTGACGTGGACCACCTTCGGGATCTGCTGGAGTTCAGCCCGGATGAAGAGATTGAGGCAACCACCGTTGGTGGCCTGGCAACGGAGTGGTTTGGGCGCGTACCCAAGGCCGGAGAAGTACTGGAACGAGACGGAATCAAACTCGAAATTATGTCGAGTGATGAAAGACGGGTAGAACGCCTGCGGCTGTGCCGTGCGGCCGAAGCCGGTGAGGAAGAAGATGTCGAAGAGAAGAACAGCGCCAACTAAGTCGAAGTTCGGCCACGTGGCGATCGCAGGTAGACCGAATGCAGGTAAGAGTACGCTGCTAAACGGACTGCTGGGATCGAAGCTGGCCATTGTGTCGGCCAAGCCACAGACGACCAGATCCAGCATCATGGGAGTGGTAACCGAGGACGCGGGTCAAATCGTGTTTTTTGATACACCAGGAATCCACAAGAGCGATACGCTGATCAATCGCAGGATGATGCAAAGCGTGCGTGCGGCGCTGGAGGGCAAGGATCTGCTGATCTACGTTGCCGATGCAACCTTGATGGCAGACCAGGGAGAACTGGCCGAGGATGAAAAAGAAGCACTTGATGCGTTGCGGCGTGCTCGCGAGGGCAATCCGGTGCCTGCGTTTCTGGTGCTGAACAAGATCGATCAAATCTCCGACAAGAGATTGCTGCTGCCAAGGATTGAGGCGTTTCAGGCAGCCTTCCCGTTTGAAGCACTAATCCCGGTTTCAGCGCGCAAGGGCGAGGGCGTGGCTGGCTTAAAGAAGGCTATCTTCGAGAAGTTGCCTGAGGGTGAGCCGCGATTTGAAGCTGATTATTTGACGGACATGCCGGAGCGCAACATTGCCGCAGAAATCATTCGCGAAAAGATTTTGCACTTTACCGGTGACGAAGTGCCGCATAGTGTTGCCGTGGTTGTGGATCAGTGGGAAGAGAAGCCGAATCTGGCCCGTGTTACCGCTAGCATCATTGTGGAGCGCGAAGGGCAGAAGCCGATTCTGATTGGCGCCAAGGGCGCGATGATCAAGAAGATCGGAACCGAGGCGCGGAAAGATCTGGAAGAAATTCTCGGCCGAAAGTTTTATCTGGAGCTGTTCGTGAAGGTAAAGCCCAAGTGGCGAGAAAATGAATCATTCCTGAACGAATTGGGATGGCAGAATACGAGTGAGGTGAAATGACCAAATTATTTATCGTGGTGGCGACATTGTTCGCCCTGATGCTTCCGGCAACTGCCCAGAAAAAGAATAGTGATGAGCAGATTTACGATCAGGTAAGAATGCGTCTTGCGAACGATCCTGATATAAAGGGCGGCAACTTGGATGTCGAAGTAAAGAACGGAGTCGTTACCGTCAAGGGGCGAGTCGACAAAGAGCGCGCACAGCAGAAGATCGAAAAGGTCACAAAAAAAGTTAAAGGCGTCAGCTCAGTTGTAAATCAGGTGAAAGTAGAGCCATAAATGAAAGTTGCGGTGATTGGGACGGGTTATGTTGGCCTCACAACAGGGGTATGTCTGGCATTCGTTGGCCATGATGTGCATTGCCTTGATGTTGATGAGCGGAAGGTTGAGGCACTGAGGGCTGGACAAATACCGATTTTCGAGCCAAACCTGCAGGAACTGATGCAGGAAAGCATAGACCGTCTGCACTTTACCAGCAAGTATGAAGAAGCGATTCCAGATGCTGAAATTGTCTTCATCGCTGTAGGGACACCGAGTTTGCCTGATGGACAACCTGACTTGAAGTATCTGCGGAGCGCAAGTGAGAGCCTCGGCAAACACCTGGACTCTGCATTTACAGTAGTGGTGAACAAATCGACCGTTCCGATTGGCAGCGGCAATTGGGTGGGGGCGCTGATTCGCGAAGCACAAAAGGTGGCTGGAAATAGCGCGCCGTTTGCTGTGGCATCGAATCCAGAATTCTTGCGGGAAGGCTCGGCCATAGCTGATTCACTTTATCCGGATCGGATTGTGATTGGTGCCGATAATGGACGTGCGCTTGAATTGCTATATACGCTGTATCGACCTGTGATTGATCAAAACTTTGCGGCACCTGCCTTCTGCCCCCGGCAGGAAGGTTTTGGTGCGGTAGCGCTTGTATCGACTGATCTGGCCAGTGCGGAATTGATCAAGTATGCGGCCAACGCTTTTCTTGCCACCAAGATCAGCTTCATCAATGAAATCGGTTTGCTGGCCGGCAAGGTGGGTGCCGATATTCAGCACATCGCTCGAGGCATTGGGCTCGATTCACGGATTGGAAACCGGTTTCTGCACGCGGGTCTTGGTTGGGGTGGAAGCTGCTTTGCCAAAGATACGGCAGCGTTGTCCGCCACAGCGAAAGAATACGGCTTGGGTATGGGGATTGTTGAGGCCGCTCGCAGTGTCAATTTCAGTATGCGGGAACGAGTGATCGACAAGCTGCTGGAGTCTCTGAAGATCATCAAAGGCCGCAATATTGCCGTTCTAGGGCTGGCATTCAAGCCGAATACGGACGACCTGCGCGATGCCCCGGCGATAGACATCATCCGGCGATTGAGAGATCGTGGCGTGATTGTGACAGCGCATGATCCGATTGCCATGGACAGGTTCCGCGTAGAGCATCCCGATTTAGCTGGGATTTTGAGCAGCACTGCCGAAGAGGCCATCGCTGACAGCGATGCTGTGGTTTTGGCTACGGAGTGGAGCGAGTACAGGGAACTCGACTGGGCAGCACTTGCCAATACTTCCCGGCAGAAGAATCTTCTAGACACCCGATGGATTCTCGACAGCGAAAGCATGAAGAAGGCTGGCTGGAATCTGATGCGGATCCCATAGCCATGAGCCTCCACCTACGGCCCGCGACCAGCAATGACGTGGGCACTATTTTTCAATTAATTCGAGATCTGGCAGTTTACGAAAAGTTGCTGGATGAATGCGTATCTACAGAAGACCTTCTATCGATGCATTTGTTTGGGGAGCATCCCAAGGCGGAAGTCGTGCTTGCCGAATGGGATGACGAGGTGATTGGATTTGCCCTCTTCTTTCATACCTTTTCAACGTTTCTGGGTAAGCCCGGGATTTACCTCGAAGACCTCTTCGTAAAGCCGGAACATCGCGGCAAAGGCGCAGGCAAGGCGCTACTGGTGCATCTGGCTCGGCTTGCTGCCATACGCGGTTGCGGAAGAGTGGAGTGGAGTGTCCTGGACTGGAATGAGCCCAGCATCGGCTTTTACAAGAGTCTTGGGGCGAAACAACTCGGCGAGTGGAATAAGTTTCGGCTGAGCGGGACAGACCTGGAATCATTGGCAGGCAGCAAACAGAACTGAAATCAATTAGTCATTGGGTTGAAGCTTTAGACTGCTAGCGTCAGATTTAACCATGATCAGACGTTTCCTGATTTCCCTGACACTGCTGGCAGCAGCAGCTTATTCACAAGCCGGCCCGGCGGGCCCTGATGCATCGATCCTGCAAACACTCCTCGGTCGCCACAAGCCCGTAGCTCAGCGTTTTGAATTTGCCGCGATTGGCGACCAACACTACGGAGCAGCCGGAATTGCCAAATGGCCTGCCCTGCAGAATTCGATCAACCGTTCTTCCAGCATTCAGTTTGTCGTACACACAGGCGATATCAAGTCTGGGAGTACGCGCTGCGATGATGCGATGTTTGCCAGCCGGAGAGATGATTTCAACAAGTTTGAAATGCCGATGATTCTCACCCCTGGCGACAATGAATGGACCGATTGTCATCGGGAAAACAATGGGAGCTACGATTCACTGGAGCGACTGGATTACTTACGGCGGATTTTCTATCCGGACAATCAGAGCCTGGGCCGCCGAAAAATCACACTGAGCCAGCAGAGTGAAGACAGACGCTATTCCAAGTACGTTGAAAACTCGATGTGGAGCCAGGGCAACATACTGTTTGCGATGGTTCATCTTGTCGGTAGCAACGATAACTTTGGCCGTAACGCCGTCAACGATGCCGAATGGCGCGAACGAAGCGCAGCCAACTTCAACTGGCTCAAGACCATCTTCAGCGTTGCTCGCGACAACGAGTTTGCCGGAGTCGTTCTTGTGATGCAGGTAAACCCCGGCTTCCTTGGAAGCCGAGTACGCGTGAGCCAGCTTGAGTCTGGTCTCCGGGACAGCTTCTATGTAATCGAAGACGAAGCCATCACCTTCCGCAAGCCAGTGCTGTTGATTCATGGCGACAGCCATGAGTTTCATTACGACAAGCCGCTGATCGGGGCTCGCTCTGGTCTCCCAATCGACAATCTAATGCGAGTGGAAGTACCGGGTAGCGCCGATGTTCACTGGGTACGGATTACAGCCGACCCGGCCAAGACACAACTCTTTAGCGTTGAACATGTAGACGTAGTCGAGAACTACTTCAACCAGACACGACCTTAACCCGACCGCAAGCAAACCCAGCCCGGCGGAATCAAATCCGCCGGGCCTTTTTTTGTCCCCTCTTTTGAATTTGGATGCAGGAACAGATCGAGCGTGCGATTCATTTTTCCTTGATGTATAGTAATAGCTACTCCACGTACCACGAGTCTTGTGTGCAACCACACTTGCGCTCGGCCCGCCCTTCCGCCCCGGCCCCTCGATAGAAACCTTCAGGAGAGATCCCCATGCTTGCTTCTATGCCAGAAATGAAAGGCTTTTCCCGCCGTCACGTACTACGTGCGGCCAGTCTATTGTCAGCGGGCGCTGCCCTGCCCTTTTACAACGAATTCGCCATGGCGCAAGATGCAGCCGAGCGCCCTCGCGGGATGCGCGCACCGATGCCGGCCGATGCAGTGAGAATCGGTTCGAACGAGAATCCGCTTGGGCCTTGCGCGGAAGCTTGCGAAGCAATTGCGAAAATCGCCAAGTACGGCGGGCGCTACTCTCCGTTCAACGAGCAGGGTGATTTTGTGAAGGCGGTTGCAGAAGTCGAAGGGCTGAAGCCGGAATACATCGCCCCCTACGCAGGCTCGAGCGATCCGTTGCATCGCGCAGTGCTTGCGTTCACTTCACCCACCAAGGGTTTTGTGATGAGCGACCCGGGCTATGAATCGGGCGCAGGCTCAGCCAAGTTTGTTGGCGTCAAGGTGACCCGCGTGCCGCTGGTGAAGGGCACCTATGCGCACGACGTCAAGGCAATGCTGGCGGCAGACCCGAATGCCGGCGTCTACTACATCTGCAATCCCAACAACCCGACTGGGACGATCACCAAGCGCGAAGACATCGAATGGCTGATTGCCAACAAGAACAAGGATTCGATTGTATTGCTCGACGAAGCCTACATCCATTTCTCGCAGGAAATGCCCGGCAGCGACCTGGTAGCGAAGGATAAAGACGTAGTGGTTCTCCGCACCTGGTCGAAGGCCTACGGTATGGCTGGAATCCGTTGCGGAACGGCTATGGGTCGTCCTGACCTGCTTGCCAAGATGCGTCCCTATGGGGCTGGCATGCTGCCCATCACGGGCCTGGTAGCTGGTACTGCCAGCGTGAAGTCCAAGAACCTGATTGCCGATCGCAGGGCGATCAACACGAAGGTTCGTGAGGACGTGCTTGAGTTCCTCGAAAAGAAGAGCATCAAGTACATCCCGAGTGTATCGAACAAGTTCATGATGGAAGCGGGCCGGCCGGGCGCCGAGCTCACCCGAGCGTTGGCACAGGAGAAGGTCTTCATCGGCCGCACCTGGCCGGTTTGGCCGACAATGGTGCGAGTCTCGATCGGCACGCAAGCCGATATGGACAAGTTCAAGACGGCCCTCAGCAAAGTGCTTAGCTAGACTGAACCAGATTGGTGAGAAAAGGGCCTATCCTCCGGGATGGGCCCTTTCTCTTTGGTACAAACTAAAGGCATGCTCGCTTTCTTTCATACCGCTCCAGCCAACGCTCACAGCTTCGAGGCGATTGCGCAAGAGATCTCACCAGGCATTGCAACCCGGCATGTGGTGCGTGAGGATTTGCTGGACCGCGCGCGTGAAGCTTCCGGTGTTAGCGATGCTCTCGTTGCAGAAATTGCTGCAGCCATTGAGAGCAGCATCGAGCCCGGCGATCGTGTGATGCTTTGCACGTGCTCCTCCATTGGCGGCGGTGCCGATCGGGCAAGACATCCGCGAGTTCCGATTCTGCGTGTAGACCGGCCGATGGCACAGTTGGCAGTCGGATTGGGAAAGCGGATCCTCGTCGCGGCATGTCTTGAATCCACCATTGCGCCAACTGTCACCTTGTTGAAGGGTGAAGGTGATGGTCTCGATATCGAGACCCTGCTCATTGAATCTGCCTGGCACCATTGGAGCGCTGGCGAGCCAGAAGCCTACTGGGCAGCGATCGCGGCGATGATAAAGCCACAGATCGAAGACTTTGATGCAGTGGTGCTGGCACAGGCCAGCATGGCCGGAGCCGCCGCATTGCTGGGTGCACACGCAACACCAGTGCTCAGCAGCCCCAGATTGGGTGTTGCCGCAGCAATCAAGCGGGTGGACGCTTCTCGATAGTGTCGCCTGCAGCAGACTGGCGAATGGTGTTGTACATCGGGCTCAGGATCTCAAGGCCTGCTTCGTCGAAGCTGTCCTGAATATTCTGTGTCAGGTCAGACAAGATAAAGACCCCCCGGTTGGCCTCGCGGGTGTAGGCGTTAAGCTCGTAGGCAACATTGAAGTCGTTGAGGGCTCGCTGCAGGATGAATGGCTGTGGGTCGGCGAGAACCAGTGGCGTGCGCCGAGCGGCTTCAAGAAGTGCCTTGTGCACGTCGGGCCACGCGACATCATAGCCGATGGTGATCGATACGTGGAGGATCAACCCTTCCGTTGCGGCAAGGGTGGAGTAGTTGACGATCTGAGTGTTCAACAGCAACGCATTCGGTATCGTTACAACCTCGTTCTTGATGGTGCGCACCTTGGTCACCAGCATCGTCTTCTCGACAACATCGCCGAAGGCCTCGCCAATTTTTACGCGGTCTCCGGGCTGCAGTGCACGCATGTAGGTAAGCATGGTGCCGGAGACGATATTGGAAACAACACTGGAAGAGCCCAACGAAATCAGGATTCCAAGAAAGACCGTGATCTTGTCAAAGGCCGGGCTCTGGGCGCCTGGAAGATACGGGTACATGGCAACGAGAGCAATGGCAAGGAGAAAGAATCGAAGGAGTTTGTAGGTGGGTTCTGCCCATTCCGGGTAGAAGCCGGAGAAGCGCATGCGCCCTGCTCCCACTTCCCGGAAAATTCGGTGTAGAAGAGTGAGCAAATAGCGAGCGACGATAATGATCGCGATCAGGTTGAAGACGTTGGGAATGTAGGCAATGAAGTCGTCGAAAATCCGCTTGAAGGGAAAGAGCACTACATCGACAATCCAGTGGCCTGCGGATTCAGTCTCCTTGTAGAGCTCAAGAACAAACGAAATATAGCGAATGAAGCCGATGGCAATAATCAGCCATTTGAAGACAGTGAGTGCCGTCGAGAGTCTCGAAGCGATCCGGTCTGCTTCCAGGATTTCATGTGCTTTTGCGGCAAGGCCCTGTTTTTTGACTCGACGCCAGATCTGGATCTTGCGAGTTGCCTTGGCCTGCAACCAGTTCAGAAAAAGGACGAGCGCCACGAAGAGAATCGTGGCGCCCAGAGAAGGCCAAAAATGCAGAGGTAGAACGATTTCGCTCACTGTTTAATAATTGTGCCATCCCGGCGACGTACTTCGCCCCACCCGCCATTGAGGCTTTTCTTTTCTCCGCTTTCGCCAAATCCGAAGGGATACTTCTTGGCGGCAGTTTCATTGATCTCGATGCCCCAGCCTGGAGCTTCGTTGACATACATATAGCCGTTCTTGTGTTCGGGAACACCAGAGAAGACCTCGCGAACACGCTCATTGAAGGCAGAGTATTCCTGAATCCCGAAATTGGGGATCGTCAGGTCGAGACTTGCGTTTGCGGCGTGCCCGATCGGGGAAACGTCGCCGGGGCCATGCCAGGCCGTTCTCACGTTGAAGGCTTCGCAAAGTGTTGCCAGCTTACGGGCCGGAGTGAGACCGCCGATCATCGAAATGTGGACACGAATGAAGTCAATCAGCCGCTCGCTGATGAGGTCCATCCACTCCAGAGGATGCGTGAAGAGCTCGCCCATGGCGAGTGGGGTTGTGGTGTGCTGACGAATGCGGCGGAACCAGGCAACATCTTCTGGGCTGGTTGGATCTTCCCAGAAGAATAGTTTGAACTGTTCAATGTCTTTGCCCATCTGGAGAGCCTGTGTCGGGTGGATGCGCTCATGGGTGTCGTGGAGAATTTCAATCTCGGGGCCAAGCTCTTTACGCACCGCTTCAAAGAGCTTGATGGTGCGAGAAATATAGGCGGCCGGCTCATAGAATGGTCCATTAAAGAGAGTAGTTGCGCCACGGCTTCCACTGCCCTGCCCTGCACCATAAGCTGCCTGGCCGGGGGTCCCAACCTGGACACGGACATAGCGTTGCCCTTCGGAGACAAGCCGCTTAGCCTGATCGACACACTCAGAAATTTCTGCGCCCGAGGCGTGACGGTAAGTGTCGACAGCCTCGCGAACTTTGCCACCGAGAAGCTGGTACACAGGCATGCCCGCCTGACGGCCCTTGATATCCCACAGTGCCTGATCGACCCCAGAGATTGCGTTGTTGAGCACGGGCGAGTTGCGCCAGTAGCTGGAGTTGTAGTTGGCCTGCCAGATGTCGTCGATACGGTCTGCCGGCTTGCCGATGAGGAAAGGCTTGAGGTACCGATTGACAGCTTCAACCACAAGGTCGGCACGCTGTGTAAAGGTGCCGCAACCGTAGCCGTATAGGCCATCCTGATCGGTCAAAATCTTTACGACAACCAGGCGCAACCCGGCAGGAGCCGTTGCGATTACCTGGACATCTTTAATCTTGGGGCTGGGCATTCCCTTACGGGCTTGCCAGGCGATTGCCTCAGCAGGAACATACGATGCGAGGGCGAGTTTTACGAGGTCACGACGCTTCATGGCGGCTAGAGCTTCTCCTGGGATAGTGTGCGCTTTAGCGTCTCCAGTTGGTCCTGGAGTTTTCGTCCTCGCGAGACAAGACTCACAACATAAATGGCAAGGATGAGCCAGGCGGCTGCGAAGCCGTAGAACATGTAGGTGAAATTACGTTGGTCCATGGTGAATATGAAAAGCGCGTAACCAAGCTAACACAGCCTTAAGAGTTTGGGGAGGGGTCGCGCACGGGAATCAGTTCGAGATCGTCGATGAAATTGAAGTCGCGGTGGTTTCGCGTAATGAGAGGCAGTTGGTAACGGATGGCAGTGGCGGCAATCCAGGCGTCGGGTTCGCTGATCGGAGCATTCGCTCCAAATCATGCAGAGATGATCTTCGCCATTAACCTCAGATTATCGCGAATAGGCGAGACGGCGCAGACCCTCGATCTCGCGCAAAGTCTCTTCCTGACGCAGGCGCAAAGTGACCAGGACTACGCAAAGCAGAAGAAAGGCGATGAAGTTGTGGTAAGTCATACCTTCCATGGCCGGATCGATATTGCCGCCCCCGGTTCTGAAGCTCATCACCGCACCCGGATGTTGCGTTCGCCACCAGTCGATCGCCTTGTAGCAAATGACGACACTGGCGAAAGCAAACACATTCAGGACTCCAGTGACGCGCAGACGCTCGCTTGGGTCTGGAATCATGTTGCGCATCATCAGGTAGCCAGCGTAGGTGAGGGCCGTGATGAAGGCCCAGGTGAGGCGGGCATCCCAGGTCCACCAGATTCCCCAGATGATTTTGGCCCAGATCATGCCAGTCGCGAGGCCTACAAAGGTGAATGCCAAACCAACCTCAGTAGCAGCCACGGCAAGCGAGTCTGCCCGGTTGCTCTTGCTGCGAATCGCAACCGCACTGGCGATGCCGGCAACAAGGAAGGACAGAAAACAGGTCCACCAGCTGGGGATGTGAAAGAACATGATGCGGTAGATCATTCCCTGCGCCGCCTCATCCGGCAAGACAAGCAGCATCGTGTACAGGTTTCGTACGAGATAGAGCCCACTGGTGAGGCCAACGGCAAGCAGGATTTTGTCAAACATTTAGATCTGGTTTTAGTCTACAAGGATTGTGTCGATCAGACCGAGAGCAAGCGTGGTAAAAATCACGTCGAAACCAACCAGAAGTCTCACCCAGATCAGGTCGTCGCCCTCGGGCACTTTCCCGACACTGACGATATTGGTGAGGTACATCGCGGCTGCCAGTGCCGGGATGATCATCGGGTAGAGGATCACGGGCAGCATCAATTCGCGCAACCTGAGATTGACGGTCATTGCCGCAAAAACTGTACCCAGGATCGCGATCGCCCAGGAGGCCAGCAGACAGATGCCGATCAGCCACAGCGGCAACTGGAATAGGTTGATGTTGTAGAGCACGCTGAAGACCGGCAAGCACACGGCTTCGATCATCAGAATGAAGAGCAGGTTGGCGAAAGTTTTACCCAGCATCAGCGCCGAGGCCGGTACTCGATTGACAAGAAGTACATCCAGGCAATCGTTGGATTGCTCGCGCAAAAAGCTGCGGTTCACCAGCAACACGCCCGAGAAGGCAAAGAGAATCCAAAGCAGGCCGCCACTGATTTCGCGAATCTGTTCGCTGGTGGGATCGATGGCAAAACTGAAGAGGATCAGCACAACCAGTGCGAAGGCGAGCGACGCATTGAGCGCTTCTTTTCCGCGCAGTTCCATGCGGACGTCTTTGAGGAAGATCTGCCAGGATTGACGCAGCATCAGGAGATGGCTCCGTAGGTTCGATAGAGCCAGGTGCTGTCAGTGAGCATTTCTTCTGGCCGCGGCCCCACGTAGGCCAGCTTGCCGCGCTCAAGAAACAAGATCCGCGTGGCAAGGGCCATCGCTTCAGGGATCTGGTGAGTAGAGAGTACAATCGTGCACTTGCGGGCAAGAGCTTGTGCGAGCAAAGTTTGCAGAAGCGCGGTGGCCTTATCGTCGAGCGAGGTGAAGGGTTCGTCGAGCAATAACAGCTCAGGCTCACCCATGAAAGCACGGGCGAGGGCCAAGCGCTGACGCATGCCGCGCGAATACTCCCGCAGAGGAGCGTCGGCAACGTCTTTCAGGTTCACCCGCTCGAGCCATTCTTCGACATTGATCGGCACTGTGGCAAGGCTGGCGAAGAAGATCAGATTCTCACGGGCACTCAGTTCGTCATAGACACCAATGCCGTGCCCGAGCATGCTGACACGGCGGGTGATTTCGAGAGTGCCTTCGGTTGGC
>JBIPMY010000656.1:0-2674 GCA_044376335.1 Bryobacter sp.
CTGGAGAGACCAGACATCAAGTGGATGAGTGTTGTCTTGCCTGCACCATTGCGGCCCAGCAAAGCGACACAATCCCCAGCTTCAAGGGTGAAGTTGAGATTGCGCAGGGCAGGAAAATTGCCGAAGAACTTCGAAACTTTGCTGGCAGAGAGAACGCTCATTGCAGGGCCATCAAGCAATCGTCGAAGGCTTCTGCAACAGGTAAACGAAGCCAATAGCCAGAGCCAGCATCGTTAAGCCCACGATCCACCACATACGGTCGTGAATCTTGGGAGGGATCGCCTGTGGCTCAGGCATGCTGCTCTCGTCAGCCTCCAGCGCACGCAGTGAGCCGGTACCGGTGATTTCGATCTCGTAGTCAGCCTTGGTGAGCGCGTAGACCTCTGCCTGGGTTTGTGGCTCCGCGCCGAGGTCTTCAAGGCCTTCGCCACTGAGCTTCACTCCGCTGGGCGTAACCAGGCGTGTCTGGCCTTCTTTGTCGTTCATAGGGTGCAAAATGCGCCCGCGAAACTTGCCCGGAGACGTCACCGGCAAGGTGTACTGCATGTCGAAGCGGGATTCGCCGGGCTTGATCGGGTAATCCACCTTGAAGACATTTGCAGGCCCCGCCGGATCGGCTTGCTTCGAGACGGGCATGTTGCCGGGGCCGGAGACACGAAGCTGGAGATTCTCCTTGCCTTCTGGTGACAGGAAGAATCTAAAGGTGCCGTTCACCGGGTCGACAAAGCTGGCATTCCCGCTATTGCGGAAAATGATGCTCTCGTTGATCGAGAGCTTGTCGCCTGAGGGTTCCACCAGCATCATGTGTTGCACGATCTTGGTGGTGCCGTTCTGTTTGGTGGTGTTGTAGATCTCGATTTCAACACCAGAACCGTTCGAGCCCGGATTGAGCAACTTGTTATAAGTAACGCCGTCGAAGATCGCCTGCATGAGCAGCGGCCCGTCGACGCCCTGGGCAAACTGAAATTTGCCGTCGTCACCAGACTTGGTGTTGCCTGCAGGCATCATGCCGCCGTCGCCCAAACGCATCAGAACAATCGGGACATCAGCGGCGGGTTTGCCAGTGGTTTTGTTGACAACGGTGCCGTCAATTGCAAAGAGTGTTGCTGCACAGAAAAGGAGAAGTGATTTCATTTCGACGCTCCAAGGCTGGCTTTGAGTGCATCCACATCGGCCAGTACCTGGGCGAGTTCGCTCTGGAGGCTGTGTTTCGATTTAGCGTAATCCTCATCCGACAGCTTGCCCAGCCGCAACTCAAACTGAAGATCCCGCAGGTTTTCATAGATGCGCGCTTTGCGCTCATCGAAGATCTTGAAGGGGTTTTCAGGGGGAAGCTTGGGAAGATCCGCTTCACGGATGAACAGACTAAGGGCAAGCACGAGGAGCGTGAGCCCGATGGCGATAGCGATGATCATGAGGGCGGTCTAGGATTCCATTCGATCGAGTTCTTTGGCCGCGGTCGACTCGTAAGCGGCGAGAGCGGTTGCTTCTACAGGTACTTCAGGCGGTGGCATTGGGTTACGGAAGCGCTTGATATAAACGCCAACTGCGATCAGCCCAATCAGGGCAGCAAAGCCGGGCATGAGCCAGCCGAGCAATCCAAAGCCGGTAGCTTCAGGCTCAGCCAATGCCTTGCGGCCTTGTTCTTTTACAAAGCGACCGACGATGTTCTGATCACTGGCACCCATGGTCTGGAGTTGCTTGATCTTCTGCTTGGCCGGAAAGGCATAACCACAGGCGATCATGGAGCAATCGCCGACTGAATTACGGCAGCTTCCACACAGGCAGGCCAGCTTCATGCCGACACGCTTGATCTCAGGAGAGATGAAGTCCATCGGGTTCTGCGCAATCGATAGCGTTGTCAGAAGGGCGAGCAGAGCGAGAGTCTTAAGTCTTTGCATGAGACTCCTGCGTTACCTTACCAGCGGCGGTGCCAACCACCTCAGTGCGGGCGTAGCTGTATTTGATTTTGGAAGGAATCAGACAGATGATCGTCCCAAAGAGGACAACCCAGAAGCCGACCCAGATCCAACTCACTAGCGGAAACACATACGCCTGGATTACAGCACCCTGGCCTTGTGTCGCCATCGCCGCAAAATTCAGGAAGAGATCTTCATTCAGACGACGGCGGATGTCCACGTGGCTGGTGGGCTGACGGCTGGCCTTATAGATGCGCCGCTCGGGCTCCATTGTGTCGATCTTCTGGCCATCCACCATGACATCGATTCTCGCCTTCATCCAGGCATAGTCTGCTTCGTCACCGTCTTTGAGTTCGGTAATCTTGAGCTCATAACGACCGATGTTGAAGGACTTGCCCATCGAAGCCTCTACAATCAAGTCTTTGTTGAAGGCCGCACCGGTGAAGCCGACAAACATCACGACAACACCCATGTGGACAAGATAGCCGCCATAACGACGGGTGTTGCGATAGGTCAACTCGATGGTGGCGCGAACAATGTTCATGCTCTCTTTGTGAGCGATGGCGATTGCGCCTTTGACAAATTCACTGGCGATCGTCGCAGTGACAAAGAGGCAGAGCCCAAAGCTGAGAAGCGCATATTCATTGCGAATGCCAGCCCCAAAGAGGACAGCCATCAAAACAAACATGGCAATGGTGGGCCACATGAAGTTGCGCCGAAGACTGTCTGGAGAACTACGACGCCAGGCGATCAGA
>JBIPMY010000008.1:0-44087 GCA_044376335.1 Bryobacter sp.
CAACGGTTGAACGCTATACTAGGCAATTCATGCTTCATGAACTGATCAAGGTGTGGTTTGAGTGGTCCCGGGACATGGGCTATTGGGGTGTTTTTCTGATGATGGCGCTGGAGAGTACGATTGTGCCGGTGCCGTCAGAGATCATCATGCCGCCTGCTGGGTACTGGGCACAGCAGGGGCAGATGTCGCTGTGGGGTGTGATTTTGGCTGGAGGCTTGGGGTCAACATTCGGGTCGAGTCTTTGTTACTGGTTTTCCTATACGCTGGGCCGCGCGTTTCTTGCCAAGTACGGCAAGTGGTTTCTGTTGCCTCCGGAACGTCTGGAACTGGCCGAAAAATGGCTGGCCGAGTTTGCCCTGGGGGGCGTGTTCTTCTCGCGGTTGCTTCCGGTTGTACGCCATTTGATTGGCTTCCCGGCGGGGCTGATCCGGGTACCTTTTGGAAGCTTTGCGCTGGTTACTTTTGTCGGTTCGACGTTGTGGTGCGGGATTCTGGCGTGGTTTGGAGCCCAGACCATTGGTCAGCAGCCGGGGCTGCTTGAGGATCCTGAGGCGATGATGAAAGCGGTGAAGGGCAACCTGATCTGGATTCTGTTGCTGGTGATTGGTTTGGGTGCCGGGTGGTTTTTTGTGCGATGGTTTGGGCAGCGATCCAAATTAAAGACGATCTAGGCTCCATCCTCAAAATTGACCCGCCCCAAGGTTGAGCGCTAGACTGTTGGGTTGGTCCCTCGCCAGCTTTGCGGGTTTGGGTGCGCCTAAAGCCGTGACCAAAAAAGACCCATAACGGGGACTTGCCGTCAGCGGGTGGCTAATTTTTATACAGATCAGGAGTGGACAGAACCAAGTGGCTGAGGCAACAAAGAGAATTTTTACGTCGGAATCGGTGACCGAAGGCCACCCCGACAAAATGGCTGACCAGATTTCAGATGCGGTGCTGGACGCCGTACTGAAAGACGACCCGATGGGGCGCGTAGCTTGCGAAGTCATGGTTACTACCGGCCTTTGCGTCGTAGCTGGTGAAATTACCACCAAAACCTACGTTGAAGTCGCCGATCTGGCCCGTCAGGTAATCAAGGACATCGGCTTTGACGATGCCACTTTCGGTTATGACGGCAATACCTGCGGCGTCCTGAACGTGATTCAGCGTCAGAGCCCCCATATTGCAATGGGTGTGGACACTGGCGGCGCTGGCGACCAGGGTTTGATGTTCGGTTACGCCACCGACGAAACCCCGGAACTGATGCCCCTTCCGATCCAGATGTCGCACAAGCTGGTGCGCCAGTTGAGCGAAGTGCGCCGTGCCAAGGGCCTGCCTTATCTGCGCCCTGACGGCAAGAGCCAGGTTAGCGTCGAGTATGAGAACGGCAAGCCTGTTCGTATTGACGCCGTCGTAATTTCAACCCAGCACGGTGATGACGTTTCCACTGAACAGCTTCGCGCTGACGTGCGCAAGCACATCATCGACCCCGTGTTGCCCGCCAACATGGTGGACGAGAACACCAAGTATCACATCAACCCCACCGGCCGTTTTGTAATCGGTGGCCCCAATGGCGACACCGGCCTCACCGGCCGCAAGATCATCGTCGATACCTACGGCGGCATGGGCCGTCACGGCGGCGGTGCTTTCTCTGGTAAGGACCCGACAAAGGTAGACCGTTCGGCCTGCTACATGGCCCGCTACATCGCAAAGAATATCGTTGCCGCTGGCCTTGCTACCCGTTGCGAAGTGCAGCTTGCATACGCGATCGGCGTTGCTGAGCCGGTATCGGTTCTGGTGGACACCTTCGGAACCGGAACGGTTTCTGGCGAGAAGTTGACCGAAGCAGTTCGTGCCAACTTCAAGCTCACGCCCAAGGGCATCATCGAAACGCTCGACCTGCGCCGCCCGATCTATCGTGCCACTGCAGCGTTCGGACATTTCGGCCGCACCGAAGCAACGTTCAGCTGGGAAAAGACCGACAAGGCAGAGGCACTCAAAGCCTCCGTCGCCTAGTCCTGCAATGAAGTGTGAGGGGGCGATGCGGCCAGTGGCTGGCATCGCCCCCTTGTTTTGAGAGCAACAAGAATTTATTGGAATTGAGAGAAGGCGCGCAAGGTTATGGCATTGATTGAAGGTTGCCGGCACGAGCTGGAAGTAACTGTAAATGTACTCGAGATGGCTGAAGCCACAGAGAAGGTACTGGCCAGGATTCAGGCCAAAGCTCATTTGCCGGGTTTTCGCCCGGGCAAGGCGCCGCTGAGCGTCATCCGCAGCCGCTTCCAGAACGAAATCCAGCAGGACGTGATGGAAGAGGTGATTCCCAAGGCTCTGAATGCGCGTTTCGCCGAAGAGAAGCTGCAAGTAATCGGCCAGCCGAGCATTGTCGATCTCAAGAACGAACCCGGCCAGCCGATGGTGTTCAAGGCACAGTTTGACGTGCATCCGGAATTCACGCTTGGCGAGTACAAAGGGCTTGAGGTGGAATACGAAGACCCGCAGGTGACCGATCAGGACGTCACCGATCGCCTGGAGCAATTGCGCGAATCCAAGGCCGAGTATGTCAACATCGATCCGCGTCCCGCAGAGAACGGCGACTACGTTGTGGTGGGCCTTGAGAGTGCCGATGGCCTCGAAGGCGAGCCAATCAAGAACCCCGAGATGATGCTGCAACTGGGCGACCCTGAGACCTTGCCGGAATTCAGCACCGGTATTGTTGGCATGAGCCCGGGCGAGACAAAAGACATTCAGGTTAGCTACCCCGAAGACTACGGCCAGGAGCGCCTCTCCGGCAAGACCATCACCTTCGATCTCGAACTCAAGTTTATCCGTAGCAAGGAATTGCCGGTTCTTGACGACGACTTTGCACAGTCGATGGGCGACTTCCGTACCCTTGATGAGTTCAAGGAGCAGGTGAAGGCGAGCATCCAGGCTGAGCGTCAGTACCGCGCGCAAGAAGAAGCCAAGAGCAAGCTGATTGAAGCTCTGGCTGATTCCAATGTCTTCCCGGTGCCTGAGACCTACATCGAACGTCAGCTTCAGATTCAGCTTGAGAGCTACGCCCGCAGCCTTCAGATGCAGGGTATTGACCCGCGCTCGCTCAATTTCGACATGAAGAAGTTCCGCGAGAGCCAACTGGATCGCGCAACGCGTGACGTGCGCGCTACTTTGTTGCTCGACAAGATTGCTGATGTTGAAGCAGTGTCTGTGCAGCAGGAGGAAGTGGACCGCGAAGTGCAGCGTCAGGCACGGCAGCAGCGTGAGCCGGTGGCGGCTGTGCGCGTGAAGCTTGAGAAGGACGGCGGCCTCGACCGCATTGCCAATCGCATTCGTACCGACAAAGCGATAGCATTGCTCTTTGAGCATGCGCGCAAGGTAACCCCTGTCGCCAAGCCCGCGTCTGAAGAGACGCAGAGCGAGAGTTAAGAGGAGAATTCCATGTCAGAAGATGTATCCCGCCGGGATTTGTTGAAGCAGAGCGCAGTTGCCGCCGCCTTGAGTGCAGGGCCTGCCGTGATGCAGTCGAGCGCCCAGAACAACCGCCTCAAAGTGGGCTGGATCGCCACTGGCATGCGTGGTGCGCACGTGATGAACCAGATGTACCTTCTGTCGAAGGACAACGTCGAAGTTACCCACGTTTGCGATACCTACAAGGGCAATCTCGCCAAGGGCAAGGACATCGTCCAGACCAATGGCAAGAACACGCCCAAGACCTCTGTTGACTACCGCGACGTTATTAATGACCCGAATGTGGATGTTGTCTTCATCTGCTCGCCCGAGCACTTGCACCATCCGATGGCGATGGCCGCGCTGAAGGCAAAGAAGCATATCTACCTTGAGAAGCCGATCGGCCACACGATCGAAGAAGGCGCCGAAATTGTTGCCCTCGCCGAGAAGATGGGCACTGTTGTTCAGATCGGTACTCAGAACCGCTCGAACAAGCTCTACATCCAGGCCAAGAAGATGGTGGAAGATGGCTACATCGGTGAAGTGCACTACACCCGCGCTTTCTGGTATCGCAACTTCGACCAGACAGTGGATCCAGCCAAGGGTGTGCCTGCCGCATGGCGCTACATCATCCCGGGCGATGCTTCGGCTGAAACGGCTGACTGGAAGCGCTTCCTCGAATCTGCCGAACACAAGAACATCCCCTTCTCCAAAGAGCGCTACTTCCAGTGGCGCAACTATTGGGATTACTCGGGCGGCATCTCGACTGACCTGCTTGTGCACCAGACTGACATTTCAAACTTTGTTGTTGGCGGCCTGATCAAGACCGAACTGCCGACAAGCTGCATGGCTTCTGGCGGCGTCTATCAGTGGGGCGGCAAGGACGATCGTGAAGTGCCCGATACCCTGAGCGCACTTTACGAATATCCGAACAAGTTCCACCTCAACTACTCGTGCTTCTTTGGTAACGACCAGTGGGGTTACGGCGAAGAGTTTATGGGCCAGAAGGGCACCATCGAAGTGAAGGATCGTCAGAACCTGTACTTCACTCCGCAGCCGAAGTTCATCCGCAACGTCAAGGCCTTCTCAGACAAGCCGGCCGTCTCGATGAACTATTTGAAGGACTTCAACCAGCCCGACTCTACCGCCGACCACGTCCGCAACTTCCTGATGGCAGTGCTGGGCAAGGAGAAGGCGATTGCTCCGGCTCGCGCAGGACAGATCGCTGCGATCCCCGGACACATGGCCACGCAGAGTGTACGCGCCAAGAAGGCAGTGTTCTGGGATGCCAAACTCAACAAACTCAAAATCGGTTAGCCTCGGGCTGATCCTGATTGCAGTCTCATTCGGGGGCTGTCACCGGCATAAATTGATGCCGGCGGCAGCCCCCGGTTCAGTTGTGTCAACAAAGACTTTTGTGGACTTGCAGCCCGGCTGGCGGCTGAGTCTGATCACGCCGATGCGACGCGATTCAGCTACAGAAGCTTGGCGATACGGCCAACCGAACATCAAGACAGAAACAAGCAACGGGCTCAACGTCACGATCTCTGTGAATCCAGAATCGCAATTTGGCTTTGAGCGTAGCGTTTATGCGGTGCAGGCCAAGGGGCTGGCCTGGCAGGAGTCTGTACGTACGCTCGAAGGCAAAGAGGAGCGTGCTCTTGAGCCGATTCTGAAGCTCTTTCCAAAGCCGGCCAGGAAGCAAAATCTGCGCCTGCTATTTCTCACCCGCGCTAGCGACCTCAACTACAACACCGCGCTGATTTCTGCACCGAGTCCGGCAGCCTTGGAAGCCTTTACGCTGGCCGTTCGAGCGAATCCGGAGCAGGCCTGCCGCCAAAACTGTATCTGGATTCCCCCGGGAGTGGCTGCCCGTCCTGAGAAGCCTGCCGTAGGCGGCAGCTTTGTCCCGGCTTTCTGAGCTGGATTTGTTAGCCGCCGGGGAACATCGTAAGCAGGATCGACACTGCTGGTTGTGCTTCGATCTCATGCACAATGCCCGGTTCGATCGTCACCAAGGTGCCGGGCAGGAGTGCCACTTCTTCTCGCAGCTCGCCGATAAAAAGCGTGCCTGAACCGGCAACAGCTTGAATCGTGATAGGAACCGGGGCGGAGTGCCTGGCGAGAGTAGCTCCGTTTCGCAGGGTGATCTGAATCAACTTGCGGCGCACGCTCTCGAAGAGCGGTTCTACCTGCCGGTCTTTACCTTCGCCGATGCTTGTCTGAAGCGGAAGCTGCTTCCAACTGATTGGGTTTGTCAAATTCAACTCTAACGCCCCAGAGACTCCCGCTCAATCGCTTTCAGAATCTCTTTACGGATCCAGCCAGCCCCAGGCCCAACCAGTGCCCAATAGCGGCGGAAGCGCTTCAACTCCTGCTCGCCATAAACCTGCACCCGTGTCTCGGACACAATGCGAGTCTGGCCCACTCCGATGGATTCGAGGTGAAAGTTCCAATACGCTTTGGCAGAACCTTTGGCCTGATAGAGCGGAATCACCTCTGCCGGCACATCTACGATGTTCCCGCTGATGGCCCAGAACTTGCCGCAGATCGCCATCACTACCTCTGTGCCTTCTTTTTCAGCAATCACCGGGAAGGTTTCAAGCGGCTGCCCATTCAGGCGTGAAAAGATCTCCCGAATCCAGAGCAAGACCCTGACGCGCAACAGTTTGCGAATGGTCATCGCGCGAGCGGCCTGCCAGACACGGCGCTGTGGCGCTGCGATCACACGTTCGTGACGGATGATCAGGTCGTAGACAGGCATCAAGTTATCGATGAGCATCCCTAATTGTTAGAGTCTGTGATAGCCTTCTTGGTTTATGGATTTCAACATGCTAATTGTGGCCGCGGTCATGGCCATCTTCGTCTATGGAATGATCGCCGCGATGCTGGGCAGTATTCTGCCCGATTTGTCGAAGAGATTTAGCCTTACACCGGCGCAAAATGGCACCATTGCCATGACTCAGGCTATCGGCCTGGTAATTGGCTCCCTGCTGCAAGGCCCACTGATTGACTTGCAAGGCAAAAAGGTTGGCATGGTGCTTGGGCTTGGCCTGATTGCACTCGCACTCTTCCTGTTGCCCCGGTCCAAAGGTTTCTCCAGCATCCGCCTCTACATGCTGATTCTCGGCGTCGGCGGTGGCATCATCGTTGCTGGCGCTAACGCCCTCGTCAACGACGTCAAGACCGACAACCCAACGGCTCTCTTCAACGGCTTCAACACTTTCTTTGGCCTAGGCGGTATCGCGACACCGTTTATCGCGGCCAATTTGCTGGGTGGCAATTCTTTCCGCCTGTGCAACCTGACCGCTGCTCTTACTGTGGCGACACTCGCGCTGCACTCGGCTACCGACATGCCGCTGCCTACCGGCGTTGTGCAGTTTCAGTTCTCTGACGTACCTGCGTTGCTCGCCAACCCCGGCCTCTTCCTGCCGGCCATGCTGCTCTTCCTCTACGTCGCTGCTGAAGTGGGCGTGTGGAACTGGCTCGTCAAGCACCTGATCGCACAGGGCATTCCTGAGAAGAAGGCACTGAACATCCTGTCCTTTGGCTTTGCTCTGGGCCTGCTCGCTGGCCGTCTGGTAGTTGCAGTGATCCCGCCCATCCCGGCCACCACGCTGCTCATGGTTTCTTCGATCCTGATCGCAGTTACTACCTATCTGATGCTTCAGTTCAAGGACGCAAACCTTGCCTGGGCGATGGTCTTCCTGGCTGGTGTTGCTATGGCACCTGTGTTCCCGACCGCACTCAGCCTGGTGGGTGCCAAGTTCCCCACTGGCACGGCAACCGCGATTGGCGCGGCCGTCACCTGTGGCTGGCTCGGCCTTGTGGCTAGCTCACCGATCATCGGTGGCGTAGCTGGTGGGGAAGCAACGGGCCTCAAGAAGGCTCTGCTGCTGTTGCCTGCTGCTGGCGCTTTGATGTTCCTTGTAACGCTCGCGCTCTAATCGCGTCACACTGGGATAGTGAAGTATTTTCTTGCGGGGGCACTTGTGTGCCTCCACGCGGCCGCCCAGTCGGCCCCCACCATCGCGATTATCGAGACCTACGGCAACAAGGCGTTTACGCCTGAGAAGCTGCGTAAGGAATTGAAGATCGCTGAAGGGGATCCGTTGCCGCCATCGAAAGGCGACCTTGAGGAGCTACTGGTTGGCCTTAAGGGTATCCTCCGTGCCAATGTAGAAGCCATCTGTTGCGAGGGCGGCAAAGCCATCTTTTATGTTGGCGTTGAAGAACGCGGACGGCCTCATCTCGATATCCGGGAAGAGCCGAAGAACGAAACGCTCAAGCTGCCCGAAGATGTTGGCGCTGTTTACGAAAAGCTGATTGCTGCTACAGCCGAGGCCACGCGCAAGGGCGAGACTCGAGAGGATTGGTCTCAGGGCTTCACTCTGCTGGATGAAGCTGGTGCGCGGGCCGTACAGCTTCAACTTCCGGCAATTGCCGAAGACCACCAGGCGATCCTTCGCCAGATCGTACGCGAGAGCGCCGACCCTGACGACCGCCGAGTCGCTGCAGCAATTCTTGGTTACGGCCCGAAGGCCCAGGCCATCATTGAAGACTTGCAGTTGGCTCTCCGGGATCCAGATCAGGAAGTGAGAGCCGCTTCCCTGAGGAGCCTCGCTCCTATTGCCTTCTACGCGATTGCGCATCCTGATGCTGAGATCCGAGTGTTGACCACCTGGTTTGTTGAGATGCTCAATAGTGTGGCGTGGAAGGATCGGATGAATGCGATGAATCTGCTGATTCCGCTCACCACCACTCGTGACGAAAAACTGATCAGGCACATGCGTGAGCGTGGCATCCCGGCACTGGCTGAAATGGCGATGTGGAAGCATTTGCCACACGCACTGCCGGCCTACATTTTGCTTGGCCGCGTTGCGGGTCTGAGCGAAAAAGAAATCGAAGACACCTGGAGCGCGAATCAGCGCGAGGTTACCATCCAGAAGATCCGCAAGAAACTTAAAGCTTAGTTCGGTTGATGGATTCCACAAAGATTTAACGCACGTCTGGGTGGAGACAACACAAATGACCGAAACGATGACCGAAGTGATGATGATCCGCTACAGCTTTGGGCTGCTGGCTGAGCGTGCAGACCGTGCAGTGCCGATGTTCTTTGGCCGCCTCTTTGAGCTTGCCCCGCGAGTGCGATTGCTTTTCCCGGGTGAGATGGCACAACACCAGATGAAGTTCACAATGATGCTGGTGTGGCTGGTGGAGCGCGTTGACAAGCCAGCGGAACTGGTTCCGGCACTGCGAGAGCTGGGGGCCCGGCATCAACGCTATGGCGTCACCTCAGAGATGTTTGAGCCTGCCTGGGCAGCCTTGATCTACACCTTCCGCAAAGTGCTGGGCGATGAATTTACCCTCGAGATGGAAGCCTGCTGGATGCGTGTACTTGAGGTGATCGCAACCGAGATGGAGCGCGGCGCAGAAGACAGCTTTCGCCTGGCCAGTTAGCGCTTGCCACGCAACTGCAACTGCGAAGCCTCGAAGGCTTTTTTCGCAATGCCAGCGCGGTATTCAGCCAGCTTTTTGCCTAGCTCCACGGCCTTTGTGATTGGCGCCAGATTGACGCCATGGATCGACATCAGGCCAGCCTTGATGCGCTCGTCTGCGCGGATCAGCTTTGGGTCTTGTACGGCGATCTGCGCCTCATAGTAGACGTCGTCATGGATGCCATTGCGGGTATGGGCGGGGCGTGTGGGCGACTCGCCTTTTGGTGGAGTCTTGTCCACCTGGACTATGCCCTGAGCTTTGAGGAATTCATAGCTCCACGGGTCTTTTGCGTAGTAATCCTTCAAGTAATGAACGCGGGTTGGGCTTCCTTTCCACTTGAGGTTGAGAGCCTTCGCTACCTTCTCCATGCCTGGCTGATTGCCTCCGCTATCGCCGAGCAGGATGATGTCGCGAAAGCCGTGCGTCTTGTAGCTGCGGCAGATGTCGGTGAGCAGCGCCTCAAAGGTGGCCGCCTCAAGGCTGATGGTGCCGGGATAGCGCATGTGTCCGGCCGGCTTGGGGTCGATGGCCCCTTCTGGTACAAACTTCACGATCGGTGCAATCAGCGTGTTGCCGATAGAGCGGGCGATGTAAGGCAGTACCGTCTGCAACACGTAGTTATGTTTGCCGCCGGCCACGTAAGGCCCGTTTTGCTCAATCCCGCCAGTGCCAATCAGGATTGTAGTTTTGCCCGCCTTGATTGCGTCGCGCATCTCCATCCAGGTGAGCTCTTCCGCCCAGAGGCTATCCGCTGCGGGGATCGGGCGAACCTGATCGAGAGATCCGAGATCCTGGGCGATCAGGCTGAGGCAAAGCAGGGCCGGGTACATGCTTTCAACATTAACGCAGGCCTTTTTGCTTGAGATAGGCGATGAGGGCGGCAGGGTCGTCTGTGATGATCGCGTCGGATTTGGCTTCGATCAACTGGTCCCAGATCTTTGCCTCGTTCGCTGTCCAGGGCACTACTTGCATGCCGAGCTTATGGGCCTTTTCGACCTCAGCTTTGTTGGTCAGGCGGAAGTGCGGGCTTACGATTCCGAAGCCAAGTGCGTGTGCTTCGCTAATGTAGTCCTTCTTGAGCGCCGCATCGGACGCACCGGACGGATAGAGCGCCGACAGACGTACTTTGGGTGCAATTGCCTTCGCAGCCGTCAGGGTGCGCCAGTCGAAGCTCTGCAGGATCAGGCGCGATTCCATTTTGTGCTTGCGTACGGCATCAATGACGAGCTTCGCGAATTCCTCTGGCGAAGGCGTGAGTTCTGGCTTGGAAGGGAAAATCTTGGTTTCGACATTCAGATCCACCTTCGATTTCTTCGCTAGCATCAGCACTTCGTCGAAGGTTGGCACCTTCGTCCCTGGCACTGTCTTCTGCTTTAGGAACTCTGGGTTCTGCTTTGACCCGCAATCAAAGTCTCGCACCTGCGCGAGGGTCAACTGCCGGATCACATGGGGAAGCCCAGCCGGGCCGCTGCAGATCTTGGAGTTCAGCTCTGGATCGTGGCTCACCACAAGGATGTTGTCTTTGGTAACGGCCAGGTCAAGCTCGAGGGCGTCTACGCCTTGAGCGAGGGCGTATTCAAAGGCAGGGAGCGTATTTTCGGGCATCGCCGCGCGAGCCCCGCGGTGGCCGTGAACGAGGATCTTCTGGGCGTGTGCAAATTCGATTGCCATCATGAGTAGAACTGCAAATTTCATCTGAACACAGGATATACTCGGACTGTTTCAAACCATTTACAGGAGGCCGATTCTTGAATCGAAGGCAGTTCTCGCAAGCCACGGCCATGACCGCGCTTAGCTACTCGCAGATCCTGGGAGCCAATGACCGCGCCATGGTTGGCTACATTGGCCTGGGCAATCGTGGAGATCAGGTGCACGATGGCTTCCTCGAATATGGCGATGCCCGCACAGCGGCCATCTGCGACCTCAAAGCCTCGTATCTGGATCTGGCCGAAAAGAAAGCTAAAGACCGCGGCCACGACACCCCCAAGCGTTACGCCGACTGGCGCAAGCTGATTGACGACAAGACGCTTGATGCCGTTGTTATCGCCACGCCCGATCACTGGCATGCACTGATGATGATTGAAGCCTGCAATGCGGGCAAGGATGTTTATTGCGAGAAGCCGCTGAGCCTTACTGTTGTTGAAGGCCGCAAGATGGTGGATGCCGCCGAGCGCAACAAGCGTATTGTGCAGGTGGGCATCCAGCGCCGCAGCGCGAAGTTTCTGCAGGAAGCAGCTGCCTACGTGCAGTCAGGTGCCCTCGGCAAGGTGACACTGGCTCAAGGCTGGCACCTGACCAACGAATGGCCTACAGGCCTTGGCGCGGCCCCGGACGGGCCACCCCCGAGCGAAGCCGAATGGGACGCCTGGCTTGGGCCCGCTCCGAAGGTACCTTACAACCGGAACCGCATGTATTACAACTTTCGCTGGTTCTACAACTACTCCGGCGGGCAGTTGACCAATTTTGGGGTCCACTACGTGGACATGCTGCGCTGGTGCATTGGTAAGGAATCGCCCAAAGCGGTAACGGTGATGGGCGGCAAGTTTGCTGTTGATGACAATCGCGAGATCCCCGACACGCTGCAGGCGATGTGGGATTACGATGGCGTGATGCTGGTTTTCACGCAGATCAATGCCAACTCGGCCGCTGGCAATGCGCAGAAATCTGAGATGATGATCCGCGGCACCAAGGGCACGATGTATTTGACTCTGCGGGGATGGGAAGTGATCCCTGAGGTGATTGGCGATCAGCCGATGCCTGTTCGCAATCCGATTGACCGCTCGAATGACGCCCAAAAGAAGGCGGTGATTGAAGCCCGCAAGGTGACCGGCCAGGTTACCAACCATCCTCATGCCCGCAACTTCCTCGATTGCATGAAGTCGCGCCAGAAGCCGAACTGCGACACGCTTACCGGCCATCTCTCTACCAGTGCGACGCTGATTGCCAATGTTGCTTACAAGACCAAGAGCTATCTCGAATGGGATTCGAAAAACGAGAAGTTCACCAACCACCCAGCCGCCAACCAGATGTTGAGCTACAAATACAGAGCACCCTATAAACTGCCATGAAAAGACGCGAATTCATTGCCGCCTCAGCGGCTCCACTCCTGATGGCGCAAGCCCCGGCGGCAAAGCCCACGCTGTGCCTCTTCTCCAAGCACGCCGCCAAATTGAACTACCAGGAGCTTGGCAAATATGCCAAGCAGGTTGGTTTTGAAGGCATTGACCTTACGGTGCGCGCTGCCGGTCACGTTCTGCCAGAAAAGGTGAGCGACGATCTTCCCGTAGCAGTGGCAATTCTAGAGAACTCCGGCCTTAAGGTACCGATGATTACCACCGGGCTACTGAACCCGAAAGCTCCCGAGACCACGGCAACGCTGCGCAAGATGCAGGAGTTGAAGATCCCCTTCTGGAAGCCTGGCTACTGGCGCTATCAGACCGCGAAGGATGGCACTGTAGATCTGGATCGGAAGATTGTCGAGGTGCAAAATGCATTGAGTGGTTTTTCGGCGCTCTCCCGGCTCTACGGCACCTGTTGCGGCATGCACAACCATTCCGGCAATTACGTTGGTGCGCCGGTTTGGGACACCTGGCAGATGATCCAGTTTATGGATGCTGCCCATATGGGCTTTTATTTTGACCCGGCTCACGCGACAGCCGAGGGTGGAGCGTGGACCTGGAATTCATCGCTGGAACTGGCTCTGCGCCGCCTCAAGATGGTTGCCGTCAAGGATTTCTATTGGGAGAAAAAGAACGGTAAGTGGGCGATGAAATGGTGTCCGCTCGGGCAGGGGATGGTGGATTGGCCTGCCGTGCTCAAGCGGATGGCGGTGGCCAAGTTCACCGGCCCTCTTACGCTCCATGTCGAATACGAGAACCCGGACGAGCTGAAGGCAGTGGCGGATGATTTCGCCGTAATGAAGAAGCTCGTCGCTGCCGCCTACGTCTAGAAGCGGATCGATAAGAGCAGGTCTGCCTTATGCCGTCCCTCGACGCTTGAATTGGTGGGGTTCTGGAATGTGTAGCGAAATTCCGGTGCAACGTAAAAGCGGCGGAAGCGGTAGTCCACGCCTCCACCGATTACAATGCCATTGCTGAGCGGGCTCCGGTTGCTGCTCTTCCCTACAAAAGTCTGTCTCGTGGCCGCAAGCGTGTCTCGATAAACTTGCCGCGTTTCAAATTCATTCCACGACTTAGCCAATTCGTAACCGGTAGTGATGAAGGGGCGCCACTTTTCGGTTCCTGGCCGGAAGGTGTACTTACCAAGAATAGGCAGGCTCAAATTGTGAGTTCGGGTACGGCCGAATATGTCGCTAGTTCCGGCTTGTGCAAATTGCTGCAGGCTATAGGAAGATCCCAGCCGCCGGTACAACGGATTCACTACCAGCGATACATGATCAGTAAAACGATATTCGAAGCTCGGCCCGATCGTGTATTTGCGGGATTCCTGGTTTAAGGTGGCAAAGCGTGTGCTTGCATCTGAGCCGAAGCTGAAGCCTCCGGTAGCCCCAAACGAAAATCGCGATTCCTGGCCACAAAGGCAAGCTGTAGATAAAAGAAAAATGAAATTACGCATCGCCCTGAGCGGATGCATTCCTTGACCCAAACGCTATGTGATTGATTCTGTTGTGGCCGGGAAATTCCAATTGAGCCTTTCAGGCGTCAACTGTTCCAACCTAGCGCCGCTTCTGCTGATCGAGATAGCAGGTGCAGCAGTCTGTACAACGCTTGCACCGTTCGCACAAATGCAGCCCGCAGCTGTCCTTGGTGCAGTACGTGCAGATCTCTGTTGATGTCTCTTTGCAGATGTAACAACGGAAGGTCTTGGCGGGAACTATGGGTGGGACGGCGGTAGTCATTTCTTCTTTGGTGCGACGGGCGTGGGTGGCTTTGGAGGCGCAGGTGAATTCTTTTCTACTCTGCACCGCTGTGCTTCCTGAATCAGTACGTCGAGCTCGCGGTCCCGGTTGGCTGCCAGATCGAGCATGTAGTTGCGAAACTGATTGCGTGCCACTGCCGTGTCGACAAACTTCGATTCAATCGAATCGGCCAGTGCTTGAGTCTCATACTTCCGCACTGCTTCCATCACCGAGCGTTGCATTGAATCTAGTGAGTCAAAGCGGAGAAAGATCTCAAGGGCGACAGCCAGTTTTTCCGGACTTTGTCTCAGATCGCTGATGGCAAGGCTGAGGCTCTTCAGCTGAGTCTGGATCGATTCAAACTGACTCAGATATGCAACAGCCACACCCTCGCTGCGCCAGCGGTTGAGATCTACTTTGGAGAGTTCCGGGGGAATTGCCTCGAAGCGGGCTTTCAGCTCATCGAGTTGCTGGCGGGCATTCCATTCAGCAGGAATCCCCTGGCCAGAGAGAAGACTGCCGAGCAGGAATACAAGCAAACGCATTAGAATCCGGGTGGAGGGGGTGGAGGTAGCGCGCTGGGCGGGGGTGCTGGAGCACCAGTATCGCCAGGGAGCCCTACTGGAACCGTGCTCGGCCCTGCGCCTGGGACAGGCGATGAGGTGCCGCCACCGTTAACTCTGGGCTGATTCAGCCAGATGTCGGCCATCATACGCATCATCTTCTGCAGCACTTGACCGCGGTCAAGCTGCTTCTGAGCGAGAGGTTGATTCTTGTAGACGCGAAGGTAATCGCCACCGTTCAAAATCTTGGCGTCGCTAAATGGCATCAGCGCGTGCTGTACCGCGACCTGGCCTTCTTCTACCAGCACGAGTGTTTCATCATCATTCTCGACAGTGACGTCAAAGGTAGTACCACGAACGGAGATCACTGCTGAAGGCGTCTGAATCCGGTTGGGATTCGGCTTACCGTTCAACTTCTCGATGTGGACCTTAACGCGACCCACCCACAGATCGAGCAGTTCACGAAGATTACCCTGATTGGAACGGAAGGTTGCGCGTGAATTCGGGAAGATCTCAAAGATGCTGCCATCCGGAACCTGGATCTTGGCGTAACCATCAAGGCCGGTGAGGATTTCCTGCTTCGGATTGACAAGGTCGCCAACATTCAATGCCCAGGGAACTTCGTCCTTTAAAACCTGAACCTGGCCCTGTGCGTGCAGTACCTTGCCTGTAGATCCTGGGGCCACCGGCATCATGATTTGAGCCGTCGACACAAGACTACAGGCCATGGCAACTGCCATGGCGATCAAGCCGGACTGGAATGGAGTTCTCAGCACTACTTAAGTTCCAATGCTAACACCAAAATTGCAGAGCAATTCAACATCCTTAACTGTGGAGCGGGAAACCTAAAGACAAATCTCCCGTCTTATCAACAGTTCGGCAGAAATCCTGCCGATCTTAATACCTGTGGTGAGTTTACAATGAAGAAGCCTATGTGTCGTTTTGACACGATCCTTCGAGTCGTTTTGACCACGCTTGGCTCTTTTTGCCTTGCTGGGACGGCGCTCGCCCAGACTTATGAATTTGCGCTTTCCTGGCGAGTGATAGGCACCACCGTTGTTTACAACTCCCGCGCTGGCTTCTCTGGTGCTCCGCTTTCCGGCGTCTGGTTTGGCAGCGATGGATCCAGTCTTGAGATTCAACTCCCTAACGGGAAATCGTTCCGTACCGAAGACTTTGAGAATTGGGCTCCCTTAGCCAAGGCAGGCGCTCGCGCCGCTGTGTCAAACAAAGTAGTGGATAGTCTCCCTGAAACTGGAGCTCGCGTATTTGCTGCACCAGGTAATGCTTATCGTGCCTATGCTGCCGGGCAATGGCTCTGGCGCAGTGACGATTCGGGCAAGCACTGGGTGAATGTTGTAGCTTCGGCAGATACTCAATTGATTGGTGAAAATGTGCGGGCGCTGGCTGTCTCGCCAACAGATCCAGACCGTCTGGCCGTTGTAACGGATGAAGGTCTCTGGCTTTCTGCCGATGGCGGGGCATCGTGGCTGAGCCTCAACGCAGGGCTGCCGAATCTGCAACTGCCGCGACTGTTGGCCGCGCCTCTCGGAGGCCGTGGCTTGTTGGCCGAATGGAAGAATGGCGAGATCGTGGAATGGATGCCAGGGGCCAAAGCAGCCTGGATTGCGCGTGGCCTCACCGCTCCTAAACGCGACAGCTTGCGATGGATTGATTCTGCCCGCCCAGAATTGCAACTCGAAGTAATCAAGACCGATCGAAGCCGTCTGCAGCGCAGCTTGAATGCAGGACGGCAGTGGGATGATCTCACCAGTGATCTCCCAGCTCAGGAAATTTATGGTCTTGCAGCTGATCGCGCCAGCGGTGCCATTTACCTGGCAACAGAACGCGGCGTCTTTTATACGCTCAACAATCTGGAAGCTGCCTCCGGCCCTACGAGTTGGATCCGGCTTGGTGGCAATTTGCCGCGCGAAGCGGCCCTGGACGTTCTGTTGAACGAGGGTGGAAATTTCCTTTATGTTTCTATTGCCGGCGAAGGCGTTTTCCTGACATACGCACCGCATCGCCGCCGCAACCCGTCGATGATCAGCGCCGCCGATCTCAATTCCAAAACGGCTGCTCCTGGCGGTTTGATGTCCGTTGTTGGCATGAAGCTCACACAGGTTCAGCTTGCGGGCCGCCCTCTCCCGATTCTTTCGGCTACGGCGGACGAAACTCAACTTCAAATCCCCTATGATGCAGTGATTCCTTCGCCCGCATTTGAGCTCAAGAGTGAGACCGCAAGCCTCCGTATGGACCTTGAAGTTACGGCGACGGCGCCGGTAATTTTCACTGACCGTGATGGCGCACCCCTGCTGCTGGATGCCGAAACGGGTGAACTTCTCGACCCGACGTTGCCGCTAAAGGCTGGCATGCGCGTCCAGATCCTGCTCACTGGTTTGGGGCGTGTCAGTCCGGAATGGCCG
The DNA here is from genome assembly GCA_044376335.1 of Bryobacter sp. Lineage (GTDB taxonomy): Bacteria > Acidobacteriota > Terriglobia > Bryobacterales > Bryobacteraceae > Bryobacter. Next base: position 16,773 of record JBIPMY010000008.1, read on the forward strand.
GCAGGAAAGGCCGCACCGGCCCAGAATTCGCCTCGAGTTGTAGCGCCAGTCAGGGTGTGGCTGAATGGGCAAACCCTGGAAGTAGCAAAGGCCGAACTCGCAGGTGGCTATATCGGTTTCTATGCTGTTGAAACCAGAATGCCGCCCATTGTCGATAATGCGGTTGCCACCTTGAGCGTCGAAGCGGGCGGTCGTTTTTCAAATACCATACAAATTCGTACGTCACTCGATTAACGTGTGCCGTCGCCCTCGTGTTAATCTGTAATTTCCCTCAGTAGGACTCCCCGTGGATAAATCACTTCAAAATGTAATCAAGCACGACCAGTTTGTGGAAACGGTCGGCGAAGCCTCCGAGTACGTCTCGGGTCATAGAAAACAAGTCACCCTGTATGTTGGCATTGCCCTTGTGGTTGCCGCACTCGGCTACGGCATCTGGTGGTACATGGGTACCCAGAAGGCGGCACGCCAGGCGGCCCTCGGCGAAGCAATGGGCATCGCCCAGGCCACCACCAGCCGTACGACCTCCGAAGAAAAGAAAGTAATCGACGCCTTCACCAGTGTTTCCTCGAAGTTCGCAGGCAGCAAAGAAGGCAATCTCGCCCTCTACATGTTGGCGATGCTCGATATCGAACGTGGTGACACTGCCTCTGGCGAAAAGCGTCTGAAGGAAGTGATCGGCGGCGACAAAGAACCTGCTTCTCTCGCCAAATTCACAATGGCTGAAATTCTCCAGGGTCAAGGCAAGACTGCCGAAGCTGAAGCGATGCTCAGAGATCTCGTTGCTAGCCCGACCTACCTGATGCCCAAAGAGCAATCCACGATTCAATTGGCCCGTTACATCGCCAAGTCAAAGCCTGAGGAAGCCCGCAAGCTGCTCGAGCCCCTTCGCACGGCTCGCGCCCCGATTTCAACTCCTGCCATGGAAGTGCTGAGCACTCTGCCTGCCGCTCCGATGACGGCAGCGCCGAAGAAGTAACCCAAAAGGCAACATGATCCGGACTGGTGTTCTGGTCCAGCTTCGCTTCCCTGTGGAGAGAAGTCTGGGCCGTCGCTTTCCTGAGAGCCTTCCTTCGTTTCGTAACGACTTCCAGCGCGATCGAGACCGTATCGTGCACTCACGCGCTTTCCGCCGCCTCGAAGCCAAAACGCAGGTCTTCCCGGCTGGGATCTCCGACCACTTTCGCAATCGCCTCACGCACACCCTCGAAGTAGCCCAACTCGCTCGCACTGCCGCGCGTGTCCTTGGAGTTGATGAAGATTTCACCGAGGCTCTGGCTTTGGCGCATGACATCGGCCATCCTCCCTTTGCGCATTCCGGCGAGGTGGCTCTCAATCGTATCCTCTCTCGCTTTGGAGAGCGCTTCGAACACAACCTTCATTCCCTGCGCATTGTGGAATCCTACGAGCATCGCTATGCGATGTATCCGGGATTGAATCTAAGCTTCGAAGTCCGCGAAGGCATCGTCAAACACTCGCGCGACCTGCCTGAAGGCTATACCGGGCCGCTCGAAGAATACCTGCCTGGCCTGCGCCCACCGATTGAAGCTCAGCTTATTGATCTGGTGGATGAAATCGCCTACAACACGGCTGATGTGGACGATGCCCACGAAGCAGGCTTCTTCAAACTCGCCGAGCTTGCTGCCGCTGTTCCCGTAGCTGCTGACCTGCTCGAAGAGGTAGAAACGAATTTTCCTGCTGCCGAAGAGCGTATCCATCTGCACGAGATGCAGCGCCGCTTGATCGATCACCTGATGAGGGGCTTGATGGAGGGCACGATTGCCGCCTGCCAGTCTGCGGGTGTAGATTCTGTGGACGCTGTGCGGGCCTGGCCGGTGCGCCTGGTGCAGTTTACTGCCTCCGCAGCAGAGACCTCGGCGGCACTCAAACGATTCTTGCATTCCCGCGTTTACCACACGCAAATTCTGGTGGAAGAGCGGGATCAATCCATGAAAGCCATTGAGCGTTTGTTTGACTATTTGCTCGAGAATCCCGAACAGTTGCCAGAAGGCCATGAATCTGAGGCTTTGCCCCGTCGCATCAGCGACTACATTGCATCGATGACAGACAGCTACTTCCGGCGGGTTTACTCACAACTCGAGCCTGCTTTTACTCCGACGTTACGTTCGTAACTTCGGCTGCCCGCACACCATAGATCTTCTGAATCTGGCGTGTGATTTCACGAGTGATCCGATCTGGATTCACCTCGCCCTCTTCTTCTTCAAGGACAAGCACCTTCACGTAGAAATTCCATTTTTTGGGCATAAAAAGAGTGAAAGAAAAAGGAAGGGATGGTGGCGAAAGTCGGGGTCGAACCGACACGCACAGTGAAGTACGGCAGATTTTGAGTCTGCTGCGTCTGCCAATTCCGCCATTTCGCCACGGTTGACATTTAAAAGTTTAGCACTTTGGCGCTATAGTGCAGGGGATGAATCTGCATCTCTCCCGCCGTTCCTTGCTTTTCGCATTCAACAAGCGAAGCCTTCGCGACCAATGGCGGGAAATTCTTGGCAAGTTCGAGCCTACCGGTGCGGATCGTAAATGGTTTGTCGCAAGGATGCGTGAACGCGAAATCGGCAGCCTCGATCGCGGCACATACCTGCGCCGCCATATCGAATTGCCGCTTGAAACCGACTTCTGGCAACCAGGTCTTCTTTTGTTGCCCAAGGACCTTAAACGAGGAGAGCGCCGCCCGACAGTGATCGCCTGGGCCTCTACTTCCCCAGACTGGCAGAAGCCCGAAGAGTGGTGGGGCAAGTGGCTGGTTGAGCAAGGCTTCATCGTTCTCACCAGTTGGGCCCACATCCGCCGCTACCGCGACAACACGTCCTACCAGAACGGGGTCAGCGAAAAAGTCTACGAGCGCTTTGGCCGCTGGGCGGGTCTCTCCCGCATGGTATGGGATGTGCGTCAGCAGGCCCGCTGGCTCGCTTCGCACCCTAATGTCGACCACAAGCGCATCGGCTTCATCGGCAGCTCTCTCAGCGCCAAAACCGCGCTTTACGTAGCGGCCTTCGCCCCCGAGGTTTCATCCGTCGTCTCGATCGACCCGCACGTCCCGCTCTGGGATGGCGGCACCAACTACGAGGCCCCCTGGTATCTCGATGCAGACCGAAAGTTCCCCGATATTCGCACGCCCGAACAAACCGTCCGCAGTTTACTCAAAGGCCATGACCACAACGAGCTACTCACTCTGGCTGCCCCCAAGCCGCTGCTGATCATCGGCGGCAATGACAAGAACCACTCCGATGGCCCGAGTACGCTGCCCTTGATTGAGCTCGGCGCGCAACGCTATCGCGAACTCGGGGTAGAGGAGCGCTTGCGATTTCATCTGCTCGATACGGGACACACTCCTGTGCACCCCAAGATCGACCCGCTCTGGCAGGCCTTCTTCACGCGCTACTTGCGCGGTACCGGCTTGAAGTCGAGATCCTGAAAATCAAAGCTGAAGTCAGCAAGGCTGTTGGTCGCCTCCAGCCTGAGTGACTCTACCTTGCCATCCACCCCCAGATGGAAGTTGCAGTATGCATCGGGGATCGTATTGTCGTCCCAGCGCACGATAAACGTATTGTGCTGAAAGTGTTCGAGCCTGCCTTGCATCGCAGGGGTGGCATGCATTTTCATCCGCAAAGAGGCATCTTTGCTCTCGATCGTAGCCAACCCGTACCAGCCATCGCGATAGTCTTGCGCGTAGGCAGCCAGTTCGAGGGAAGGCTTCGTGCCGGGCGTGCGTGCCGAGATCGCTTTCTGCTCAGCCTCATTTGCCTTCTTGCGACCTTCCATCGTGTTGGCATGCATCGCAGTAATCCAGTCTGGCCCATTCGCGCCGAGGTAGTAATCGAGAATCAAGTTCGTGAGCGATTGAAAGGCCGCGCCTTCTTCCTGATTGGTTAGCACCACGATGCCGAGCTTCAGCTTCGGCACCAGCGTGGTTTGGGTCACCATCCCAGTCAAGCCACCGCTATGAAAGGCCAGCTTCTGCCCGCGATAATCCTTCAGAAACCAACCCAGCCCATAAGACGCGAATTGAGACTGCTGATCGGCCAACGCATTCGGCTGTAATCCGACCCCCAGCACCGTCTGCGAGGCCATCATGTTGCGGCTCACCTTTTCGCTAAACAAGCGCTGCGTTTCGCTGATCTTGCCTTCGGCCAACTGCACATTCATCCACTTGGCCAGGTCTGTGACATTTGCCTTCACTCCGGCTGCAGCAGCCCAGACATCGTCGCGAGTCCATTCAATCGGCTTGAGCGTTCCCTCAAGCCGCCACCCGCGCGAGTGCGGCACTGCAGTGTTGTCCTGATCGGTGAGGCCCTTGTTGGACATGCGGGCTTCGGTCATTTGTAGTGGAGTAAAGATCCGAGTCCGCACAAAGTCGTCGTAGCTCTGCCCCGATACTGCGGCAACTACTTCTCCCGCCACTACAAACATGGTGTTGTTGTAAGCGTAGGCGGAGCGAAAGCTGGTTGTCGGCTTCAATTGCCCGGCCCCTTTCAGAACTGCTTCGCGCGTAAACGAGGTGTTGGGCCAGAACATCAGATCGCCTGCCCCGAGGCCCAGCCCCGTGCGATGCGTAATCAAGTCCCGCACCGTTAGCTCTCGCGTCACATAAGGGTCATAGAGCTGAAACCCTGGCAGGTGTTTGGTCAACTTGTCGTCCCAACTCAACTTGCCCTCATCGATCAGGATCGCCAGCGCCGCAGCCGTAAACGCCTTTGTATTGGAAGCAATCCCAAACAGCGTATGCGCGTCCACCTTCGCCGCCTGCCCTAGCTTCCGCACCCCAAAGCCTTTGGCCAGCACCAACTGCCCATCCTTCACGATTCCGACCGCCACACCCGGCACTTCAAACTGATGCTGCACCCGAGACACCCACTCATCGAGCAGGGGAGGAGCCTGCCCGAGTAGCGACAACCCAACCAGTAGTACAGGAACAAAACGGCGAAGAATCAGCATAAGCAGATGATAGTCTGACAACGTGAACCCAGCAATTGGCCTCCTCTTTGCACTCGCCCAGCACGGCATCTTCGATGCGCACTCTGACATCGGTGCGAATCCTAAACCCGGAACTTTCCTCTACGACAAGATGAGCGGCGATTACCGTGTCTCCGGCGGCGGAGCCAATATCTGGGGCACGCAGGACGCCTTCCATTTTGCCTACCGCCGAGTCTCGGGCGACCTCACCCTACAGGCCGACGTCAGCTTCGTAGGCAAAGGAGTCAACGCCCACCGCAAGGCCGTGCTGATGGTGCGTCAGGATCTGGATGCAGACTCAGCTTACGCCGATATCGCCGTGCACGGTGACGGCCTTACCTCGCTGCAATACCGCGCGGTCAAAGGTGGACCAACGGCCGAACTACGCTCCACAGCCAAAGGTCCCACCCGAATCCGAATTGAGCGCCGCGGCGATAGCTTCACGATCCTAACCGGCGAAAGCATCACCCTCAAACTTCCCGATCCCGTATTCGTGGGCCTCGGCGTTTCTTCTCACGATGCAGAAGTCATCGAGGCAGCGATCTTTTCGAGTGTCACTCTTCAGGGGCCGCAAATCGAGCAGCGGCCTCTCTACCGCAGCAAAATCATGATCCACGATCTCAAGTCTAAGAAGAGCACTCAAATTCATGAGGCCACTGGCGTCATCGAGGCTCCCAACTGGTCTCGTGACGGCCAGCATCTTCTGGTCAACACCGCAGGTAATCTCTATAAGCTCCCGGTGACAGGCGGCAAACTTGAGCAGATCAATCTCGGCGGCGAATACCGTTGCAACAACGACCACGATTACACCCGCGACGGCAAGCAGATCGCCTTCTCGGCATCCAGCCCCACTTCGCGTGCCTCGCAGGTCTATATTGCAAACTCCGACGGCAGTGGCGTAAAGCTCATGACACCTGCTTCCCCAAGTTACTTCCACGGCTGGTCGCCAGACTCAAAGTGGCTCGCTTTTGTGGGCCAGCGCAACGGCAAATACGAGCTCTATCGTGTCTCAGCGCAAGGCGGCCCCGAGGAGCGCCTCACCGCCGAAGGAGGCTACGACGACGGCCCAGAATACACTCCTGACGGCAAGTGGCTCTACTTCAACTCCAACCGTGGCGGCGACTGGAACATCTGGCGCATCCCCGCGAGCGGCGGTGCAGCAGAGAAGATCACCAGCGACGAGCTCGAAGACTGGTTCCCGCACTTCTCACCCAACGGCAAGCAGATGCTATTTCTGTCTTTCCCAAAAGGCACCACCGGCCACAACGGTAAGATGCCAGGCATGAAGCTGCGGCTCATGACCAAACCAGGCAAGATCCAGGACATCGTGACCTTCTTTGGCGGCCAGGGCACCATTAACGTCAACTCCTGGGCACCAGATTCAAAGCGCTTCGCTTACGTCGTCTACGAACCGCTTTAATGCAAACGAAAAGAGAGGCGCAGGCCAAACGGCTTGCACCTCTCTTTGGGTCACTACTTAGGAGAAAAATTACTTCTTGCGACGGAAGTAAGCGAGTCCAGCCAAACCCATCCCGATCATGGCGTAGGTGCCGGGCTCAGGTACTTCACCTGTGTTGATAATCTCCTGGAGCTTGATATCAACGAATGCTTCCGTGAACGAGGCGGCAGAGTTACCGCCGGCGCGCAGGACATTCAAATTCCACGCAGCTCCATTTGTCGCCAGGGCCAAAGCCGCATAGTCAGTCTCGGTAGTCCCATTTCCGTTACCCGTAGTAGGGGCTGTACATGTGTTGTAGCCGCCAGACCCGTCAGCGCGGAAGCCTGACCCAGTATTTCGGCCGATGACACTACCGGTGCCACCGCCTGTGCAGCCAAACGGATTGTTGATAACTGCATTCAAAAGCGCCTTCTGGCCAGTCAGCAACGCAAGTATCGAAGCGTATGTATTAGTGGATCCAGAGAGAATATCCCTGTCTTCATCCGTGACCAAGATATAGTTGCGAACTGAACCAGTTGTAAAATTGTAGTTGGTCGAAGCAAAGTTGATGCCAGCATAACCGTCTTCCGTGCCGCCAGTTGTCAGGAGATTTGCCGCCGCTGTGCCAAATTGTGCCGCAGTGCCAGCGTTCAATAGGGTGCGGCCTCCGACGCCAGCCCCGCTCTTGCCGAATCCAAATAAGCCGAACACGCCTGTATATCCCGCACCCGAAAGTGCCGTATTCAACGAGTTGACCATGCCCGGGAGCCAAGCATGCTCCGTAGACATCGAACCCGATTCATCAACGATGATGACAACATCAGCGATTTTTGCTGCATGCGCAGACGCTGAAAATACCATGAGGCATCCAGCCATAATTGAAAGTAGTTTTTTTTGCATAACAAAGTTCCCTCTTAACCGTTCTTGGCATTACTCTTCCCGCATTGGATGCCATCAGAGTACATGGTCGGAGATTACTTCCAATCGCGGCTAATGTAAATCATTTAGTTAACGGTTGGTGCACATAACTATGGAACCTATTCGATTTTTGTTATGGCCAAAGGTTCTAGTACTGTAATTTCTAGCTCATGTTTTCTAGGGCGTGGAAGAAGTTGGGCTGAATCAGGGCAACTAGTACTTTTTAGGAGGAGTCTTTCCCAAAAGGAGCGCCAATCTTAGAGGATTGGAGCGATTTAGCAAACTGTATCTAAACGTAACGTTTCTTGTGCGGTTTACTTGGTGGCGAAGCGATATCAAGGTCTTTAACACCCGCTTGCATAAAGAGAAAATTTCGTTGTAACCCTACCGAACCAATGGCATCTGCCGTTGCGGCAATCCATCACATACCGAAGAGCCATGAAGCAAGCACTGAAGTGACCGGGACTACGAAGAGATACAAGTAGAAGTTTCTATGCTTGTCGTCGTGTGATTGTATAGAATAATTTTTAATTAGTATTTCTATGTGCTGTATCGAAAGGTATGCCGTTGGGATCTGAAATGTCCGCACAATGGAGCGCTCAGTAGATCGATCTAATGGCAGTCGCAGCCAGTCGCGCAACTCAGCCCCTGCCACGCCCGCCTTGCCTCAAGCAACATCAATGGCGTCATAGCCAATGCTGCCGCTGAGTCGATCCAAGCCAGCCCCAGGAGCCATTGGGCGAGCATTCCAACCAGCAAAATTACCGAGAGATAAAAGCAGAAGTCCGTCTGCCTGGCTTCACTGGCCAGTGCTGAAGATCCTAACGCCACGGCCACTTTCTTCTTCTCCCTCGACAGCCAGGGCATCACAATGATGCTGACCACGGCCAAGGCCAGGCCCGGCAAGCTTCTCTCAGCTTCGTTGCTTCGAGTCAATGCCTGATACGCTGTTCCCGCCGCAAGTAATGCGAGACTGCAAGAAACTACCCGCTGTACACTACGTTCCCTTAAGCCATCACTCAATAGCCACAATGCAGCCACGCTTGCTGTTACTTCAATCAGGCTATCGAGGCCAAAGCCGATCAACGATACGCTACTGGCCAGTGCTCCCGCCCAGATCGCTATTGCCGCCTCGATCCAGTTGTAGGTCAGCGTCAGATACTGTAGTTGTTTTCCGCGCGAAACTGCGATTGCTCTTGTCATTGAGTCGTTAGGCCTTCGGATGCGCTTTCTGATAAACCCGTTCCAGATCCTCGATCGCCACCTTCGTATAAAGCTGTGTAGTAGACAAACTCGAATGCCCGAGTAGCTCTTGAATCGCCCGCAAATCCGCACCTGCGTTCAATAGATGAGTTGCAAAACTATGGCGTAACTCGTGTGGGTGCACGCTCGGGTCCCCCAGCAGCATCGAAGCGTAAAACTTCGTGATTTGATGAACCGCACGGGTTGTAATCCGCCCACCCTTGTAATTTACAAACACTGCAGTCTCCCCAGGTATTGCAGTCCGCTCGGCCAGATAAACCCGCAACGCCTCTTGAGCGCTAAAGCCAATCGGCGACATCCGTTCTTTGTTGCCCTTGCCCAACACCTTCAGCCAGCGCTCCTCAAGATCGAGATCCTCAAGGCTCAATCCCACCAACTCGCTCACACGTAAGCCACACCCGTATAGCACTTCAAAAATCGCCCGGTCTCGCTTCGGAAAAGGGCGCCCCAACTCCGCCTTGCCGATGTTGTCGACAAGAAAATTCACCGCTTCAGCATCCAACACCTGCGGCACTTTCTTTGGCGTCTTCGGCAGCTTCAAATACTTGGCAGTGTTCTTGTCGCACAACTCGTGTGTGCGGCAGTAATGAAAAAAACTCCGCAGTGAACTTACCTTACGACGAATGGAAACCGCCGAAAGATTCTTGTCATAAAGGCTGGCCATCCACTCCCGCAGTTCATTTACGCCTATGGCAGCAATCGGTGGCGCAGGGGTAAAGTGTTCAAGAAATTGCTCACAATCAATCGCGTAATTGCGCAGTGTATGCACGCTTGAGGATTGAAGCCCCCGCTCTTCAAGAAAGCCCGCAATCGCACTTCGCAGGTCGCTTGCTTCAAACCGGGCCAGGCGCTCAGACGGCGACGCTGAAATGCTCATCGAGTTTCTCTAGCGCCAGGCGGCACACCTCGGCATGACGCGCTTTCTTGTCTTTGCGCAAGCGTTTCGCGGTCTCTTCATCGAGCTTTGGCAGCAGGTCAAATGTGATGTTGGCGGGCTGGTAATGCTTCGGGTCGGCGCTCGAAATATAGCTGCACAAACTGCCGATCGCCGTCTCGCGCGGAAATGCCTTCGGCTCATCGACACCGGCAAACTGCGCGGCTGCAAAACCAGTCGCAATGCTTTCGACATAACCCTCAACACCCGAAATCTGGCCCGCAAAAAAGATGCGTGGGTCAGACTTCAACTGAAGGGTCGCCGTAAGCAACTCCGGCCCGTTGATGTAAGTGTTGCGATGAATCTGCCCGTAGCGCAGAAACTCTGCATTCTCCAGCCCCGGAATCAGCCGGAAGATTCGCTGCTGCTCTCCAAATCGCAAATGATTCTGAAAGCCCACCAGATTGTAGCTATCGCTGCGGCAATTTTCCTTGCGCAACTGCACGATCGCATAAGCCCAGCGCCCGGTGCGCGGATCATCGAGCCCGGTCGGCTTCATCGGCCCAAAGCGCAAGGTCTCGCGGCCTCGTCTGGCGAGCTCTTCCACCGGCAAACAAGCTTCAAAAAAAGGCGTATTCGGCTGATCTTCGGCAATGTGTACCGGCACGCTCTCCCCGGCCAGCAACTCGTCGAGAAATCGCTCGTACTCTTCTTTGTTCAGCGGGCAATTCAGATAGTCATCTGTGCCATCGATACTCTTGCCCCAACGCGAACCCGCAAAAGCAATCTCTGTGTTTACCGACTCGGCATCGACAATCGGGCTGATACTGTCATAGAAAAAAAGCCTGCTAGACCCCGTGAGCCGCCCAATCTCCGCCGCCATCGCATCGCTGGTGAGCGGCCCGGTGGCGATAATCACCTTTCCGCCTGCGGGGATCGACTTCATCTCCTCACGCACTACTGTGATCCTGGGCTCAGCCGCAATCCGGCGCGAAACTTCTTTTGAGAACTCAACCCGGTCTACCGTTAATGCGTGACCGGCCGGCACCCGCGTGTCGCGCGCAATGTCGAGCAACAAACTCCCGCCCCGCCGCAACTCTTCTTTCAGCAACCACGGTGCCGTATTGGCGCTCTCGCTCTTGAGCGAATTGCTGCACACCAGTTCAGCCATCTCACTGGTTTTGTGCGCTGGCGTCGTCGCTAGCGGGCGCATTTCATAGAGCGTTACCGCGTGCCCTTGCCGCGCCAGTTGCCAGGCTGCCTCGCTGCCGGCAAGACCAGCTCCCACTACATATATCTGATTTACTTCCACGCGTTTAACCCCATCGTAGCAAGTGATAGAATCCCTCCATGCGTTCTTCGAGAAGAGACTTACTCCGCCTTGGTGGCCAAGCTGCCGCCGCCTTCACCGCTGCATCCTATTCGAGGATCATGGGTGCCAACGACAGAATCAATCTCGGCTGGATCGGAGCAGGCGACCGCGGTACCTACGTTTGCAAGACCTTCAACGACACCAAGCAGGTGGACGTCACCGCCATCGCCGAAATCTGGGGCGACAAACTCGACAAGGCTGTCACCACCTATCCCAATGCCAAAGGCTACGTTGACCATCGCAAACTTCTCGAACAAAAGAACGTCGACGCTGTCCTGATCTCAACCCCAGACCATTGGCACGCCGGCTGCACCATCGATGCCCTAAGCGCAGGCAAAGACGTCTACGTAGAAAAGCCCCTCACCCTCACCATTGAAGAAGGCCCCAAAATCGTCAAGGCCGCCCGCGTCAACAACCGCATCTGCCAGGTGGGCATGCAGCAGCGCTCCGGCAGCCACTACCTGCAGGCCAAGAAAGAGTACTTCGACACCGGCAAGCTGGGCAAGATCACCCTCGCCCGCACCTGGTGGCACGGCAACGGCTACCACCTGCGCAAGGCCCCGCAAGTGCTGCAGCAGAAGCCGAGCAACCTCGACTGGGCCCGCTTCCTCGGCCCGTTGAAGTGGCGCGATTACGATCCCCAGCAGTACTTCAACTTCCGCGCCTATCTCGATTACGGCGGCGGCCAGGTGACAGACCTCTTCACTCACTGGATTGACGTTGTCCATATGTTCATGAACCAGGACAACCCGATTTCCGCTGTCGCCGCTGGTGGTGTCTATCACTACAAAGACGGCCGCACCGCGCCCGACACCATTCACGTCCTCCTCGAATACCCGAAGGAATGGACCGCCACCTTTGAAGCCACTCTCGCACCCGGCATCAAGGGTGCAGCAGTCGAGATGTGTGGCACCGAAGGTCGCCTCTTCATCGACCGCAGCAAGTACGAATTCTGGCCCAACGAACGCAACGCCCAGCCCATCGTCGTGAAGTCCGAACGCGATCAAACGATCGAGCACGTCGCGAACTTCCTCGATTGCTGCCGCTCGCGTAAGCTGCCCAACGGCGACGTCCAGATCGGCCACCGCTCGGCGCAAGCCAGCCACCTCGGCAACGTTGCCTACCTGCAAAAGCGCCGCCTCAATTTCGATCCGATCCGCGAAGAGATCCTCCCACTCTAATGACGCGTCGCGGCTTTCTCTCAACGACTGCGCTAGCTGCGGCAGCAGCCCAGCAGCGCCCGCGCAACATCATCTTCATCCTCACAGACGACCATCGCTACGATGCGATGGGTTTCCTCAAGGGCCAGAGCTTTCTCGAGACACCGCATCTGGACGCGATGGCCCGCAACGGCATCCACGTGCCCAATGCCTTTGTCACAACGGCGCTCTGTTCTCCGTCACGAGCCTCGATTCTTACCGGCCAATACGCCCACAAGCATCGTGTTGTCGACAACAACAACCCCGTGCCGCCGGGAACAAAATTCTTCCCTGAACTCCTGCAGAAGAAAGCCAATTACCAGACCGGCTTCTTCGGCAAATGGCACATGGGCGGAGAAGGCGACGATCCGCAGCCAGGCTTCGACAAGTGGGTTAGCTTCCGTGGGCAGGGCACCTATTCTCCAACCAGAAACGGTCTGAATATCGACGGCAAGAAGGTGCCGCAGAAGGGCTACATCACCGACGAGCTCACCGACTATGCTCTCGACTGGCTCGGCAAAACCGATTCGCAACGCCCCTTCTTCATGTACCTCTCGCACAAGGCGACGCACTCGGAATTTGAACCCGCTGCCAGACATAAGGGCAAATTCGCCAACGCCAAATTTGTCTACCCGAAATCCTACGCGCCAGCCAAGCCCGAGCAGCGCCTGCCTATGTGGGTGCAGAACCAGCGCAACTCCTGGCACGGCGTGGAATACCCATATCACTCCAAGCTCGACATTGAGGAATACTACAAGCGTTATGCGGAGACTTTGTGCGCCGTTGACGATAGCGTAGGCCGCGTCATGGACGCCCTGCGCAGCCGCAACCAGCTCGATTCAACGCTCGTAATCTACATGGGCGACAATGGCTTCGCCTTCGGCGAGCACGGCCTGATCGACAAGCGCACTGCTTATGAAGAGTCGATGCGTGTGCCGATGCTGCTGCAGTGCCCGGAACTCTTCGGGCGCGGCAAGAAGTTGAACGAAGTCATCGCCAACATCGACATCGCCCCCACCTGTCTTGAAGCCGCCGGCGTCACGCCTGCGATGGAAATTCAAGGCAGAAGCTTTCTTGGGCTTGCACAGGGCAAGAAAACCGAATGGCGCGACGGGCTGCTTTACGAATACTACTGGGAACGTAATTTCCCACAAACCCCAACGGTTCATGCCATCCGTGGCGACCGATACAAGTACATCCGCTACCAGGGTCTCTGGGATCTCGACGAGCTGTATGATCTGCAGAATGACCCGCTCGAGATGCAGAATCTGATCGAGTCCCCCGAGCATAAATCAGTCGCAGTCGAGATGAACAAAAAGCTCTTCGCGATCCTCGAATCGACCGGCGGCATGTACATTCCGCTCAACGCAGACCGCACGCTCAATCAATCGGATAAGCGCAACGGTGACGCCTCGAAAGCTGCCCAGTTTCCAGCCTCGATCTTGAAGTAAGTGACCTTTGCAATCGATCTCTACACGGATGCGGCCGGTTTTTGCGCTTTTGATCCGACAGTTGAAGGCGATGCCGCATGGCTGCATGAAGTGTCCCATGAAGACGGGGCAGTGATTCTGGTAACTGTCGATGAGCCTGCTTTACTCGATAGAACTCACCTTCTCTCTGAAACTCTGGATACAAAATTGACCCAGTTTCTCTGCCCGAGTGGGCAGATTCTGATATGCGCAGCAGAGCATCATCCGTCGTATCAACCTGCCCCAGGTGAGCCGAATCATTGTCTTCGTATCGACGTTCCACCCGGGACACATCAATTGAAGGTCTTTCACCTTACCTGGGCTGAGACCTCACGCCCGGAATCCTTCCACCCGGAAGACGTTTTGAATGGGTTCGCAGGCATTCTTAGTATTAGTAGTGCGCCTACATTCCTGCTTTTGATCCTCATTCTGATCGTGCTGCTTCTGATTCAAACTCTGCAGTGGCTCACCGATTGGTATCCGATTCAGGGTTTAGCTAACTGGATATCTCTTGCTGCGCGAAGCCTCATTGGGAGTTTGATCGTGTTGGCCATCGGTGTGATGATTGGCAGGTGGTACGAGAGAATAGGACGAGTGAAGCAGCGCCGAGAAGCAACTGCTAAGTTTCGGCTCACCAGGCCCAAATTCTGGCTGCACCTCGAAACGAAAAATAGCCAACCCCATGCAACGCCGTAGCCTCCTCTTGCTGCCCTTCGCCCTGCACGCCGAATCCATCGTCCTCCCCAGCGGCATCTACCGCGACAAAGCCCTCCGCTTCGATGGCAAAGGCCTCAGTATCCGCGCGGAAACCCCCGGCGGAGTAATCCTTACTGGATCATCCACCCTAACTATCAGCGGCGAAGGCAACACCGTCGAAGGCCTCCACTTCAAAGACGGCGCTGCCCCCAAAGCCAGCATCACCATCCAGGGCAAGCGCAACCGAGTCACCAATTGTGCCATCACCAACTACAACGGCCCAGATAAAACGATCGATTCCAAGTGGGTCTCTCTATACGGAGAAGACAACGAATTTGATCACAATTACATCGCTGGCAAAACCAACCGCGGCACAACTCTAGTGGTCTGGCTCCAGAAGGGCGACACGGCAGGCGCTAAGCACCGCATCCACCACAACCACTTCGGCCCCCGCGAACCTCTCGGCGAAAACGGCGGCGAGACCATCCGCGTTGGAGATTCTTCCACCTCTCTCCAGCCCGGCCTCTGCGTCATCGAGCACAACTGGTTTACCGGCTGCGACGGCGAGATCGAAATCATCTCGAACAAGAGCTGCGGCAACCTTTACTGCGCCAACGTCTTCAAGGCCTGCGATGGCACTCTCACTCTCCGCCACGGCAACGGCTGCAAGGTGCAAGGCAACGTCTTCTACGGCGACAACTACAAGCGCGCGGGCGGCGTACGCATCATCGGGGAAGACCATCTCGTCGAAGACAACTACTTCGAAAATCTCCCCGGCACAGGCAACCGTGCAGCCATCTCGTTCATGCAAGGCATCGTTGACACCCCTCTCAACGGCTATGCTCAAGTCAAACGTGCCAAGGTTCGTAACAATACAATCGTCCACTGCGCTGAACCCATCGCCCGCAGCGTCAAAGGGGCTAAAACCACCCTGGAACCTATCGAAGTCAATATCGAAAACAACAGCGTGGACCCCAAGTCTGCAACCATCCCCAAACACATCAACTTGAAGGAAGCTGGCCCCACATGGCTGAAGTCTGGCTAAGAAGTCTCCCCGTCACCACCGACCCCCTACGCCACCTGCTCTTGTGCACCCTGCAACAAGCGGAAGAAGATGTAATCGCAATCACCACTGGGCTTACCGACGAACAAGTCTGGCTGCGTCCGCACGGGCTATCCCCCGTCGGCTTTCACATCCGTCACATCGCCGAATCGATCGACCGTCTCCTCACCTATGCCGAAGGCCGGAGTCTGGATCAGGATCAACTCAGCACCCTGAAAAATGAAGTCACTGAAACCCTGCCTCTGCTCTCGTTGATCGTGATTCTCGAGCAGCGTCTCAAGGACGCCCGCCTGCGAGTAAACGCCATTCGTCAGGAAGACCTGGCGATCATTCGCGAAATTGGCAGGGCAAAAATCCCTTCTCCGCTGGGCACAATCCTCGCCCATATCGCCGAGCACACCCAACGCCATCTGGGCCAGCTCACCACCACCGTCAAGCTGATCCAATCAACCGAGGCCGGGAACCCCGCCTAGGCTCTTCGCCTTCCGCACTGCGCGCCGAATCGCCTCTGCCAACACCTCAGCCGCAGCAATCCCCAGCGCATTGATGTCGATTGCCGGCAAGGCACCGGTGGAGAGGCTAAAGATCGTATCGCCGTCCCGAGTTGTATGAACGGGCGAAATCGCCCGAATCACGCCCGCCTGCGCCAATTGCGCCAGCTTGGTTGCTTCCACCTTGGTTAGCCGCGCGTTGGTGGCCACAACTGCCAGCGTCGTATTGCCGCCTTCAAACTTTGCTTCCGCCCCATCCAGCATCAGCCTTGCGGTATTTGCGAAGCCCTTGCCGTCTGGCGTCTTGCGGGCCCCTGCCAGCACTTTCCCTTGAGCATCCAAAACATCCCCAAAGGCATTCACTGCGGCCATGGCCGCCACTTGAATCCCGGCAAACTTGCCGCTCAGATTCCACACCGCTGTCCCCAGCCCGCCCTTCATCGCAAAATTCATCCCGTTGATTTTGCCGACGGTTGCGCCCGTCCCGGCACCCACATTCCCCTCTTCGATTACCGCGTGGGGCTTTGACGCAAAGGCAGCCGCGGCTGCCGCCTCGCCCATTTCGCGCGAGGGCCGGGCGTGCGCGTTTCCGATCCCAAGATCGTAAAGAATCGCTGACGGCACAATCGGAATCCGCGCGCTGCGCATGTCAAATCCAACTTCGTGCTGCTCGAGAAAACGCCTTACCCCACTCGAAGCCTCAAGCCCAAACGCACTTCCCCCCGACAACACCAGCCCATGAATCGTTGGTGTGATGTGCATCGGGTCGAGCACGCCAATCTCGGAGGTGCCGCTTGCGCCCCCGCGAATATCCACTCCTGCTGTTACCCCACCCTCGCAAAGAATCACTGTGCAGCCGGTAATTCCTTCGAGGTCTGTGGCATGTCCTACCCGGATGCCGTTGATCGCCGTAAGCCCATTCACGAACGGTATGCTAGCATCAAAACGCTAAGCAAACCATAAGGGGCCAAGCCGGTTGCTCGATTACCTTAAAAGCCCAGTTCAGAGTTTTCAAGACTTTCTCTACCTTGCTGCTCGCAGCATTAGAAACATCACGAAGCCTCCCATTTACTGGAAAGACATATTGATGCAGATGGATTCGATTGGCGTAGGCAGCCTGCCTATCGTTGCGCTAATCGGGGCATTCAGCGGCATTGTGATGACGCTGCAGATGTCTCGCGCCCTTGCAACCTACGGCGCCACCTCGCAAACAGGCCAGGTTGTCTCAATCAGCATCATCCGCGAACTCGGGCCCGTGCTTACTGCTCTGCTCATCGCCGGCCGCAATGCTTCGGGCATCGCTTCAGAACTCGGCTCCATGAAAGTTACCGAGCAAATCGATGCCATGCGCGCCCTTGGTACTGATCCGATTCAAAAGCTGATCGTGCCCAGGCTGGTTGCCACTGCTCTCATGCAGCCACTCCTGACGGCCATCGCCGACTTCGTTGGGCTTATGGGTGGCCTTCTAATTGCCGTCACCATTATCGGCAACACCGCGAATCAATACTGGAGCTCGGCAATCGATATCCTTGCCATCAATGACATGGTGCAGGGCTTGATGAAGCCCTTCGTTTTTGCCATCGTAATCTCGCTGGTTGGTTGTTTTTACGGAATGCGCACTTCGGGCGGCACACAGGGTGTGGGTCTATCCACAACTAAAGCCGTCGTTGTGTCGAGCGTATGGGTTTTTGTGATCGACGTCCTGATCACGCAAATTTTCGTGAGCCTCACCTGATGGCCAAACCCATTCTCAAGTTTGAAAATGTCTCGCTCTCCTATGACGGCAAGCTGGTGCTGGACAAGATCAACCTCACCGTAAACGAAGGCGATACCTTTATTCTTCTTGGCGCTGCAGGCAGCGGCAAGACTGTTTTGCTCAAGTTGGCAATGTCGCTGATTCAGGCTGACACTGGACGCATTGAACTGCTCGGCCACGACATCACACACCTCAAAGAAACCGAGCTATTTGGCATTCGCAGCGAAGTTGGTGTGCTCTTTCAGGAAGGTGGGCTTTTCGATTCTCTGAACATCGCTGACAATGTTGCCTATCCGTTACGCAATCAGAAGAGTCTTGCTGCTCCGGAAGAAGAGATCGCAGCCCGAGTGCTGGAATCGCTCGAATTTGTCGAGCTTGGTCACACCCTCGACAAATTCCCCAGCGAACTCTCTGGCGGTATGCGCCGCCGTGTAGGCATCGCCCGCGCCAACGTTACCAACCCCAAGATTTCCCTCTACGATTCGCCAACGGCTGGCCTGGACCCCATCACCGCGCACACCATCATGTCCCTGATCGTAAAGCAGCGCGAGCTTCGCAAGACGACAACAGTTCTTGCCACCCATCGCTATCAGGATGGCGCAATGGCCGCAAACTATCACTGGAACAATGCAATGCACGATGTAGTGCGCGCCAGTCCCTATGGCACCTACGCCGACCTCAACACAACCTTCATCGTGATGGACGAAGGCCGCATCGTCTTTTCGGGAACGCAGCAGCAGCTTGAAGCCTCACGCGACCCCTATGTGTCACAATTTGTATTGCATCAACCTCCGCCCAAATTAGGGCAAAGTGGAGAGCGAGGGCATCAACTTCCAGCATGACTTCCAATAAAACCAGTTGGGCAAAACTCAGGGTAGGCCTGCTAGCCATAGTGGCATTGATGCTACTCACGGCTCTGATCTTCTACATCACCAGTTCCACCAACATGTTCGAATCCCGGTCTGAGGTCTTTGCTTACCTCGATACCAGTGGTGGCCTGCTGAAGAACGCTCCCGTTCGCCTGAATGGCGTTCTCGTGGGCAAAGTCACGGAAATTGGGCTTTCGGGAGAATCGAAGCCCAATCGCGTGATCAAGGTTACCCTCGAAATCGAAGACAAGATGCTTTCCGCTATCCCGAACGATTCCAAAGTCACTATTGGAGCCGAGAATCTTCTGGGCGCCAAACTAATCGCGATTAAAAAAGGTGCGTCCAAGACTGCCATCGCTAAAGGTGGAGAGCTCCCAAGTGGCTCCACTGCCGAGCTCGATGATATTCAGGCGCAAGCTTCGCAAACCATCGCCGTTCTCCAGAACATTCTCACCAAAGCCGAAGGCATCGTGGGCCAGGTGGAATCTGGAAAAGGCACCATCGGCAAGCTGCTGGTGGACGAAGAACTCTACAATCGCTTCAACAACATCATGAAGGAAGTTGAGCGCCTTTCGTCAGCACTCAACGCCGGCAAAGGTACGCTCGGCAAGTTGTTAAGCGACGATGCCCTTTATAACGATGTCCGCAAGACCTTAACCCGTATGGATCAGATTGTTGCCGACATCCAGGCTGGGCAGGGAACTGCAGGCAAGCTTCTCAAAGACGACAGCATCTACGTTGAGACCAAAGCGAGCATTGTCGAAATGCGCAAGATCCTTGCCGACCTCAACGAAGGCAAGGGCACCGCTGGGCAGTTGCTCAAGAACGATGCGCTTGCTAAACAACTCTCCGCAACGATCGGCCGCGTAGACACCATGCTTGATAAGGTGAACCGTGGCGAGGGCTCGCTCGGACAACTGCTCGTCAACCCGTCTCTGTACGAAAATCTGGATGGCACGGCTGTCGAGATGAAGGGCCTGATGAAGGACTTCCGCGCCAACCCCAAGAAATTCCTGCGCATCAAGCTTGCCCTTTTCTAGAAAGTCAGCTTGCGCTATCTCGTTGTCAATGCGGATGACTTCGGCTTCACGCGCGACGTGAACTCAGGCATCGTTCGTGCCCACCGCGAGGGTATCCTCACTTCAACCACTCTTATGGCCAATGGCGGCGCCTTTGATGATGCCTTGCGCCTCGCTGCTGAGACCCCAACACTCGACATAGGCGTCCATTTGCAGATGGTTCAAGGCGAGAGCCTGAGCGAGCCTGGACGCATGCTGCCTGCTTCGGTTGGCGCACTGATCGGCGATCTCATTGCTGGCCGCTGGGATGTGCTTAAAGAACTGGAAGCACAGGTTCAGAAGATCCTGGCAGCAGGCATCAAGCCCTCCCACCTCGACACACACAAGCACACTCATCTGCTTCCATCTGTCCTCGAAGCTGTGGCTACAATTAGCGAGAAGTATTCGATTCGCTGGGTTCGCAAGCCTTTCGATCTTCCCCTCGATGGCCGCAGAGCCAGTTGGAAAACACGCGCTGCCTCGTTTGTCATGAGCCGGCTGCGAGGTCACTTCGATAAAGTGCTCTCGCGTCACGGGGCACTAGCCACCAACCACTTTGCCGGCTTCCTTTGGACGGGCAACTTCTCGGCTCAAGACCTTGTTCAGCTTCTTGCTGTGCTGCCGCCGGGCTCCACGGAATTCATGTGTCATCCGGGAATTCTTGGCGAGGAATTACGGCTGGCCCCAACACGTCTCAAAGAAAGCCGCGAACTCGAGTTGCGCGCGCTGATCGACCCGATCGTCCGTCAGGCAATCGTTGACAGCCAGATCAAGCTGGTTGGCTACAACGATCTACCGCGGTAGGAGAATCCTGAAGGCAGCCCCGGGTTGATCCTCTCGATTGGCCGCCGAAACACTTCCTCCCTGGCTTTCTACAATCGAACGGACGATATGCAATCCCAGTCCTTTGTGTCGCGGGGTTGTTGTAAAGCCCGGCTCAAACAAGCTTGGCAAAACCTTTGCAGGAATCCCCGGCCCGGTATCGAGTACTGCAATCTCGACTCCTGCCGGCCCGGTCTTAGCGCTCACCGAGATTGTGCCGCCTTGCGGCATCATGCGAGCGGCATTGAGGAAAAGATTTAGCAGTACCCGCTCCCAGGCCCCGCGATTCCCAACGATCTGCAGGTTGGGTTCGATCTCTGACACGATGAGGATGGCAGGGCCATGAGATGAGATCAGGTAGTCCATCAGCAGGGCTTCCACCTGCTCGATCACACGCACGGCATCGGTAAGGCCGCCCTGCGTTTCCAGGCTCTTCACGATGCGGGCCCCATGCTTGAGTGAGCGCTTGATCGTCGCGCTCAGCTTTGCATGTTTCGGGTCCAGCTTGAGAATGTCGTTCGCCTCAAAGAGCGTCTCGAAGACGTTGTTCAAATCATGAACAACCCCTGCGAGCGTTAGGTTTTGAAGACGATCCGGCATAGTGCCTTTAACTTGTGATTTTACGTAGTGTGGAGTAGAACTCGGGGAAGCTCACACTCGCTGCTTCTGCCCGAAGAATCTCGGAAGGCCCGTCGGCAACCAGTCCGGCTACGGCGAAGGCCATTGCAATGCGGTGATCACCAAAGCTGTCAAACTGCGCGGCGTGAAACTTCTGATTCCCTGGCACGGTAAACCCGTCCTCGCGAACTTCAATCTCGACTCCGGCCCGTTTGAAGTTCTCAGCGACAGTTGCAATACGATCGGTCTCTTTAATTCGCAACTCGGAAGCGTCGCGGACATCGAGGCCACCCGTTGCTGCACCAAGAACAGCCAGAGTCGGAATCTCATCGATCAATTGCGCTGTCAGTGCCCCGGAGATGACGCCAGGCTTCTTTACACTGCCCCGCACCATGATGTCGCCCACAAGCTCCCCATGTTGTTCCCCAACATTGAGTACCTTGATCTCGGCACCAATGCTGGCCAGATAATCAAGTAAAGCAGTGCGAGTCGGGTTCAATCCAACGCCACCGATCACCAGATTCGAATCTGGAATCATCAATGCGGCTGACAAAAAGAATGCTGAAGAGCTGAGGTCACCCGGTACAGTCAGATCCTTGCCAACAAGCTTTGGGCGTCCCTGAATCGTGATTACGTTGCCAACACTTTTGACGTCGGCGCCGAACATCCGCAAAGCTAGCTCGCTATGATCGCGCGTCTTGATCGGCTCACGAACAATCGTCTCGCCATCGCAAAACATTCCGGCAAAGAGCACGCAAGTCTTCACCTGGGCACTGGCCACCGGCGTCGCGTAGTCAATTGCCTTCAGTGCGGCACCACGAATCTCAAGCGGCGGATACTTGCCATCGGTAGCAATGATCGTCGCACCCATCTGCGCCAGCGGCGTCATCACGCGCTGCATTGGGCGTTTTGAGAGAGACTCATCGCCATGGATGTGTGAGGTAAAAGACTGCCCTGCCAGGATTCCACTCATCATCCGGATCGTGGAACCAGAGTTCCCGGCGTCCAGCGCTTCGCTCGGCGCGCTCAGGCCGTTGAGGCCTTTGCCCATAATCGAGACTTCGCTGCCCTGGTCATCAACCTCGATGCCAAGCCGCTTCAGAATGCCAAGGGTAGAGTGGCAATCTTCGCCTGTGGAGTAACCATGAATCGTGGTCTTGCCCTCGGCAAGCCCGGCGATCATCGCCCAACGGTGTGAAATAGATTTGTCGCCTGGAAGGCGGATAGCGCCAGAGAGGCTCTTGGCTGGTTGTATGCTTTCAATCATTCTGTTATTCAACTGGATAGGGGCCGGGCTTGCCGACGCGGAGTTCACGGCCGCTGCCGTCTTCTGCCCCAAGAGTTACCTGCACGGCGCGAGCAGGTGCCCGTAGTTGCAAGTGAAATTCCACCAGCTCACCCGGCGGAATCACATCCGGCTCAGGCGAGCCACGCTGGATTGTGATCGATTGCTTACCCGGCGCAAAGAACTCGAACACAATTTGCACCTTGTTCAAGGTCTTGTTGCTTGTGTTTCGGATACTGCCATCTGCCGCAAGCAAGGTATCGTCAATCCGGTGTACGGAAACCTGCGTAATTTCAAGCTCAGGCGTCTTGGGCTTCTTGTCCTGCGCGGGCAGAAACAGCGCGAGTGCGAGGCTGGCCAGAAGTGTTCTACGCATAGTGGGGCTGAAGGACAAGTGTAGCAAGTGCGAAGCATCTTTTTGAATCCGCTACCCTCACCCAAAACGTCCTATGACTGAAGTATATGCGTAAGTTAGCGTATACTAACAAAGGATGAGCTTATGCGATTGCTAATCTTCAATCACATTGTTTTGTTAGCCTTGGCCGATACTGTCACGTTTGAAAAAGCGCGCGTATTGTTCGAGAAAACAGACTATGCCGCAAGCGCAAAAACAATCGAAGCCCTCAAAGACAAGTCAGGCAGCGAGAGAAACCTGCTGGGTCGCAACTATTTCATGATGGGCGACTACAAGAAGGCGACCGAGTCGTTTGAACTTGCCACCCAGCTTGAGCCAAGAGTCAGTACCCATTGGCACTGGCTTGGAAGAGCCTATGGCCGGCGTGCAGAGTTGAGTTCTTTCCTCACGGCGCCCGGTTACGCCTCTAAAGCAAGGCAGAATTTTGAGCGTGCCGTTGAACTCGATGCCCGCAACATAGAGGCCCTCAACGACCTTTTCGAATACTACCTCCAAGCCCCAGGTTTTCTTGGCGGTGGCCTCGACAAGGCCCAAGCCCTGATCGAAAAAATCGCGGCCGTAGATCCGGCTGAGCGGCATTGGGCGATGGCTCGCGTTGCAGAAGAGAAAAAAGACTTCAATACAGCCGAAGCCCAATTGCGACGCAGCATGGAACTTGCCCCCAGGCAGATTGGGCGCGTCGTGGACCTTGCCAAATTTGTAGCCAAGCGTGGCCGTACACAGGAAAGTGATGCGATCTTCGAGCAGGCCCGCAAAATCGAACCCAATCACCCCACCTACCTTTGGGAGCGCGCAAACCTTCTGGTAGAACAGAAGCGCAACTTGCCGGAAGCTCGTCAGCTTTTGCAGCAATACCTGTCAAGCAAGGTCAAGCCGGATGACGATCACAGGGACGAAGCACGCAAACTTTTGGCCCGGATTCAGGGAGCATAAGGTTTGAAACTCGGTGAAGTTCTCAAGTCGAGCTACGAGGCGCTCAAGGCGAACCGTGTCCGCACCCTCCTTACCTCGCTTGGCCTGGTGATCGGCAATGCCAGTGTCATTCTCGTCGTCACCATCTCGCTCACCAGCACCGAATTCATTCTCGATCAGATTAAGGGTATTGGCTCAAACGTTGTCTGGGCCTACTTTGAAGCCGGCAGCCGCGATAGCGAACAGAGTGAAGCCGACTTCGTGAAGCTCACCGACGTAGAAGCTGTCCGGGTGAAGCTGGCAGACCGCATCGTTGCTGTTACCGCCACGATGTCCAGCAACAACAGCCTCGTGATTGAAGGCAAACCACAAGATACTAGTGTGCTCGGCGTAGATGAATACTACCCGAAGGTCCGCAATCTGATCCTGCTGGCTGGCCGTTATTTTGATGCAGAAGAAGTGAAGCAGCGCACCAAGGTGACGATGCTCACCGAGCCTTTGGCGCTCCTTCTCTATGGCAGTAACCAGGCTGCCGTGGGCAAGCTGCTTAAAGTCAAAGACCATCAGTTTGTGGTGATCGGTGTCTTTCGAGAGCGCGTACAGAGCTTTGGCCTCAGCGAACTCGCCGAGCGGGCAATGGTGGTGCCAATCACCGTGCTGCGCTACTACAACCGTGTCGAGCGGATTGACCCGATGTACATCCAGGCCAAGCGCGCTGAAGACGTTGAGGGAATTACCGCTGATGTGAAAGTGATCCTCGAGGCACGCCACCGCAAGGGGGCCCGGTACTTTGTCGACAACCTGGGTGCCATCCTCGACACAGCCAAAAACATCAGCCTGATCCTGACCTTTGTGTTGGTGCTGGTAGCTGCCATTGCCCTCGTGATCAGCGGCATCGGCATCATGAACATCATGTTGGTAACGGTGACCGAGCGCACCAAGGAGATTGGAATTCGTATGGCGGTAGGCGCCTCGCGTCGCGCGGTTCTCGCGCAGTTTCTGATGGAGGCGGTCTTGATCTCAACCGGCGGCGGCCTGCTGGGAATCCTCGTTGGAGTCAGCGGCCCACTCATCGCGCAGTGGCTGGTGCCTGAGTTTGGTGTCGCAATCTCGCCGCTCAGTGTGATCGTTGCCTTCTTTGTCTCCTTCGCTGTGGGATTGGTCTTCGGAATGCTACCCGCAAACCGCGCCAGCCAGCTCAACCCGATCGAAGCTCTCCGTTACGAGTAAATTGGAGGGATGCCTCTTCTCGCTACCCTCTTCCTTCTGGCGGCCTTGCCTTGGGGAGATACTTCCCGCCTAGGCCGCCCTTTCACCAAAGACCCCTCGGTGATCCGCTTCAATGGCCGCTATCTTCTCTACTATTCCATTCCAAGCTTTGGCGATGGCAGGCCCAAAGACGGTTGGGCCATTGGCATCGCCGAGAGCAAAAATTTACGCGACTGGACCAAGGTTGGCGAAGTTGTCGCAGAAACCGATTACGAAAACAAGGGCGTGGCTGCTCCCTTCGCCAAGGTAATCGATGGCGAAGTGCACCTCTTCTATCAGACCTATGGCAACGGGCCGAAAGACGCCATCTGCCATGCAAAGTCGAAGGACGGTTTGAAGTTTGATCGCAACCCAACCAACCCGGTCTTCCATCCCACCGGTGCCTGGAATAGCGGCCGGGCTATTGATGCAGAAGTCTACCGCCACGACGGCAAATGGTACCTGCTGGCAGCCACCAGAGACCCTGGTATGAAAGTACAAATGCTCACCGGCGCTGTATCTTCTGGCGGCTTTGATCGCTCCGAATGGAAGCAACTCGGCGACGGGTCGCTGCTCAAGCCAGAACTCCCCTGGGAGCAGGATTGTATTGAAGCACCGAGCGTAGTGGTTCGCGGCAAAGAGCTTGTGATGTTTTATGCGGGAGCCTACAACAATGCTCCGCAACAGGTGGGCGTGGCTCTCAGTCGCGATGGCGTCAAGTGGAGTCGTCTGTCTCAGCAGCCCTTTCTCCCTGTAGGCAAGCCTGGAAGCTGGAACTCCTCAGAGTCTGGTCATCCTGGTGTCTTTGTTGACGACGACGGAAAGACCTATCTCTTCTTCCAGGGCAACGATGACAAAGGCAAAACCTGGAAGCTCGACTTTGTGGAAGTGAAATGGAAGGGCAACCGGCCACAACTCGTGGCTCGATAGTAGCTTAGGAAGATGGAATACACTCCGATTCCCGACGGCAAAATTGCCGCTGTCGTCACCTATCTTGAGATGCGTTCGCGGCCAGAGGCAAGCCCGGTTGCGGCCCCGGAAGGCATCGAAGTGCGCCGCGTGCCTCAGCCTGATCTGGATTGGTATCGCAACCTGTTTCGCCGCGTTGGCCAGGAATGGCTCTGGTTCAGCCGCCTGCGCATGAGTGACGAAGAACTGCAGGCCACCATCCAGGACGCCCGTGTCGATGTCTTCGCGCTTTCTCACAACGGCGAAGACAAGGGCCTGCTCGAAATCGATCGGCGCGCAATGCCCGATATTGAACTGAAATTCTTTGGGCTCTCCGGCGAGCTTGTGGGTATGGGCTTGGGCCGTTATCTGATGAGCATTGCCGTAGAGCATGCCTGGAGTCACAACCCCGAGCGTTTCTTCGTTCACACCTGCACCAACGATTCCCAGCGAGCGATGGCCTTCTACGTAAAGTCCGGCTTTGTACCCTATTCGCGCGGTATCGAGATCGCTGACGACCCCAGGCTTAGCGGCGGTATTCCAGAATCGCTTGCCCCACATGTTGCGCTAATCAAGTCTTGTGATCTTGAAACCTGAAAACCCAATTTTGATTGGCGCACTCTCGCCGACGGTACACGTGAGTGTCCCGGACGAAGCATTAGGCTTCGGAAAAGGATCGCAACTGATTCCTCCTCCGGTTGGCCGTTTGCGAATCATTGCCCGAGAGGATTGAAATTCAGGGTGCCGTTCCAGTTCTTCTGCTGGAGCACGCAGCCAGAAGGCAATGAAGCTGGCTGCAGTTGGTTCGAAGCCTGCAAGCCGCCTGGCTCGAGTCCCCTTCAAACTCCACTCATGGAGCATCCACGTGAGTGGGCCATCGCTATACGCGATTGGAATTTCTTCGAGTCTTATTTTCAATCTGTCGCCGTTCCAGAGCAGCCCAGTCCCTGGGGAGGGCGAGTGCGCAAAGACGTTTAGATCGATTCCGGAAACAGTGCCCTTGAACAAGTGCCAAACATGAGCCTGCACATCTGTGAAGCGGGATGCACATCTTGAAGTCTCTGTGAGTGCCGCTATATATTTCCCGCTACCAGGGCTAAATTCGACCTGAGCAATTGTCCTCTCCACTGGTTCGTAGCGCAATCGGATCTTGGAGTCGAAGAGGTAGAGAGAATCTACCGCCATGCACCCAGTTTGAATTCGAGTTGTAATGGCAATTAACTTTCTGTCCGGAGCAGTTGAGGTCTTGAAGCTGAGCCGGCCATCCAGGTCAGCCGCTCTGAGTTCTTGCTGTGCATTCGGCAAATTGGCTGTCAGCCAATCAATGAAGCGAGTCCTTATGACCGCTCCATCTCCATCTACCATTGCTTGTTTCAATGCCTCGATGCTGGATGCATGGAGTTGTCCAAGGGAAAGCAGAAGAGCGAAAGCCAGTTGGATCTTCATACAGCTAACGGCGCAAACTCGGGGGTGCCGGCATCAAGTTATAACCATTCCGCGCGAAAATCGAGCGGCCGACTTGCGATTGCAGAAACTGGATGAACTCGTCGGCAAGCTTCGTGTTCTTCCCCTTCTGCCGGATCGGAGCCGCCACCTGGCGTATCGCCGGGTGTAGATCGTCCGGGATCAG
>JBIPMY010000118.1:0-15031 GCA_044376335.1 Bryobacter sp.
AGAATGCAGTGTCGCGGCTGGGGCTGGATGTGAAGGTGATGCCGGATGAGGCCGCGTTCTATGGGCCGAAGATCGACGTCAAACTAGTTGACGCGATTGGCCGTAAATGGCAGCTCTCGACCGTGCAGTTTGACTTTAACCTGCCTCGCCGCTTCAACCTGAACTACATTGGCGAAGATGGAAACAAGCATACGCCGATGATGGTGCACCGTGCGCTGTTTGGCAGTGTGGAGCGCTTCTTCGGAATTCTGGTGGAGCATTACGCTGGGGCCTTCCCGGTATGGCTTGCACCGGTCCAGGTGTCGTTGCTTCCGGTGACGGACCGGGCGAATGTGTATGCCGAGGAACTGGCTGCGAAGCTGAAGGCGCAGGGCTTCCGCGTTGAGATCGATAAGCGGAATGAGAAGGTGAACTTCAAGATTCGCGAAGCGCAATTGATGAAGATTCCTTACATGCTTGTGATTGGCGACCGTGAGGTGGATGCCGGTACGGTGTCTGTTCGCAATCGTCGCAACGGTGATCTTGGCGCGAAGACCTTCGATGAGTTCACTGCGATGCTCACTGAAGTGAACCAGAACAAGACTCCGATCGAATAAATGACCTCAATACTTTGGCTATTGGCACTGGGGGCAATCATCTATTGCTTCCTGGTGCTAGTTGCTGTTTACCGATATCTGAGCGTGCTGCCAGCGGCTCAGATGAGCCCTCTTTCAATTAGCATTCTCAAGCCTTTGAAGGGCGTGGATCTTGGCCTTGAGGAGAATCTACGGTCGGTGTTTCAGCAGGTTTATTCGGGGGATTGGGAGATTCTGTTTGCGGTGCGGACGGCGGAGGATCCTGCTATTGCAGTTGTTGAAAAGCTGCAGGCAGAGTATCCGATGGTGGCATCGCGAATGCTGCTGGTGGGTGAGCCTCCTTATGCCAATGCGAAGGTGTGGAGCCTCGAGAAGCTGTGTGATGCGGCGGCGCATGAATTGGTAGTGATGTCAGACTCTGACATTCGAGTGACTGAGAGTTTTCTTGCGACGCTGTCGAATGAGTTTGCGGCGAACCCGAAGTTGGGGGTTGCTACTTGTCCTTATCGTGCGGTGGGGGGGCCGAGTCTTTGGAGCGAGACGGAAGCCTTGGGGATGAATACGGAGTTCATTGCGGGGATTTTGGTAGCGAGGATGTTGGAGGGGATGAAATTTACGCTGGGGCCGACAGTGGCTGCGCGTAAGGCGGCGATTGCGGATGCGGGCGGGTGGGGGAGTTTGCAGAATTATCTGGCTGAGGATTTTGTTCTGGGGCAGAGGGTGACGGCCAAGGGATGGCAGTCGATTCTGTCGAGCTATGTGGTGGAACATCGGATTGGTTCGGAGGAAGTTGGGCCCAATTTTGCTCACCGGTTGCGATGGAACCGGTCTACGCGACGGTCACGACCGTTTGGGTACATCGGGCAGTTCTTTACGAATCCTCTGCCGATTCTGCTTGCAGTGTGGCCCCTGACGGGATTTGAGTTTGGGTTTATTGGTGCGGCGCTGATGCTGCGGTTTACGGTTGCCTTTGCTACGCAGAACGGTGTTCTGAACGATAATGCGAGCGCGAAGCAGCTTTATTTATTGCCGCTTCAGGATTTGCTGAGCTTTGGGTTTTGGCTGGCTGGTTTCTTTGGCAATACGATTCACTGGCGGGGGCGGGTGTTTCGACTGCATGCCGATGGCACCTTCACGTTGCAAGAGTAATTGCCGCAACTCTTGAGGCGCTAAGAACATCATAGGTTTGTCCTATGAACTTATTTACTCCTCTGACGCTTGGTAGCGCTTCGCTTCGCAACCGGATTGTAATGGCCCCGATGACGCGGTCTCGTGCGGATGCCAAGGGTGTGCTTTCAGGGCTTACGGCCGAATATTACGGGGCCCGGGCAGATGCCGGCCTCATCATCACAGAAGGCACCGGGCCTAGTGAGATGGGTATGGGCTATGCTCGCACGCCTGGAATTTATAACGAGGATCAAGTGGCAGCCTGGAAGACGATCACCGATGCGGTGCATGCCAAGGATGGGAAGATCTTTATCCAGTTGATGCACGTGGGGAGGATTGCCCATTCGGCGAACCGCAACATCGCTGAGGCGCCAATTGCGCCGTCGGCCATCCGGGCGGAAGGCATGATGTGGACGGATTCACAGGGTATGCAGCCGAACGATATGCCGCGGGCGCTGGAGCTAGCGGAAATTTCCTCCGTGATTGCAGAGTTTGGCGAGGCCACGGAGCGGGCGCTTCAGGCCGGATTTGATGGTGTGGAGTTGCATGCGGCGTCCGGGTATCTGCCCAATCAGTTTTTGAGCCCGGGGGCAAATCAACGCACGGATATCTATGGGGGCTCGATCGAGAACCGGAATCGCTTTGTGATCGAGACGCTACAGGCGATGATCGCGGCGGCAGGATCAGCGGGAAAGATTGGGATCAAGGTGAGCCCGGGGATGAAGTTCAATGGCCTCGACGATCAGGATTGCATTCCTGCTTATGAAGCTCTGGCGCAGGCGATTTCGCCTCTGGGGCTGGCCTATCTACATGTGATGCGAACCGGGATTGGAGCTGAAGCGGCTTTGCGCAAGGCTTACACAGGCAAGCTCTTGGTGGGTGGTGGGTTCTTGCGTGAAGAGGCAGAAAAGACGCTGGTGGAAGGGCGCGCCGATGCGATTGTATTTGGGACACCCTTTATTGCGAATCCGGATTTGGTGACGCGACTCGAGCTGGATTCACCGCTACAGAAAGCGGACCCGGCGACTTTTTACTCGCCGGGCCCGCAAGGTTACACTGACTATCCAGTGCTGTAAAGCTTATGGTTTGGGCTTCACCCCCACCAAATCTTTCTTCTTTTCTTTCCAGTCTTTAAGACCACAAGAGGCGACTACTTTGTAGCCAGCCTTGGTGAGCATGTCCGCGGCACGCGCGGCTCGGCCTCCGCCGTTTCAAGCCGTGATGATGGCCTTGTCTTTGGGGACTTCGCCGATGCGCTTTTCAAGTTCACCAAGCGGTATGTTTACATAGCCTTTGAGAGAGCCGAGCTCTTCGATCTCTTTGGGCTCACGAACGTCGAGGAAGAACATGTTCTTCTCGCTCTTGAGTAGTTGCGCGAGGTCTTCGGCATCGGTGATTTTTCGTGTTTGCGAAAAAGCAAGGACTCCGATGGCCAGCGCCATTAGGAACCGTTTCATGGCTCAAGTGTATCGAATGCGGAGGCTAGGGCTTGGTGGGGACTTCGCCCTTTTTGCGGAGGGTGGGCGGCTTGCGGCCTTTGAGCTTCGGGTCGCCTTCCAGCTTTTTCTCAGCGGCCGTCTTTTCTGCTTTTTCTTCTACGGTCATGAGCTTTTCGCGCTCGACTTTTTCCTGTTTGCTTTGATCGACCACGCGCTTGCTACGATCGGCCAGGTCTTCTTCGCTAGAGGTGATGGAATCGCGGGTGGTCTCGATGGCGGTGGTGAGGGCGAATTCGTAGCGGGAGAGATCTTTAGCTTCGAGCTCGGCGAAGGCTTCGAGTTTTTTGAGCATGGCGCGCTCGGCTCCCATGGCCGTTTGTAAGCCTTCGAGGACGAGGAGACCGCGGCGGAGAGCGTCATCGACGACGATGTCCATGGCTTCGATGATCTTGGCGTATTGGTCGAGCAGATCGTGAATGAGGACACTGCGACCGGCTTTTTCTTTGGAGAAGAGCTGGCCGAGCTGATCGACACGTTGACGGGCGAAGAGGGTGTAGAGCTTGAGGCGCTCGTTGGGCTCTTGAGCGATACGGACGCGTTCGATTTCGTCTTCGGTGAGGAAGTCTTTTTGCGCGTAGAGGAGGGTGGCGAAGGGCAGGAGGGTGAAGGCGCGGCGGGTCATGGTTTTTTGCTCATTACTCCTTCGAGAACTTTTTCGTGGACTGCGTTGATTCGGCTGAAGGCGGCTTCGAGGCTGGGGCGATCGTCGATGCTGGCTTCTTTGCGGATGGCCTCGGCGCGGCGCAGGAAGTCGCGGGTCTTGAGTTCGATCTTCTTGTAGTTGCTGGCGTTTTTGTGAGGTGGCTTGCCCATGGATTCGATTGTGGTGAGGGCGAACTCGCATAAGTCTGCAGCGGCTTCTAGATATTTTTTGGAATCGTTGTCTTTGGCTGCCTCAAGGATTTTGCCAGCTTCAAGGAGTGCGAGTTGGTAGCGTTTTTCTACGACCGGTTCGTTCTTGACCGAGTCTGGAATTTGAACCAGTAAGAGACAGAGCCATACAGCAATCATTTGTTGATTTCCCGTTCCAATATCTTCAGTCTTGTGCGCGCCTTGAATTCCTCGTCGGGGAATTTACCGCCGGCTGAGTTTAAGAAATCCTGATAGGCTGCGGCAGCCATTTTTGCCTGCTGCTTATTTTGTTTGATTTTATCGAGAGTGATTGCGCGCAAATATTTGTGGCCCGGCTTTTCGGCGTTGAGGCGCTTGACCTGATCGAGGGCTGGGAGTGCGACGTCGTAACGCTCGAGCATAACGGTGACCATGGCGAGATCGGCCCAGGCTTCGGCGGCCTGGGGATTGAGTTTGACGGCGAGGGCGAATTGGTTAGCGGCGAGATCGAACTTCCGCAAGTCGCGCAGGAGGCGGCCGTAGAGGACGCGGAGTTCGCCGTTGTTCGGTTCGAGGCGGAGGGCAGCGTCGAGTATGGGCTGGCACTTTTCGGGTTGTTTGGCCTGGAGGTAGGCGGTGGCTAGCGCCGTGAGGTTGGCGGCTGTGGGGGAGGCCTTGACGGCAGCTTCCAGTTCAGGGATGGCGCTGGCGGCTTTGCCGGTTTCGATGAGGAGTTCGCCGAGGCGCTCGCGGGCGGCGGGCTCGTTAGGGAAGCGGCGGTAGATGGCGATAGCGGCATCGAAGTTTTTGTCGGCTTCGTAGACGCTGGCGAGGTGAAGGAGGGCGGGCTGGTAGTTGGGGTCGAGGCTGGCGGCTTGTTCGATGAAGACGGCACCGTCGGCGGTTTTGCCCTGGTTGAGGAGGGACTGGCCGACGCCCTGGGCTGCCTCGGCGGATTTGGGGTTGATGGCGAGGGCTCGGCGGTAGGCGGGTTCGGCTTCGGCACCGCGATTTACGTCGATGAGGGCTTCGCCGAGGTAGAAGTTGGGGCGGTATTGGTCGGGCTTGGTTTTGGCGGCGGCGTCGAGGAGAGGGATCGCGTCTTTGGGGAGTTTCTGGCGGAGGAGGAGGATGCCGAGATTGAGTTCGGCTTCGTAGAGGCCGGGCTTGAGTTCGAGGACCTTGCGGTAGTTTGCGGTTGCTTCGGGGTCTTTGTTTTGGATGGACTGCGCGAAGGCTAGATTGAAGTAGGCGGAGAAGTCTTTGGGGTCTGCGGCAACGGCCTTGGCAAAGAGGATTTCGGCTTCGGCGGGCTTGCCGGCATCGAGAGCCTTGATTCCGTCTTCGATCGGGGTCTGCAGGGCTAGCGCGAGAAAGAATAGCGCACTCACGGTTTCAGAATACCGCTAACGCAACGGGAGGTTCGGGGTAGAGGAATGTGCAGCCTCATCGCGGTTCCCTGCTATCCATGTACCTGCGCCCAGCCCACGGCCGCTAAGCGCAGCATTTCTGAGGGAAGATATACGGAAGTCCTTATTTCTGGTGAGCACTTGTGGCTCAAGAGCATTTGCGGAGGTGACCAGAGTTTGCAGAAAATACCCGCACGCTTTACGACTCATCTTCACGGGTGTAGATGGTATCTCTGCTCATGGCGTGGTCTGAGAGTGGGGCAATACCGGCGGAAACCAGATTTGCGGCTTCGTCCAAGAGGCGGTTCACTTCGATTGGCGAAAACGTAATTGGCCGCGCAGGGGTGACCGCCGAAAGTGAGAGGAATTCCTTAAGATAAGCATCGAGGGAAAGACCTCGAAGCTTGGCTTGCGCCAGGAAGCGCTCTTCTATCTCCGGTGGTAGTTCGACGGTGATCGTCATAGGGATACGCTCATCTCAACTGTAGCAACCGAAATGTGGACGATCGCAGTGTGAGTGGGCTCCATGTGTTTGACCCTTGCATCGACCCCGTCATCTGCTCTAGTTGCCGTTGGAGGTAGACTCGTCTCATGCTGAAATCCCGGGTTAGCCGAGGATGTGGAGGCTTCGCCTAAGCCGTTGGTCTGGTGAGCGTTGATGGTGGAGAGCGAGATTGGATAGCAAATCAGAGTGAAAGCAAACAGAGGGATCGGATCAAAACATTGGCAAAATGAGGGAGGGCTTTGAGGCGGATCAGTCTGTCGGCCTACGTCGACCATCCTCCCATAGAAAGGAACTAATGATCTTCTGGTCTAGCGCCGAAATCAGCCCGGAGGCGGCTACATCTTACCGGCAAATTAGAAATCCAACTGAAGATTTGATCAATGTAAAGCTTGCTGACGTCTCTGTCCAAAACATATGTGTTGGATGGAAGTGGGCATTCATTGCAATAATTGTTTCTCCTAAACTTGGCGTAGAGTACAGCGAGCGTGTGAGACGGAATCAAAAGCTTCGTGTATTTGAATTTCGCCTCACCATAGATTTTGAAGATTTCGTTTCCTCATCGTGGCAACGGCAAGCAGATCTAGTGTTCGAGCAATTGCATCGATCTGTCGATCTAATGGCCAAATGGAAGGTGAGCAAGGCAGATCAAGAACAACTACATGAGATACTTCTTGCTGTTAGAGCGCAGCTCGATTTGGTGGGCAGTTAGGGATTAGAGGGAGAGCAAATAATTTGAACAGGGGATATTGCCAAGCACGCTCCCCCTCCGATCTCATGGAAACGGCTGAATTCCCAAAAGCGTTCCGGGAATCGATGCAATGCTAGTCAGCGCTTGGCTCGTTAGTTAAATTTTGGCCATACGCGTTCCTTGCGAAACGGGTCGGCCTAACGACCGCTATTTCATCCGCTCTTTCTTGAAAGTCGCCCGTGCTCAGCTATTGACCGGAGTGGACCTCGTCCAGCAGGTTGGGGTGACGATCGAGCAGCATGAGGAGCTTCACCAGAGCCAGGGGAGGCTTGGTCTTGCCGTTCTCGTAACGAGAGAAGGCATTGGCGCCACCGCCGAAGATGACTGCTGCCTGGCGCTGATCGAGCGCGAGTTTCTTGCGGACACGTGCGATGAAGTCGGGATCGACGATGGAGGCGTTCACCTGCTTGTTGAAGTCCAGCATGGCCGCACTGACCCGTTTCGATTCTGCCGTTGCGAGGACGCTTTCCCCGCAGGCCGGGCAGAACTCGCCGCGCACAGCCAGAATTGTGGTTGTTTCGCTTTTGTAGGTGTAGGAAATATCACGCGTGTCCCGCACCAATTTTCCCGCGCCGCAAGCTGGGCATTTCATGACATTGATCCTTTCTTTCATAGTTCCTTGAACGACACGATCAGCACATCTTCGATGACCGTGAGCTTGATATAGAAGTCGCCTGCCTGGGTCTTCGGGCGGTAGACGTCCTGCCAAATTCGGTGATCGGCTTGCGTGGTCATGCTTTTGTAGAAGTCTCGCAGTGTGAGCGCCGCGACGACGCCGATGATCTCTTCGAATCCGAATCCCAGGGCAGCTCCGCCAGCAAGCAGGTTTTTGATAACCACGAGCCTTAGGTGCGGCGTTAGTTTCTCTGCGGCACCACGTTAACCTATTTGGTTATATTTGGCAACTAGGTTAATGTGTCGACATGTGGAAAGCACAGGCATCGGGAAGCGAGAAAAATTGGATAGCCAAGCGTGCGCTCTCATCCTCGTCGAAGTAAAGACGAGCAAACAACCCGTTCATTGATCCGGCGAGCGATTCGCTTCGATATGGGAATTGATTTCAGCGGTATGGTCGGAGTAATAGCTCAGAGCGTCGAAGACTTGGGCTAATGTCAGGTGGGGCAAATCGAGAGTGATTTCCTCGACGGGAACTCCCGAGCGCCATAGTTCCACAATTGCACGAACCGGGGTGCGAGTGCTTTCAATCACTGGTTCTCCACCCAAGACTTCGGGCGAGGAAACGACATACCGGTGGGCTGTATGAGCCATCTTAGTGTTGAGGATAGCATCCCACGGTTAAAGCGGGATGTTGGTAAAGAGGTGCTTGCCACCGCTAGCTTTGATTTGGATCAGCTTGCCGGGCCCGAGGAGTTTTTCGATGCGAGGGACTGCTGGGCCTTCGATGGTTAGGTAGTGGCGGGTTGGGCTGAGCCACTTTTGCTGGAATTGCTTATCGTCGATGAAGACTTTCGGTGCGCCGGGGGCGTAGCTGCCGTACTCCAGGTTGTTGACCCGGCCGTTCAGCAATAGGGCCGTTTTGTTTGTGTAGAAGAAGATGCTCGAGAACGTGTAGTACTGGTTGTCCGCAATCCATTGGCCCGGAGGGGCGGAGGCGAGGGCTTCGGCTAGAGGGCGGGAGGCTAAATAGGGATCGAAGGTGACCATCGCTGTGCGGGCGGCGTTGAGGAAAACTACGCTCATGATCGCCAGGGCGAACATTGACGCGCGGGGGCGGAGCCATGCTCCGATGGCGCCGATCAAGAAAGCAACGCCGGCGATGATCAGGGGCGTGCGGAGGTAGGCGAAGCTGGCGATGGTGAGGTCTCCCATGTGGCCGAGGGAGAGAGTGTAGGCGTCGGGGTTTTGTTGGGCCAGAGCTTGCGAGATGTCGCCGGGGGTGGGGAGATTCCAGACCTCAACCAGCAGGTAGATGATTGCTCCGAGAGCTAGAGTGGCGATGAGGCCGACTACACGGGTGGGCCACTTTGGCGGGTTGTAATCGCGCACGAGGGCTGAGCCGAGGAGGATGGCGAGTGCCGGGTAGCAGGGCATGGAATAGTATTCCTGGGTTGTCGAAAACGTGAAGAAGAACATCAGGAAGCCAGCCCAGCAGAAGCAGAGGAGGATGAGGCTGCGATGGCGCTCGGAGTTGGGGGCGCGGAGGGTGAAGAAGTTCAGCGACCAGGGGAAGAGCCACAGCAGGTGGAAGAGCCAGAAGCTGAGGCGTGGCACGGTGTTGTAATCACGCGGGTGACGCATGTTGAGGAAACGGAAGACATGCTCGTTGAAGAAGTAGAACCAGAAGAAGCCGTGGTATTCGCCGGGTACACTTCGCATCGTGAAATCGAAGGTGGGTGGGTTGGCTAGAGTTGCTGCGATGTGCCAGGGAGCGGCTATGGCGATCAGGATGAGAAGGCCCTGGCCGATGCGGAGGCGGCGCCAGGTGTTGGAGGCGAAGAGCTGACCGGTGAGGAGGAGATAGATGACGGCGGCTGCGCCGGGGAAGACTAAAGCGATGAGGCCTTTCAGAAGGAGGCCGACTGCGATTGCGGCGGAGAAGGTGTTGGACCAGAAGCGCGGGTTGCGCTCTTCGCGATCGAGGGTGCGGAGGAAGGACCAGAGCGCGAGGGCGATGGTGAAGGTGAGGATGACGTCGGGTATGAGGATGCGGGTGAAGAGCCAGAGGCCAAGGCTGGTGGCCATGATGAGGCCGGAGGCTAACCCTAGTTGTGGCCCGGAGGCCCAGGTGGCGATGCGGGCCGTTAGGGAGGCAAGGGCGATGGAGAAGAAGGCGATGGGGATGCGGGCGGCCCAATCGTGGACACCGAAGATCTTGAAGCAGATGGCCATCATCCAGTAAACGAGGGGAGATTTTTCGAGGTAGGCGATGCCGTTTAGTTTTGCTGTGACCCAGTCTCCGCTTTCGAGCATGTTTCTGGCGATTTGGGCCTGCACTGCGTCGACGTCATCCATCAGAGAGGGAGGACTGAAGATAGCCGGGATGTAGATCAGCGCAGCGAAGAGTACAACTATCAGTTGATAGTGGCGGTCTGCCGCGCTGCGGAAGCCGTAGCCCCCACCGCTGCCGTAGTTTGAATATTCCATCGTTTCATCCACAAGAAGAGTGTCAACAAGCCCCACAACTGATAACCAGCATTTACGCGGCGAGCCATGTGACTCGAGATCAAATGCTCTATCGCAGGCCAGGAGAATACTCCGGTTTCCTTTACGGCCTTCTCCGTCAAGGTATCGAGCAAGAGTGGCTTCAGCACGGTTCGAAACCAGTGATGGGTTGGAATATCGAAACCCTGCTTTGGCCGATCAAGAACGCTGGCTGGAATCTTGCCACGAACCAGTTCACGGAGCAGATACTTCAGAGTAGCGCCCTGCATCTTCAGATTCTCTGGAAGGCGTCCGGCAAATTCGATCAGGCGGTGGTCAAGGAAAGGGGGCCGCACCTCAAGAGAGTGGGCCATCGACATGCGGTCGCACTTGTAGAGGATGTCGTCGGTAAGGTAGTAGGTCTGATCGAGCCAGAGGTTGCGATTGAGTGTGCCTGAGGCCGCGGCTTCGGTGGGGAGGCGGCGGTAGAGATCGGATGGCGGGCGGTGGGGTATGCCCGGTGCCAGAGCTTGTTTGGCTTTGAGGGAGTTGGTGCCGTTCCAGTAGAGGTGTGCGTCTTCGGGGGACATGAGGGAACCTTCGAGGAAGCGCTTGGCTTTGTATTCGAGGCTGATCTTGTCGTCGGAGGCGGGCCAGAGCTTGAGCATGCCGAGAGCTGAGCGGCGGAGCCACTGCGGGGCCTGGCGGGCTTGCACGGCATAATCGTCGGCTAGGTAGGTCTGGTAGCCGGCAAAGAGCTCGTCGGCCCCTTCGCCGCTTAAAGCTACGGTGACGTGCTGGCGTGTCATCTTGGAGAGGAACCAAACGGGGAGGGCACCGGCATCGGCACTGGGTTCGTCTGAGAAGAAGGCGAGTTGTTCGATGGCTTCAGCGAGGCCGAGCTCGGGGTTGACGTCGAATTCGTGGTGGTCTGTGTTGTAGGCCTTCGCTACTTCGCGGAACCAGGGAGACTCGTCGAAGCTGCGGCCGGTGAAGGAGACCGAGAAGGTTTTGAGTTGGCGGCCTGCCTGCTGGGCAGCGTAGTGGAGGACGGTGGTGGAATCGACTCCGCCTGAGGCCCAGATGCCGAGAGGGACATCTGAGATGAGGTGCTCTTTGATGGAGAGCTGTAAGAGGTGATCCAACTCGGATTTGGCGTCTTCGAGGCCCAGGCGCGAATCGGGGGCGAGGCGGAGGGTCCAGTACGGCTCTTGCGTGAGGTGCCCGTCTTTCCAGCGGAGGTAGCAGCCGGGGCGAACTTTGTTGACACCCGCGGCGAGAGTGTAGGGCTGGGGGACGTAGTTGAGCGAGAGATAGTAGGTGAGGCCTTCGAGATCGAGCTTGCGATCGACGTCTGGATGAGCGAAGAGGACTTTCAGTTCTGAGCCGAAGAGGAGGTCCCGGCCGTGTTCGTAGTAGTAGAGCGGTTTGATACCGACGCGGTCCCTGACGAGGAAGAGTTCGCGTGAGGGTTTGTGCCAGATGGCAAAGGCGAACATGCCGCGGAGGCGTTTGAAGCTATCGGTGCCCCAGGCGCGGAAGGCTTCGAGAACGACTTCGGTGTCGCAATGAGTGCGGAAATGGTGGCCGAGGGATTCGAGTTCTGCCCGGAGTTCTGCGAAGTTGTAAACTTCACCGTTGAAGACGATGACGGTGTTGCCGTCCTGAGTGATGATGGGCTGATCGCCGGAGCCGAGGTCGATGATCTTGAGGCGGACAGCGCCCAGGGATACAGTTGCGTCCTCAAAGACCCCTTGCTGATCGGGACCGCGGTGGGTGATTGTCTTTGTGATGAGCTCGATGCGTCCGGGCTCGGGTGCGGAGCCCAGGTGCGTAAAGCCAGCGATACCGCACATTCCTCTAGTCTCGCAGGGATGAGCCAGCTAGGATGGATTTATGAGGATGTTCTTTGTTTTTTGCCTGGCCGCAGTGGGGATGGCCGAGGACCTGCCGCAGAACTTGTTAGGGCGCTATAGGACCATCGCATCCAACGCAAAAGGAGTTGGGGCGATGTATGAATTCAAGACTGGCGGGGTTGTGCTGATTCGCCCTGGAGCGATTGCACCCGGGCTATATGAGATTGCGGGTAACTATATGATTTTGCCGGCTTTAAAAGCCGGTGGGCCTGTAAACAAACAATTGATCGATTTGTCCCAGCCTGGAAGACTTCGCCTTCTGCAAGGCACAGATGTGTCGATGGACTTATCGCGTGTTGGGAAGACCCCTGCCGGCAAGCCTACTGTGTTGGGGGAATGGGTGGGGATGAAGTTGATGGAGGGGCAGAATCTGGAGATGAGAATCTTCTTTTACCCAGGCGGAAAATCGCTATTCCTATTGCCGTTTCAAACGCAGCAAGGGAAGTATTCTGTTGAAAAAAACATTATGCGAATTACGCTGCCCGATGGAAAGATCAGCGAAGGGCCTTACAAAGCAACAGGCAATGAGCTGACAGTGCCTAGTGTGCACCCAGGCGCATCGACCAGGCTTGCCAAGTACTAATCGATGACCGAGTTGTACGTGTTGGCAGCAGTCATCATTGTTCTGCAGATCGCTATGCTGCTGAAGCGAGACAACAGCGCGCTCATGCTCGAGGAGTTATCTCGGATGCGGCGCGAGTTTGCGACGCTCGGAGCCGGGCTGCAAGCGCAGATGGAGACGATACGCTCGACAGTGGATGAGAAGCTGCAGACGACGCTGGAAAAGCGGTTGGCTGAAAGTTTCAAGCAAGTGAGCGAGCGGCTGGAGCAAGTGCACAAGGGGCTGGGCGAGATGCAGAATCTGGCGATTGGAGTAGGAGACCTGAAGAAGGTGCTCTCCAATGTGAAGACGCGGGGCACCTGGGGTGAGGTGCAGCTGGGGGCATTGCTTGAGCAGGTGTTGACCCCTGAGCAGTATGAAAAGAATGTTGCCGTTACGGGAACAATGGAACGCGTGGAATTTGCAGTGAAGCTGCCCGGGCAGAGCGATACGGTATGGTTGCCGATCGATGCAAAGTTTCCGCTGGAGGATTACCAGCGGCTGGTAGAAGCGTCAGAGGCTGGC
This sequence comes from Bryobacter sp., assembly GCA_044376335.1. Classification (GTDB taxonomy): domain Bacteria; phylum Acidobacteriota; class Terriglobia; order Bryobacterales; family Bryobacteraceae; genus Bryobacter. The sequence goes on from JBIPMY010000118.1 coordinate 12,879, forward strand.
GATGCGGCTGGGGTGGAACGGGCGCTGCAAGAGTTGGAGAAGCGTGTAAGGTTGAGTGCCAAGGCGATCCACGACAAGTACATTTCTCCGCCGAAGACGACAGACTTCGGGATTCTGTTCTTGCCTACCGAAGGGCTGTACGCGGAGGTGATGCGGAGGAGCACTTTCGTTGACCAGATTCAGCAGGATCTGAGGGTGATCGTAGCGGGGCCCAGCACGCTGCTAGCATTGCTGAACAGCTTGCAGATGGGCTTTCGAACGCTTGCGATTACGAAGCGGTCGAGCGAGGTTTGGGAGTTACTGGGTATTGTGAAGGCGGAGTTCCTCAAATACCATCAGGTGCTTGGCAAGGTGAGGGAGAAGCTGGATCAGGCATCGAAGACCATCGATGATGCCGAGCAGCGAACCCGGGTGATTCAGCGCAAGCTCAACAACGTGGAAGAGTCGCCGCTGGACAGCTAGAGCCTCTCGTAGACGAGGATGTTTTTGAATTTGGTGCCGTCGGCACGACTGCCTCTGGAATCAATCGTCATCTTCTTGCCGTCTTTGGAAATCGTGCGGACGGCTTTGACGGTGACTTTGCCTTTGAGGGTAAAGACCTGTTCTACCTTGTGTGGCCCTTTGGAGAAAAGCGCTACAGAGTCATAAAGAGTACCGCCGATGAAAGGCACAGGCTTGCCGTCGTAGGCAGCACGAAACTCTGTATGGAAGGGCTTGCCTTCGGCACTGGTTCCGTCGTGAATGAACTTTACACCCTCGCCATCGGGAATCCACTGGCGCCGGGATTCTTTGGGGGCAGGGGCTGATTCGTAGGTGGATTCGGCCGGGATGAAACGCCAGGTGCCGTGGCCGAGATCCTGAACTGCCATCAACATCAAGAGAAGAGAAATCACGCCTTATTCATATCGCAAAGCTTCTGCCGGCGCTACCTTTGTTGCAGTTCTGGCAGGGTAGAGAGTGGCGAGAAGACTGACGGCCAGGGCGAAGCCGGTGATCCACAGGGCATCGAGCGGGTTTGGCTGGAATGGAACGTAGGAGATGGAGTAGATCTCTTCGGAGAGTTCAATCCAGCGGTACTTGTCGGCAAAGAAGCTAAGCGAGTAACCGAGGATGAGACCGAGGACAGAGCCGACCACACCGATGAGCAGGCCCTGGTAGATGAAGATACGCCGGATTTGTTCCTGACGCGTGCCCATTGAGAGAAGGATCGCGATGTCGCGCTGCTTCTCCATCACCATCATCACCAGAGTGATGAAGATGTTGAGGGCGGCGATCAGCTGGATGAGCCCGATCGTGATGAGACTTACGATGCGTTCCATTTTGAGGGCACCGAGCAGTTGTTTGTTCTGCTCCATCCAGTGGGTGGCGACGAATTTATTGCCAAGCAGAGTCTGGGCTTTCTCAGCATGCGAGGGAGCGGCTTCGATGTCGGCAACCTTGATCTCGATTGCATTTACGACATCGCCGAGAGACATCATGCGTTGCAGTTCGCCGAGCGACATGAAGGTAAAGTTGGCATCGACATCGTAGAAGCCTGTTTCAACAACACCGGCAATGCGCATGCGGTGATAGGAAGGGCGAGGGCCGAAGGGCGTGAGTTCGCCCAGCGGGTTGATGATCTGGATGTAATTACCGACGCGGAGCCCGAGGGTTTCGACCAGCTTTGAGCCGAGCAGAAGAGAGGGTACGGCATCTTCGGTTTCGCGCAGTTTATCGATACTGCCCTGCTTGATGAAGGGCAGCAGATCTTTGGCAAGTCGGGGGCTGGAGAGATCGAGGCCCTTGATGATGGCACCGCTGCTGGCGCCGCCTGCATTCACGAAAACCTTTTCATATAGAGCGGGAGAAGCCTCAATTGTGCCTGGGAGGGTGGCAAGCTTTTGAGAGAGTTCTCGCCAGCCGGAGATACCTTCACCGGGCACGCGTTCGGTAATCGTGACGTGGGCCGTGGCACCGAGGAGGTTTTTCTGCAGCGTGGTGCGGAAGCCGTTGTTGATGGCGATTGCGATTACCAGCGCCATGACGCCCGCAGCGACGCCAATTATGGAAATGGTAGTGATGATCGAAATCGCTGACTGACGGCGTTTGGCCTTCAGGTAGCGTTGAGCAACAAAGAGTTCAAATGGGAGTGCCACGGTTACCGGCGCACAAGA
>JBIPMY010000460.1:0-4723 GCA_044376335.1 Bryobacter sp.
CCCGGTAGAGCTGATGGAGGAACTGCAAAAGCAACCGGAACTGTTTCGGAAGGTCGGAGCAGGCCATGAGTTTGCAGCGCTTTATGACGATGGGGTGCGGCGGGAAAGAGTGCTGGTAGGGGCGGTGTCGCGATCATACTTTGAGGTAATGGGAGTGGGTGGGGACGGAGTATGGTTGACCGCGCGTTTTCGAGACCGGTGTTTTGGGCCTGGGGCTGAGGTGGCAGGCAAGGCAATTACTTTGCGGGGCCTGCGGTTTGTTGTGGCCGGGGTGCTGCCGGAGGGATTTCATGGGACGGGGCTGGAGGCAGGACCAGACCTGTTTGTGACCATCGGTGTCGAACAATTGCGGCGTTCGGCAGATCTTGAGATTGTGGCGCGGCTGGCAGATGGGGTGCCTATGAAGGTGGCCGAGGAGCGGGCCTATGCTCTGTATGTTGCCAGTGATGAGGATGTGGTGGGGCGGAATGAATTTGCTGCGGAGAGCCTGGAGCATGGGGTGTCGCGGTTGCGGGCACAGGCTGAGATGGCAACTCGTCTGGCGATGGGAGGAGCGGGAGTGCTGGCGTTGATGGTGTGCCTGAACCTTTCGGGATTGTTGCTGGCGCGGGTGTTGGGACGGGCACGAGAGATGGTGGTGCGGAGGGCACTGGGAGCAACGGCGTGGAGGGTGGTGCTTGGAGTGTTGGTGGAAAGTGGAGCGCTGGTGGTGGCGGGATGTGTGGTGGGTTTGGGCCTGGCGCAGATTGGAATTGGTTGGGTGAACCGGGTATTGCCACCGGTGCGGCTGCTGGACAATTCGACGGTGGAGAATGTGTTGCGGCTGGAGCTGGACTGGAGGGTGTTTGGATTTGTTGTGCTGCTATCGGCGGCGGCACTGGTGCTGGTTGCGCTGGCTCCGATGCTGGAGGCGGCGAAAGCGAACCCGGGAATGCGGGGGCAGAGGGGGAGAGGGTGGAAGTGGCTGGTAGGGCTGCAGGTGGGAGTTTGTACGGCGTTGCTGTTTGGAGCAGTGGCGGTGGGTGGATCGGTGCGGAATTTGTGGAATGAGCAGAGCGGGATGGCGCGGAAACAGATTGTGAGTTTTACCTTGCGTGATGAATCAGAGAAGGCGCTGGTGGGAGTGATGCGGCGATGGAGCGAAGCAGTGAGGGGTTTGGATGGGGTAGATGCGGTGGGGTATTCGACAATCCGGATGTTGCGCGGGTCAGGACTGAAGACGACGACGTGGCGGGCGGGGGAGATGGTACCGAAAGCCGAGTTTATGAATACGAGCATGATGGCGGTGGGGCCGGGGTACTTTGAGGCGATGGGGCAGAGGTGGCTGGAGGGGCAAGTGATGCGAGAGCGGATGTTGAATGGATTGGAACAGGTGGTGGTGAATGAAACGTTTGCGCGGCGCTTTGGCAATGGGGGGAGTGTGGTGGGGAAGCAGTTTGGGTCTGGGGTTGGCAAGGTGGCGAAAGCGGAATTCGAGGTTGTGGGGGTGGTGAGTGATGCGAAGTACCGGTCGATGCGGGAGCCGATGCAGCCGGTGGTGTATGGATTAGTGGATGAAGAGGCGAGTAAGCTGACACTGGTTGTGAAAGTGAAGGGGGCGCCGAAGGGGATTACGGGGGCGGTGCTGGCTGAGCTGAAGCGTATTGGTGGGAATTGGATGGCAGAGGATGTGACAACGCTTGAGGAGGACATTGAGGCGTCGATTTGGACGGAGCGGGCGCTGGGGTGGGTAAGCTGGCTCTTTGCCGGGGTGGCGGGGCTGGTGGCGAGTATGGGGCTGGCGGGGTTGATGGCGTTTCTGGTGAGAGCGCGGCGGAAGGAGATTGCGGTGCGGGTGGCAGTTGGGGCGGAGCGGCGGGATTTGTGGTGGCTGGTGATTGGGGATGTGTTGCGGCCTGTGGGTTTGGGGCTGACAGGCGGGATGTTGGTGGGGGTAGGTTTGCTAGAGATGGCGAGTGGGGTGTTGTACGGGATGAGCAGCCAGGATGGATGGGTAGGTTTGGTGGTGGCGTTGGTAGTGGGGGGGATTGGTGTGGGGGCGAGTGTGTTTCCGGCGCGGCAGGCGATGGGGATTGAGCCGGCGGAGGCGCTGCGGGGGGATTAGCGCAATCTCACTAACGGCATCGCTGGCAAAGTCCAGTTCTGTCTACTTTTGACAGATTGCGATATCGATGGGCCAGACGTGAATTCGGCTAAAAAGTTTTGCAAATTCTGGAGAGGAGCCGGGCGACAGGTTTTCTATGTTTGGTCACGAGTATGGCTTCAGGAGCGATGTTGTGGAGCAGTGCAAGACACTGTAGCAAGTGCGGTCTGCATTCGTTGATTGGTGTTTCAGGGTGAATGAGGCTAGCAATGAGGCTAGTGGGCACGGAGCGGTCGGGAGAGTCTGTTCCCCTCCCGGCTGTCTTGGCGGAGCAGACGGCCTTTATCCTTGCAGGGTTGCCCAAGCGAAGACGTGCGGGGTGAGGTGCCAATGGGCGATAGATCCAGGGGCTCGAGATTGTTGCTTGTAAGCCGCAGCGTTAGAGTCCGGGGAGACTTCGCACCCAATGGTCTATGTTGAAGCGTCGCGCCTTAATGCTTGCTTCGTTCATGATTGCGCCAACGTAAGCTTTGATGCTGTAGGCAATTACTTGCTTGTGGGTATCGAGTCCCGCCAAACATAGGTAAATGCTGTTGCTCCAGGATCGAGATCGGGTAGGCTTCCGACCTCCCTTTCTCGACTGTGGAGCCGTAGCTCGCACCTACGCATTCAAACGGGCTGATGACCTTCTCTATATGAAGGCGGAGATGCTGGGCTATTCGCGAAGCCGTGGGATTTTTGCTGGCTTGGCGCTGATCAAAAGGCGTCAGCCTGATATGTCCCAGCGTCATCCTGCGATTTTCCTCAATGTTTTCGCAGTTTTCTTTAAGATTTTAAGCCACCGTGCGCCGTCAGGCTTCCCGGCAAATTCCAGCAGCATGCCCCAAGTGGCATGGAATCTATAACTTAACGCAAAACCACAAAAGCCCGAATTTCAACCAAATCGCCGTAGGGACGGGTGCACCCGCACCAGCCCCAAAATCGGACCAAGATCTCGAATGGGAATACCGGGTCGGCCTCTCTGGTGGCGTCCTGGGCGCACGACAACGAAGGACAGGTCACGAATGTCACCGATCCGAAGCGTTTTGAAGGCTTGTTCCAGCGCCAGCGGCTGGTGACGCATGGGTACGATTCGATGGCGCGGCTGAACTCTGTCCAGACGAAGCTGGCGACGGAGGCCCAGCAGAATCCTGCCTGGCAGAGCGTGATCTCGGGGGTGGAGTTTAATGCTTTCGGGGCAGTGACGAGTTTGAATCACCTTGGGGTGACCGAGTCCGCACATACAACTTGCCCTCGACACTTTTCTCGATTCAGCGCGGATCGCGTCCCAAAGCCAGTAAATGGTGTAGCATCAATGAATCCAGAAGGAGTCAAATGGCAGAAAATGCAATTACCACCACAGACCCATTGGAACGAGGGATCGAATTTCTTCGCCAGCAGGATTACATCTACGCACGCAATTCCTGGGTAGCGCGGTGGGTGGGCTGGCTCTGTGGTTGGGGTGCGTCCGCATTAGCGGCCTTTGGAGCTATTTCTACAAAAATATTCCCTGGCAACGATACGCTAACCCTCTGGTGCGGCTTCGTTGCTGCAATCCTGATCGCGATCAATCAAGTGATCAAGCCAGAAGCCTGGGCGGATGCCTACTATCGAGGTCATCTCCTTTTGGAAGGGGCAATCGGAGACCACGCCCTTGGCAAAGCAACAGCACAGAGTCTCTCAGATGCCTGGCACCAAGCCGAGAGCGGCTTACCCGGAGCTAGTGCAAACATACCCAAGAAGGATATCAGTGGCTGACCGATCCAGACTCCAAAGGGACTGATCAACACCTTGGCCTCAAGCTGGGAAAGGCATCAGACTGCCGTGCCCCGGCGCCAACCGCCCATTTTCCTCAATGCTTTTGAGCTGTTTTCTTGAGTTTCCGCCACAGCATCCCTCTCGACCTCCCGACAAAATCCAGCATTAAGCCCAACGCGATTCACAGCGATTTTCAACTTTCTTTTCCCCCTAACCCACTGATTCCAGATAAAACCAGCCCAGACCAGAGATTAAGACGCTCACCCCGCCTGCTAATTTCTGCTCAGGAGAAATCCCATGAATAATGTTCTGAACGAAGAACTGAATACTGCAAACGATCCATCGACCGTGGAAGTCCCAGTCAAAACGCCACGGAAGAAAACCATGTCCGAAGCGGCCCTGGCCGCCAACCGCGCCAATGCCAAAAAGTGCACCGGCCCAAAGACCCGTGAAGGCAAATTCAAATCCAGCCTCAACGCCTTGAAGCATGGCACCTACAGCAACGTCTTCATCCTCAAAACCGAAGACGCCGCCACCTTCGAAAACTTCAAAAATTCCTTTGTTGAAGAATTCCAGCCCGAAACCCCGTCCGAGCTCGAACTCCTCAAACAGTTGATCTCTCTCGCATGGCGCCGCAACCGCCTGGCCGAACTCATCCAACTCCGCATCAATCAGGCCATCGATGCCACCATAGCCATAAGCGAACCACAACCCGCTGCAAACATCACCCTCCGCGCCTTCGAAAAGCTGGAGAACGAGAAACCCTCATTCGCCCGTCAAGAGGCCCACGAACTCCGCCTCGCCTCACTCTTCCAGCGTACGCTCAGCCGCCTCAACTCCATC
>JBIPMY010000461.1:0-4720 GCA_044376335.1 Bryobacter sp.
GCAGTTGATCGAGAACCTGCTCGCCTTGAAAGTCGCCCATTTTCATATCGAGCAAGACGATGTCGGGGAGACGTTGTTCTGCGGCGAGAAAGAGATCTTCGGGGTGCGAGAATCCGTGGACTGAAAATTGAGCATCTTCCACCAGCACGTCTTCCATATAATTGCGGAAGTCGTTGTCGTCGTCGAGCACGGCAATTTCGACGAGCGCCGGTGACGGCTGAATTTCCATAACACTACTTTAAAACCAAAGCGATGAGAAACCAAACACGACGAAGCGTTCTTGCGGGACTGGCTGGCGGAATACTGCAGGCCAAAACGAAACAGCCAAACATTGTTTTGGTGCTTTTTGACGATTTGGGATGGCGGGATTTTGGTTGTTATGGAAACACCAAGCCTGTAACACCGAATATTGATGCGATTGCAGCGGAAGGAGTGAGGTTCACGCAGGCCTATGCGGCTTGTCCGGTATGCAGCCCGTCGCGAGCGGCGCTGTTGACGGGCCTCTATCCACCACGAACGGGCGTGACGGATTGGATCGCAGGAAGGGCCCAATGGCCGACGGCAAAGTTGCTTACCCCGAGGACGGGCACATTTCTGCCATTGGAGCAGGTGACCCTCTCCGAGACGTTGAAGAAGGCCGGGTACCGTACGGGGTCTGTAGGGAAATGGCATCTGGGGGGAAGCGATGGACATTTGCCAACCGATCAGGGTTTTGATCACAATACCGGGGGGAATGAGCGCGGCGCCAATGCGTATTTTGGCCCCTTCAATCTACCGGGCCTCGAAGGACGAACCGCGCAGAATTATCTGACTACCGAGCTTGGAATTGCGGCGAGGAAATTTGCGGCTGCCGATACGAAGCCGTTCTTTTTGTATTGGCCGAATTATGCCGTCCATTTGCCGCTGCAAGCGCCGGGTTTCTCTGGCAAGGAGGGGACCTACCAGGAGATGCTTCGGATTGCCGACCAGCAGATTGGGCTGATGCGCGACCAATTGAAGGCAGCAGGCGAGTATGAGAACACGATCTGGATGATCACCTCAGACAACGGCGGGTTGCTCTACGAAGGCAAGAGCCGTGAGGCTGTGACGAACAATCAGCCGTTGCGGGCGGGCAAAGGGCACTTGTATGAGGGTGGAATTCGTGTACCGATGATCGTGAAGGCGCCGGGGAAATCGAAGGCGGGGCTTGAAGTCAGCGAACGGGTTTCCGGAATCGATCTTTACCCTACAGCGCTTGAGCTTCTCGGAATGGCTAAGCCAAAGGACGTTGACGGGATCTCGCTGGCGGGGCTGCTGGATGGCAAGAAGAAGAGTTTGAGAAGGGATGGACTGTATTGGCACTATCCGCATTACTCAAATCAGGGTGGAGTTCCGGGTGGGGTGGTGATTGAGAAGAATTGGAAACTGATTGAGTTTTACGAGACGGGGCGAATGGAGTTGTTCAATCTGGACAAGGATGCCGGGGAGAAGCAAAACCTGGTGAAGTCTGAACAGGGACGAGCTCTAAAGATGCAGAAGATGCTTGGGCAATGGAGACAGAAAGTTGGAGCCGTGATGCCAAAGACTAATCCGAATTACGATCCAGCTAAAGAAGACCAGGGGCTGTTTGGGAGAGAATCACCAACAGTACCTAAGGTCTAGGGCAGATTCGTAGCAACAGATACAATGCGGGAGAAGATGGTGCTGATCGAAGGTACCACTGTGGTTGGGAAAAAGACCCAGATCGCAATCACCATGAAGCCTACGAGTAGGGCATATTCGACAAGGTCCTGTCCCTGAGTATCAGTCAGGAGTCGGGACAATTGTTTACGGGCAGCAGTGAAACTTCGGTTTAGCATGTTCTAGTACTCCAGGCTCACTGGATACTTCAATGCTCGGGCAAATCGCAGCGAAGTTCAACTAAGTAAAACACGTAGTAGTACCCCTAATTCACATTAGTACTTTCGTCAGGTATCAGAGAAAGGACCTAAGGTCGAGCTACTCGTAACGGAGGGCTTCGACAGGGTCCAGGCGGGCAGCTTTGATGGCTGGCCAGGTGCCGAAGAAGACGCCTACAGCGATGCTGACGCCCAGGCCGGAAGCAATGGCCCAGAGCGGTGTGCTGCTGGGCAAGGCTGGAACGAGAGCCGCAACCAGGAGGGTGACCAGGGTTGAGAAGATGATGCCGATGATGCCCCCCAGGACGGTGAGGCTGGAGGCTTCGAGCAGAAACTGAAAGATGATGTCGGGCTTGCGAGCGCCGAGCGCTTTTCTGATGCCAATTTCGCGTGTTCGTTCTGTCACGCTGACGAGCATGATATTCATCACTCCGATACCGCCAACAAGCAGGCCAAGGCCTGAGATGGCGATCGAGACGATGACAATCAAGCCTGTAATCTTGTCGAATTGGGCGATGATCTGATCTGCCGTGGAGATGTTGAAATCATTGTCGACACCAAACTTAACGCCACGGATTCTGCGCATGGCGGCCTGCATTTCTTCAAAGGCCTGTTCGCGCATGCCCTCGCGGGCTTTGCCAGTCAGGAAGACGTTATCGGCAAAGGGGTATTTTTGCTGTGAGACGGCAAGTGGAATTTCGATGTTGCGGTCCAGGCCATTTTCACCGAAGAATCCGCCTTTGGCTTTTTCGAAAACACCAATGACTCGAAACTCGGCGCCATCGACGGAGATTGTCTTTTCGAGGGCCTGGCCGTCCGGGAAGAGGGCTTCTGCAACACTAGGGCCAATCACGCAGACTCTGAGTCCGCGGGTATCTTCATCGGGAGTGAAGACGCGGCCAGCGCGAAGCTCGCGCGGCTGCACAAGATAGGAATTCGCCGACCGGCCCTGCAAGCCGATCGTATCGCTTTCAAAGCCAGGCACCTTAGCGGAGAGGGCTTTTCCGCCCTGCACGGTTGGAATGAAGATAGAGACTGAAACACGCTCGATGGCCGGGCTGGTGCGCTCAATAAAATCTGCGTAATCGGGCTCGAGTGGGCGGCGCTTTTGTTCCTTTGGAGAGCCACCTGAATTGGGATCGCCAGAAAAGCGTGATACGAAAATGGAGTCGGGGCCAAACTCCTCAAAGAAGGTAACGATACCAGCACGTAGACCCGTAAGGAGGCTGGCAACGGTAACGACGGTGGTGATGCCAATCACAATCCCGAGAATGGTAAGCCCCGAGCGGAAGCGATTAGACCAAACCGAGTCAGCAGCAAGTTTGATGGTTTCAATTACTGGAACACTCATGGCTTAATCTGCCCTCAGAGCTTCGATCGGATCGAGACGCGCGGCTTTGCGGGCTGGATACCAACCTGAAATCAGACCTACGCCGCTTGAGACGAAAACAGCCAGCAAAATGTAGGGGTAAGTGATTTTCATCTTCACGTCAAAAGAGCCGGTGATCAGCTGAACCAGACTCCAGGCAATCGCGATGCCGAGAAAGCCACCGAGGGCCGAGATGACAAAACTCTCGGTAAGGATCTGGACAAGGATGTCAGAACTTCTGGCACCAAGCGATTTGCGGATTCCGATTTCTTTTGTACGCTCAGTGACGCTGACCAGCATGATGTTCATGATGACGATGCCGCCAACAACCAGGGAAATCAAGGTGATTGGAACAACAACAATACGGATCAGGCCAAGGATGTTATCCACGAATCCGCGGATCGAATCGGGAGTAAGAAAGCCGAAGTTGTCTTCCTTTTTGGGGCCGAGGTGATTCCGAATGCGCATGGCACTTCGGGTGACCTCGAGTGCTTCGTCGAGGGACAGTCCAGAGCCCGCTTTGGCACGAGCAAAAAGGCTCATGGATTTTGCGGGGCCGTACAGTTTTTCAAAGGTTGTATCCGGGATATAAACAGAGTTGTCCTGGCTTCGGCCAAGGTTCGACCCCAGTTTTTCCTGCACTCCGATGATCAGGAAGTCATAGCCGCGCACCTTGATGGTTTGCCCGATGGGCGAAGCGCCGGGAAAAAAGAAAGTACGGATTTCATCCCCGATAACAGCGACGTAGCTCTTGTTTCGCTCTTCCTGTTCGGTGAAAAAGCGTCCATCAACAACGCCGACATCGCGGATTTCAGACAGCACAGCAGACACGCCGAGAATGCTGCAGGCCTCGAGCAAGCGATCCTCGCGCTTAACGTCGTCCAGCCTCTGGGAATAAGGACTGTACTGAACCTGCTCACCAGTGGCGGAACGAAGGTAGACGAGGTCATCGCGGCGCAATTGCCTGTTGTTGCGAAGCAGAGCGGCGCGTTGCTTGGCAGTGAGGCGGCCGACATTGGCAACTTGGGCCAGCAGATAGGATTCGGTGCCGAAGGCTTTTGAGGTGGTCTCTTCGGCTGTGACGCCGAGGCCCTCAATTCCTGCGCCAACCAGAATGACACTGGCGACACCGATTACGACGCCAAGAAGGGTTAGAAAGCTTCTGAGCCGGTGAGCTTTGATGGAATCCAGTGCCAGAGAAAGGGCTGTAAGGTATGACGTTGTCACGATGCCTTTCAGTTAGAGTCCATGTTTGGACAAAAGATCCTCAATTTGTTGAACGTCGGCAGGATCAATATTTAGAGTAGCGCTTTTGAGCACCCCATCCAGTTGTCCCCGATTGCGGAGACCTACGATGGCAGAGGTTACGGCCGGGTGTCGCAGGGCCCAGGCAATGGAAAGCTCGCCGACGCTGCAGTCATATTTGGCGGCGATTGGTCTGAGGTCTTCCACCATGTTGAGAGTCGAGGTGAGG
>JBIPMY010000120.1:0-15007 GCA_044376335.1 Bryobacter sp.
TTACGACCGCGATGGGCGTCTCGATCTCTTTGTCGCCAACTACGTCGATATCGAGATGGAGAAGAGCCCGAAGCCGGGTTCCATGCCCGAGTGTATGTGGAAAGATACTCCGGTTGCCTGTGGTCCGCGTGGATTGCCCAAAGGTCGTAATTATCTATACCGGCAGTTGGCCGACGGGCGATTTGAGGATGCCTCGGCCAGGGCAGGAATCTGGAAGCCCGGAGGACGCTACGGGCTGGGCGTGACGGCGGCAGACTTTAACAACGACGGCTGGCCGGATATTTATGTGGCCTGCGATCAGACCCCCAGCCTGCTCTATCAGAATCTGGGCAACGGCACCTTTAAAGAACGAGCGATGGAGGCCGGCGTTGCCTACGACGCTAATGGGCGAGCGCAGGCGGGCATGGGCGTCGCAGTGGGAGACTTCGACGGCAACGGTATGCTGGATATCGCCAAGACCAATTTCTCGGGGGATCTGCCCTCCCTGTATCTGAACGAGGATGGTTCATTCTTTCGCGATACGGCGGAAGCGGCTGGGCTGGGCAAACACTTGTTGCTGGGTTGGGGGATCGCCTTCTACGATCACGATGAGGACGGGCGTCCAGACCTGATTCTTGCCAACGGACATGTCTACCCGGAGGTGGACCGCGCAAAGTTTGGCGAGACCTACCGGCAACCCACGCTGCTCTATCGCAATCTGGGGGGCGGTCGTTTTGAAGATTTGAGTGCCAGGGCTGGACAAGCATTGCTGCGCCCAAAGGCTTCGCGCGGCCTCGCCGTCGGCGACCTCGATGGGGATGGCCGGCCCGAGCTTGTGATTGCTAACATGAACGAATCCCCGAGTGTCTTGCAGCGCGATGGCGTGCGCGGGAATCTCCTGCGGGTGACGCTTGAAGGAACTCGATCCAACCGGTCTGCCATCGGCGCTCGCGTCACGGTTGAGGCCGGTAAAGCGCGCTATATCGCGGAATTAAGCAGCGGCGGCAGTTATTACTCGCAACACGAGAGCGCTCTCTACTTTGGCTTGGGCGCGGCAACCACGGTAGACCGCGTTACTGTGCGCTGGCCACGCGGCACCACTGAGATCTGGCAGAATGTCGATCCTGCCAAATCTTTGCACCTGATAGAAGGCAAGGCACCCTAGACCGGAACACCGAAGTCTGTCCAGTTGAGGACCTTTCCCTGACGGCAGACTTCGTTACCCAGGATCGCCGTGAGTGCGGCCGTAGCGCCCACCGTCACGTCCGAAGGGTTCTTCGTGCCTTTCTGAATCGCATCGTAAAAGGCGGTGGTATGCGCGTCGGGGTTCTCCTGCACCTTCGGCGAGATGATAGCCTGCTGCTTGCCGTCGATCGTGTACATTGCGTAAGAACTCATCAACTCAACAGAGCCCTTGCTGCCGTAGACGTTGATGTACTGGTTATTTCCCGGCATATTGCGCGGATGGAAGACCAGTTGCGTGAAGGACATTTTGACGCCGTTCGCGTAGTCGTAGGTGATGCTCTGGTGGTCGTAGATATCCCGGCCTGCGGGCTCGTTCTTGTGAAGCTGAATGCCCCCAAAGCCTGCCGCGCGCGTGGGATGCTGGCCGATCACCCAATTGCAGGCATCAAGATTATGCACGGATTGCTCCACTAGATAGCCGCCTGACTTGGCGTAGTTGAAATACCAATCACCGGATGGGCCGTTGTAATCGAGATCTGCCGTAGCGTGGCGCTGGGCTTTCACAAACAGGATTTCGCCAAGAATCCCGTCGTGGATCTGCTGCACCGCCGTACGCAGTTGCACCATCGAGCGCAGTTGCTGGCCAGATTGGAAGACACGCTTGCTTGCCTTCGCTGCGGCTAATAACTCCTTAAGATCTGCGGCAGTGGTTGCAATGGGCTTCTCGCAGTAAACATGCTTGCCGGCCTTGAGTGCCGCGATTGCCATCTCGGCATGAAGGTGGGGCGGGGTAGCGATGAAGACGGCATCAATGTCTTTGCGGTCGAGGATCTTGCGCCAGTCAGTGGTAGTCGCCGGGTTACTCTTTGCCGACACTGTTGCTGCCTTGTCGAGGCGATCTGGCTTGTTGTCGCAGATCATCGCCATGCGGGCGTTCGGTTGGTTCAGGATGCTCCCGAGCAAAAAGGAGCCACGGTTGCCCACACCAATGATGGCAGTTGAGACCTGCGAGTTCGGGCTGGTCTGCGCCAGCAGGCTTGTGCCGGTGGCCAGAAAGAGTCGGCGGTTCATGATTGTAATCCTCTAATGACGGTGTCTATATATTGTCGGGCACGCAGGGCGAGCTGATCGATGCGGGCCGGGTCTGTGGGTCTTGGTACCAGCGGCTCGAAGATGTTTTCAAAGGTGAGCGGGATGGTGAGTCCAGTGTTCAGCACCGGGCTGAGCAGCTTGTAGTGATCGATCTCGCCAAAGCCAGGGCCACAATCTTCATCGCGTGGAGTGTTGCGGTGGTCCTTGATGTTGAAGGCGCGGATATGTTGCCAGCAGGTCTTGATGTCGGCGATGGGGTCTTGATTCTCATAGTCGAGAACGTTGCCGGCGTCGTAACAGATCTGGATTTTAGGATGCGCGATTTGCTCGACGATGCGGGCGCAGTGCTGGCCCGTAGCGGTATTGCCGCCGTGTTGTTTGATCAACACGGACAGATTCGCTTGTTGAGCAAGCGGAGCGAGCTTCGCAAGATTTTCGATGAAAGTGTCGCGACCGCTGGCGACAGTCTTGCCGAAAGTGAGCAGATAAGGGATGCCTGCAGCGGCGGCCTGGTCGATGCGGTGTCGATGAGCGTCGTAAGCGTTTGGGGCTTCGAGGTTCACAGTGGAGAACATCATCACCGGGTCGAGGCCCTGGCCGCGGCAAGTGATGGCCAGCTCTGCTGCTGTCTTTGGCGCAGCATCCACCGCAAGAACTGGCTTGGATTGGTGGTTTACCCCCCAGGCGACATGGTTAAATCCGCTGTTCCGAATGCCTTCGAGCGCTCGTTCAAACGAAAAGGCAGACCACGGCAGCGTCATCGCCGCCAACTGGAAGCGAGTGGGACGGCTCTGTGCGGCAAGAAGCGGGCTAGCCAGCAGACTGCGGCGGCTGATCATCGACACTATTCCTATCATGTATACTGCTCGGCGTGAAAACACTTCTCTTAATGATTCTGATTAGTAGTCCGCTGATGGCCGAGGCGAAGAAGAGCGATTGGATTCAGCTCTTCAACGGAAAGAACCTCAAAGGCTGGACGCCGAAGATTAGCGGCCACCCTGTGGGCGAGAACTTTGCCAACACCTTTCGCGTCAAGGATGGCTATCTAACTGTCTCCTACGACGGCTATGATTCCTTTGCGAATCAGTTTGGGCACCTCTTTTACAAAGACAAATTTTCTTACTACATCATCGCGGTCGAATATCGGTTTATTGGGGACCAGGCGAAAGACGGCCCTGGCTGGGCCACCCGCAATAGCGGAATCATGGTGCACGGCCAACCGGTTGAGACGATGCAGAAAGATCAGGACTTCCCAATCTCGATTGAGATGCAACTGCTGGGTGGCCTTGGCAAGGGGCCACGCACCACGGCCAATCTGTGCACACCAGGAACAAACGTGGAGCGGGATGGCAAGCTCTTTACCCCGCATTGCCTGAATTCAACTTCCAAGACCTACGATGGCGAGCAGTGGGTGCGCGTTGAGGTGGTAGTAAAAGGCGGGGAAAGCATCGATCACCAGGTGGAAGGCGTTTCTGTATTGAAGTACGAGCGGCCACAGGTAGGTGGAGGCAATGTTTCAAAACACGACCCGGCAGTGAAGGTGGACGGCAAGCTGCTCGAAGAAGGCTCGATTTCTTTGCAGAGCGAGAGTCATCCGGTGCAATTCCGCAAAGTGGAGTTGTTGAATCTGGTGGGCTGTATGGACAAGAAGTCGAAGAAGTATCGGGATTACTTCGTGAAGGACAACGAAAAAGCCTGTCGCTAAAAAGAAAACTCGCGAGCCCGAAGGCTCGCGAGTGATTCGTTTGGCTTGAAGAAGCGCTTATGCCTTGCGGCGGCGCAGAAGACCCAGGCCGAGCAGGGCGGAGCCGAGCATGGCGTAGGTGGCGGGCTCAGGAACGGCGCTAACGGTGCCCTGAATGGAGGTGGTTCCAGTCGGGAGCGTAGCTGGTGCAACATTGCCAGGATTGAAGGCTGTGGTGATGTTGAGAACGGGCTGAGAGAGCTTGTATTTGATTTGACCAATCGTCAACTCGGTTGAGCCCCAGGTGATTTCAGCGATACCGTTGTAGAGCGAGACTGAACCTGACAAAACGCCAGTCAGCGTGCCGCTACCAATGGAAGGGAGGCTCTGGTTGATCACGAGGTTGAAGGTTGCTGCGACTGGATTCAAAGGATCGCCTGTGGTGCAATTCGCATCTGAACAGCTCAGGGTCAAAAGCCCAAATCCGGGCGACGAGGGGAGACCAGCAGTGAACGGGTCCGGGCTGTTAGCGACGTGGGTTAGCGTAACGCTGCCGAAAGTGACAGAGTTGCCCGCACCGTTAAAGTTGGAGCCGGTTGTGCTGAATGTTACCGTTGCAGCTGAAGCAGCAACGACAGAAACCAAAGAGAGCAGAACTGCACTCAAGAAACGAGTCTTCATAAAATATTTCCTCCTAAGAACTTGTGGCCCCCGCCCGGCACCTTTATTAGGAAGCTCTAAGCGAATCGCCTTATCTTTCGCTTTTGAGTATGCGGCTGGTGTGATGCTTCAAACAATGGGACTACGCGTGTAAATGAATCGCTTTAGTCCTAGGACAAGTTCTTTGTTTTCATAGGGTCCCGGGCTGGTACTTTTGCTGAACTAGTACTGGGTTTGGGCGGGCCGGAAATAGCTTGGACAATGAAAACAAGAGGTTTATGCGGCTCAAACTCATGAGCAAAAAGTACCAACGAATTTGGCCTTCGAGTGCTAATCCGAGGCCAAACTACCGAAACAATAGATGCAAGTGTTGCGATATGTGAACTATTCATGGCATTGACACGGTTATGTCATCGAACCGTAATGGTTCCAAATCTAGACTGAAGCCATATGCGCTCTAAATTCAGGTTGGTCGTCCTGACTATCCTTTCGCTTGCTTCTCTTTTCGCCCAGGTAGATCGTGCCTCCCTCAGCGGAACCGTAAAAGACGCCTCGGGCGCCAGCATCGCAGATGCCACGGTAACGATTGAATCTCCCTCCACTGGCTTTCGACGTGAAACCAAAACTTCAACCAGTGGTGTGTATCAACTCCCCGGTGTTCCCGTAGGCAGCTACAAAGTGTTGATTGCGAAAACTGGCTTCAACAATACTCAGATTGACTCCGTGGTCCTTACCGTAGGCCAATCCCGCACCCTCGACGCTGCTCTCACGGTAGGTGCAGTCTCCTCCGCTGTCGAAGTCACCGCTTCAGCTACTCCGCTAGATCAAACCAATGCCGAACTCGGCGTGGCCATCGGCGAGCAACAGATCAAGAACATCCCACTCAACGGCCGTCACTGGGCCGCCCTGATGCAACTGGCCCCCGGCGCCGTCAACGTAGGCGAAGGCAATCAGAATTCCATCCGCTTCTTCGGCCGCCCCCGCGACGACAATAATTGGACCTTCGATGGCGTCGACGCAACCGGCATCAAAGATCCCCGCCAGGAAGGCAATCTCCGCCTGGTGATCTCAACCGATTCCATCGCCGAGTTCCGCGTGAACTCTTTACCCTTTACCGCCGAAGGTGGCGTGGGCGGCGGTGCGCAGATCAACCTTGTATCAAAAACTGGAACCAATCAGTTCCATGGCTCGGCTTATGAGTTCTTCCGCAATAGCGCTCTCGACACGCGCCGCCCCTTCGATGGGGAAACCATTCCGCCCTTCCGCCTGAATCAATTTGGCGGCAATCTGGGCGGCCCCATCGTCAAGAACAAGACCTTCTTCTTTGCCAACTACGAAGGCCTGCTGCAGCGGCTCTCGATCAGCCGCGCCGATGGTCTCGTGCCTAGCGCCAGCTTCCGCCAGCGCACTCCTCAGGCCCTGCAGAGCCTGATCAACCTTTACCCGGTCGGCAACGGCGGTTCTGTCAACGCAAACGTAGACCGCCTGCTCGGCACCACACCCGAACGCCGCAACGAACACAGCGGCATGGCGCGCGTCGATCACCGTATTAACGACAAACACAGCCTCTTCTTCCGCTTCGCGATGACCGACGGCCTGGTGAGCCAGATTCGCAATGCTCTGCTTGAGACTCGCGACTCAAAGATTCGCCCCACCAACATCACCGCCCAGTGGCAACAGGTCTGGACAACCACTCTAGTCAACGAGGCAAAGCTCGGCTTCAACCGCTCTGCCCTCACCCGCGACGACGTGGGCCGTATTCCGGAAGGTGTTGCCATCCCCGGCTTCACCACCACGCAGCCCACCACCTTCATCATCGAAAAGCCCAACGCTTACTCCATCGTCGATAATCTGTCCTGGATTCGCGGCCGCCACACCATCAAAATCGGTGGCGAAATTCGCCGCATCCATATGAACGTAGGCAACGGCCCGGCAACCAGCGTCGCCTTCGCCAACCTCGATGCCTTCTTGCGCAACTCGCTCAACACCGTCTCTATCGGCAGCACCCTGCCAACCGTGGGCGTTCGACGCACCTTCAGTTCGGTCTACCTTCAAGACGAAATCCGCTTCAACCCGGAATTCACCCTCAACATCGGAATGCGCTACGAGTATTACACCGTATCGAAAGACGTCTATGGCCGTGGCCGTGTCTTTGACATCGTCCGCTGCCAGGGCTTCTGCGCTTCGGGTACACCCTGGTTCTTCGGTGATAACGACAACAACGCACCGCGCCTCTCGCTTGCTTACGCACCCAAGTTCTTCGGAGGCAAGACTGTCTTCCGCACCGGCTACGGCCGCTATTTCGGCCCCGGCCAAAACGACGACGTAACGGCCGCTATCGACAGTTTGCCCGAAAACCTCTCGCTCTCTGCCGCCGACGCGCCGACACTAAGCTATCCTCCTGCGCCCTTCCTCGGCCAGTTGCGTTCCCAGGGCCAAACCCCGCGCAGTGTACAACGCGATCGTAAAGAGCCCGAGTCCCATATGTGGACGGTTTCCGTGCAGCACCAGTTGCCCGGCAGCATGGTGGCGCAAGTCGCATACGTCGGCAATGTGGGCCGCAATCAACTAACCCGCTCTTATGTCAACACCCTCGACCCCGTGACTCGCCGCCGTCCTCTCACCGCATTTGGCCAGATCGACGAAAAGCGCTTTGACGGCAACGTCAACTTCAACGGTTTGCAGTCTTCGCTTACTCGCTCTTTCTCGAAGGGTTGGCTCTTCCAGGCCCAATACATGTGGGGCAAAGCGATCAGCGACAACTCGGGCTCCGGCGAAGGCGGGCAGATTCAGGACGTCACCTGCCGCGCCTGCGACCGTGGCCCTGCAGACTACGACATCCGCCACACCTTCACTTCCAACGCCGTCTATCAGCTGCCCTTCGCCCGCGATAAGTTCTATGGCGGTTGGGATCTGAGTGCGCTTTTCACCGCTCGTACAGGCAGCCCGCTTACGGTACTCGTGAACCGTGCCGCCGCAAACGTCCCCTCAGGCCAGACACAGAGCCAGCGCGCCAGCTACGTTGGCGGTGTTGATCCTTATGTAGCCAACCCGGGCCCCGGGCAGTGGCTGAACCCGTTAGCCTTCGTCGCACCAGCCAATGGCACCTTTGGCAACGCGGGCCGCAATGCCTTCCGTGGGCCCGGTTTGTGGCAAACCGATCTGGGCTTAACCAAGAAGATCCGCATCAGCGAACGCATGAACCTCGACTTCCGTGCTGAAGCCTTCAACCTCTTCAACCGCGCTCAGTTTGGTAACCCCGTAAACAATATCTCGGTTGGCACCTTCGGTCGCATACTCGCAACGGCAAACGACGGCTCTACCGGCACTGGTACTTCGCGTCAATTGCAGTTCAGCTTGCGTCTGAACTTCTAACGCTTGTAATCGGAATGGTTGGTGTTCTGAAACTCTTCCGGCTTGAAGCCGGCCTTAGCGAAAGCTTTTCGCAGGGCGGCTTCGGTCGGAGGAGATGGCTTGAAGTTGCCGAAGCGGTAGCCTTGCGCGATCGCTAGTGGCGTCCAGCCAGACTTGTTCTTCTTGTTCCAGACTTCGATTTTGGCGCCACGATCCACCAGTAGCTGGATTGCGGCGCCATAGTTTTTATAAGCGGCCGAGTGCATCGCCGTCTCGCCGTTCTTGTCCACGGCGTTGATGTCATTGCCGAGTTCAAGCGCAACTTTGATTGCCTCAACCACTTCTTCTTCCGTCCCCGCATCCTCACCCGGCGATCGTGTACCCAGGCCCGCCGCAGCCATCAACGGAGTTGAGCCGTCCGCGTTCGGAATCAGCGGGTCAGCGCCCAGTTTTGCCAGCTCACGCATCAGTTCAAAATCAGCGCTGCGGGCGGCCAGCATAAACGGCGTTGCGCCCAGCGTATTAAGGCTCGTAAGCCCGACGTTGATGCGCTTGCTCATGCGGGCGTTCAGGTTTGCACCCTTCGCCTTTAGTTTTCTCACCAGCTCAATACTCGTCATCGTCCCCGAACCAAGTGGCGCAGGATTGTTATCGCCTCCGCCAGGCTTGCGTACGCCTGTAATGGCATGAAGCGCGGTCCAGCCATTGGCATCGGCATTTGGGTTTGCCCCACGATCCAAAAGCATTGAAGCCAGCTCAAAATGGCCACTGAGAACTGCCAGATGCAAAGCGCTTGTCCCCTCGCGCGGAGCCCCATTCACCTTGGGCGCATTGGGCGTAGCAGTGATCACTTCATTGACGTCAACCCCCGCCCGCAGCAGCGCTTCAATCACAGCAGCCCTGCCTTCGCGCGCAGCAAAAAGAAAGGGCGTGTAGCCCGTGGGGAGTCGGTCGCGGAAGCTGGCACCTTTGGCAATCAGTGCTTCTACAACAGCAGTGTGGCCTTCAGCAGCGGCCCACATCAGCGCGGTCTGCCCACGGCGAGGTTCTTTGAAGTTCGGGTCTGCCCCATTTGCCAGCAGCACGTTCACGGCTTCGACGCGACCCGTACGGGCTGCTGTCATCAGAACAGTCTCACCGCCCGGCAATGTCGTGTTCGCATCCGCACCAGCCTTGAGCAAAAGCTCAATCATCGGCGCACTGCCATTCGTACAGGCAATCGACAAAGGCGTCACCCCATAGCGGTTCGCAGCCTTTACATTGGCCCCATCGCGCAACAATACCTTTGCAGCCGCAACGTCGTCCTGCAATGCTGCTGTCGGCAAGTCCGTTGCTGCCATCGCCAACGCAGTGAAAAGAGACGGAAAGAGCGCGGTAAATAGCAGTGTAGAGATCATGCCAGTGAAAGTTCTGGAATCTTGCCCTTGCTGTCGGCAAAGGAATCAATCTTTACGCCCACCCGGTCCAACAGCGTCAGGTGCAGGTTCGCCAGCGGCGTATTCTCTTTGGCCACAATATGTCGGCCGCCTGAAGGTTTGCCGCCAGCCACGATGATCGGCAGATTCGTGTGGTCGTGTATGTCGGCATTGCTCATGCCGCTGCCGTAAAGAATACTTGAGTGGTCGAGCAGCGAGCCATCCCCATCGGGAGTCGCCTTCAGCTTCTCCAGGTAATAGGCAAACAGCGAAACGTGGAAGGCGTTGATCTTCGCAACCTTCGCCAGCTTCTCTGAGTCGCCACCATTGTGCGTGAGCGGATGATGCGATTCCGAGATGCCAATCTCGGGGTAGCTACGATTGCTGGTTTCGCGCGCAAGCTGGAAGGTCATCACACGCGTAACGTCACCCTGCATTGCCAGCACCTGCAAGTCAAACATCAGCCGTGCGTGATCGGCATAAGATGCCGGCACACCCACGGGCCGGTCCAGATCCTGCAATGTCGATTGTCCGGCAGACGCTTCCGCATTCTGTATGCGCCGCTCTACTTCTCTCACCGTATCGAGATAATCACTCACCTTCGAGCGGTCCCCTGCGCCGAGCTTCTTCTGCAGCCGGGCGATGTCTTCGCGTACCCAGTCGAGCAGGCTTGAATCCTTGCGCAACTCAGACTTGCGGTCCGCAATCGAACCACCGTCCCCGAAGAGCCGCTCAAAGGCCACCCGAGGATGCGCCTCGGCCGGCAGTGGCGAAGTAGGCGAAGCCCACGAGAGATTGTTCTGATAAACGCAGGCGTAGCCGTTGTCACACTGCCCTACGACGGTAAGCAAATCCATCGCAAGCTCAATCGAAGGCAGTCGCGTGGCCTGGCCAATCTGCTTGGCTGCTACCTGGTCTGCGGTAGTGCCAAGGTAGTAATCACTGCTCTCGGTCCACTTGGCAGTCGCCGCGCTCAGAAACGCCGCGTTCGAGGTAGCGTGTGTGCCGGGGTAAGCGTTCTTGAGCTCCAAATTTTGAATGACAGAGATGTAGTTGCGCACCTTCTCAAGCGGGCTAAGGCTCGGCGACAGTTGCGTCAGCAGGCCGTCCTTGCTGGCGGGAGTCCATTCCGGCATGTGCGCGCCCATCGGGATGTAGACCGTGCTGAGGCGCTTGGTGGCTGGAGCCTGAGCGCTGAGTGCCGGCACCATCGCATCCAGGAAGGGCAGCGACAGAGTGGCCCCAAGACCCCGCAGAACCGTACGGCGTGGAATCGATCTTTTGGAAATGATCATTGAGTTCTCCTCTGTTGGAACGGCTCGCTCGCTACGATTCCAAGAATAAACGATGAGATGCGGTAATCGCTAGCCTGGGCGTTCCGCACGATCTTGCGAACAGAAGCTGCATCATAGGCCTCGATGCCTCTGCCCAGCGAATAAGAAAGCAGCTTCTCGGTAAACGTAGTAGCGAAGAGTTCGGGCCGCTGCAGCAGCGAAGCCTCAAGTCCCGCAATGCCATCAAACTTGCTGCCATCGGGCAATCCACCGGCAATATCGTCGCTCTGTCGCCAGCGCCCTACGGCGTCATAGTTCTCCATCGAAAAGCCAATCGGGTCCATCAGTTGGTGGCAGCCAAAGCAGGCCGGGTTCTTGCGGTGCTCGGCCAGCCGCTCGCGCAGCGTGAGTGTTTTGCCGATGCTCCCATTTTCCTTAAGCGCCGGCACATTAGGCGGCGGTGGCGGCGGAGGAATGCCAAGGATATTGTCGAGAATCCATTTGCCACGAATCACCGGTGAGGTGCGCGTGGCATAAGAAGTAACGGTGAGAATACTGCCCTGCCGCAGCAATCCACCACGGAGCCGATCCTGCCCCAGCGCAACGCGCCGGTACTGGCCACCATAAATATTAGGGATCCCGTAGTGTTTGGCCAGCCGCTCGTTCAGGAAGGTGTAATCGGCCTTGAGCAACGTGAGAACGCTGCGGTCTTCGCGCAGCACGCTATCAAAGAACAACTCCGTCTCCCGGCGAAAGGCCTGCCGCAGGTTGTCGTCAAAATCCGGGAAGCCGCGCATGTCTGGGGTTACGCTATCAAGGTTGCGCAGGTGCAGCCACTGGGCCGCGAAGTTGTCGATCAGTGCGCGAGAGCGAGGGTCGGCCAGCATCCTCTTTACCTGGGTGTTGAGCACCGCCGGTGTATGCAGAGTGTTGTTCGCAGCGGCCGTCAGAAGCTCGTCATCCGGGATGCTGCTCCAGAGAAAGAAAGACAGGCGTGTGGCGAGTTGCAGGTCTGTGATCCGGTAAGCCGTTTGAGCCGGCACACCTTCCGGGTCCTGCTCCACACGAAACAAAAACTCAGGGCTCACCAGCACGGCCCGAAGCGCCATCTCGATAGCGGAATCAAAGGGCTCTGTTGCGCGTGCCTCGCGAAAGAATCGCAGTGGCGCGGCAATGTCCCTCTCCGTGACGGGCCGACGATAAGCCCGGCGCGATAGCGTCAACAGAATCGTTTTGGCACAAGCCTCATCCTGGCTCTTGCAACTGAAGATGCGTCTGCGGCTGGGGCTGTCGCCCGGCCCCTGCGTCTGATAAGGCCCGTTGATCGACAGCGAGTAAAGAGCCGGGGTGATACGCGGGTGCCGGTCCATATTGAAGTGGGCCGGATAAGGCTGCCGCTCTGTCTCCATCAACAGCGACGGTTGCTTCGGAAAGGTCACCGCAATTTGGTGTGGGCCGGCCTTCAGCGGAAGCCTGAAGCTCAGGTGCTGGTCCACAGCCTGATGGTCGCCCGTTGGCGGGGGCTTGACGGTAAAGAGCTTCACCCTTTCGTTATCGACAAGTACTTCTACTTCATGCGTCCCGCGAAGACCCTCCACATGTTCGTTGCGATCCCGGGCCAGGCGGATCTGAAAGTCGTAGTCCGCGTCCACCGGGAAGGTGTGTTTAAGACTGGTTCCCCCGCGAGTTCCAATCGGCAATGCATCGAAGTGTTCTTCCTGTGTGAGGTCCGGCCGAAGCGTGATGGTGTCGCCGCCTGGAGACTTCGGCGCGATGCCAATCGCAAGGCGGCTGATCTTGCGGGCCGCATTAAGATAGCTTTCAAGCAAAGTGGGCGAGAGATCACCGACAGTCATATTGTCGAAGCCACGGCTCGATTCGTCGGCTGGCAACATCGACGAGACGTCAACATCGAGAGCGAGCAGGTCCCGAATCGCATTGCGGTATTCGTTGCGGTTCAGACGCCGAAAGGTATCCGTGCGACCGGGATTGGGTTTAGCTGCAGCACTGCGGTCGAGCGTGTTCTCAAGTGATCGCACAAGAGATTGATAACTGGCTTCATCCGGCCTGGGCAGAGGGGCTGGAGGCATCTGCCGGGCCCGCAGCCTGCGCACTACTTTTTCCCATTCGCCGGGATGCGCTTCGATGCTAAGGCTTTCGAGTGACAGGCCTGCGGTGTTCAGTTTGGAATTGTGGCAACCAAGGCAATAGCGCTGCACGAGCTGTTCTTCAGCAGGCGTCTGCGCGCAAAGGCTGGCCGCGACCAAAAGAAGAGGGATGAAGCTACGCGTCGCAGGCATGGTTGGACAATATCGACATTGGTGCTGGGGTGTCAACTACTTCGAGTCATCAGCAAATAATGGGCCATTCCTTGACCCGGCAGGCTTTGGTTGCTAATCTATGAATGCGGGGTGGAGCAGCCTGGTAGCTCGTTGGGCTCATAACCCAAAGGTCGCATGTTCAAATCATGCCCCCGCAACCAACCAAAATATTCATTTTGGCTTCCTTCCAGTCCACAAGTCAGTGGAATCCCTTCAAACATAAAATATAATCACCCGATGAGAATCCTCCGCAACACGTTATCGTTTTTTGTATTCGCTATATCGGCACTCGCCCAAAGCGACAACGTCGTGGGGACTTGGAAGTTGATTTCGGCTCAAGACATCGGTGTAAACGGCACCATTGATCGTGAGCCTTATGGGCCCAAGCCCACAGGCTTTCTCACCTACACTCCTGATGGGCGAGTGTCGGCGATTATCACTCACGACGGGCGGAAACCTCTTTCGAGCGCCTGGTGGTGGTCTGGCTCAATGCAGGAACGAGCGGAAGCCTTCTCAACCGTGATTGCATATACCGGGCGTTATACCCGCAATGGCGACGCCGTGACTCACCATATTGAAGCTTGCAGCTTTCAAAACTGGGTAAACACATCGCAAACACGCCGAATCCTGAAAGTGGAAGCTGATCGCCTGACGCTTCGGACGCAAACGCCCTTTGATCGTGAAGGTGTGCGATACGCCTACCAGGAACTGGTCTGGCAACGTGTCAAGTAGCTAGTGCCTTTTGGATAGCGGAGGCTGAGTATGAACTTAAGCCGAAGGAGGTTCGGAGCCTTGCAGTCCCCCGCAACCAACTACTTCTTGGATTCGCTCCAAACCTCCTCGGCCACTCCGGTCATTCTCCCCAAATCATCGAATTGAAACTACGCTCTTCCCCCTGAGCGAAACGAAGTTCTGCGTTCGATCTGACACATACTTGCTGAGTTCTGCGCCGTTACTTATGTACCCGGTATGCATCCAGCCGCCGGGCTGACAGTAAACATAGAGGCAAACACAGAGGCGATTATGAAACCCATTTTTCTCGCAGCCCTTTTCGTAACGGCATCTTGCGCACAGCTCACTCTTCCCGAGGGCACCAAACTCCGTGTCCGTCTCGACCAAACCATATCCTCCGCCACGGCCGAAGAAGGGCAGATCGTGGAGTTAAATGTCACCGAACCCATCAAAATCGGCGATGTGACAGTGATTGCCGAAGGCGCACGCGCCACCGGTACCATCACAGAAGCACAAGGAAAGCGCCGCATGGGCCGAGCGGGCAAGCTGGATTTCTCGATTGATCGAGTGAAGTCCACCGACAACCAGTGGGTTCCCCTGCGCTACACCATAACCAAAAAATCAGGTGAGAGCCACTCCGTACGCACCGGTGTCATCACAGCTGGTGTTGCGGTTGCCTTTCTTCCGGCCGCACCAGTAATGTTGCTGATGAAGGGCAAGGACATCACCATCAACAAGGGCGTCGGCTTTGATGTCTTTACCGACTCGAACCACGTCATGGGTGCCAGCGCCGCCCCGTCTCAAGTCTCCAATGCCGCAGGCCAGAGCTCGGTCCCTCCGCAGTTCAGCGGCGTGCAGAATCCAGCAGCCACCGGTGCTACTGCTACTGGCACCGCTACTGTAACTGTCACCTCAACCGTTGCTGGCGCAGAAATCGAAGTCGACGGCGCATTTGTCGGCAATACCCCCACCACCTTGCAACTCTCACCCGGCACGCACCGCTTTGTAGTGAAGGCAAACGGACGTACCTGGGAGCGCCCGCTACAGGTGAGCGCGGGTAGTTCGATATCCGTCAACGCACCTTTGAAGTAAAGATATGATCACCAATCTCGGCCAGTTTCAGATCCTTGAGGTCCTCGGCCGTGGCGGCATGGGTACCGTCTATCGCGGAATCGATTCGCTCATTGGCCGGCCCGTCGCGATCAAAGTAATTCGTCTCTTGGGATACAACGACGCCGAAGAGCAAACCTGGCTTCGCGATCGCCTCTATCGGGAAGCACAGGCTGCCGGTGTACTAAGCCACCCCGGTAT
>JBIPMY010000462.1:0-4680 GCA_044376335.1 Bryobacter sp.
CTACCAGGTAGTGGTGGACGCGTCGACGTCTGGGAACCTGCCGATCAAATATCGGTACAAGGCTCATCGAATCATTACACCCTAAGCTCAAACGCGTTACGCAACAGTTTTCGGCCTGTATCTGCTTCTAGTTGCGGATGGTCTCGGCGAGGATCGAGGGATGAGAACTCTGTCTCTGCTTGCTCTCGCGCTCTCTGTCGCCGTCTCATTTGCTCAAAACACCCAGATCACAGGCCGGATCACCGATCCATCCAACGCGCCAGTGGCAGGCGCGAAGATCACAATCCGAAATCTCGACACCGGGGTCGAACGCACTGTCGATTCCAATGAGGACGGCTATTTCGCCGCGCCGCTTCTGCCCCGCGGCCGCTATTCAGCAGCCGCTTCAAAGACCGGATTCCAGACCGCGCGGCGCGCGGAATTCCCGCTTGATGAAGGTCAAATTGCCCGCCTGGACTTCGAATTGAAGCTTGGCCAGGTGGCAGATACCATCGAGGTATCCGGAACTGCTCCATTGCTCGAAACCGAGAACTCATCGACGAGTACAGTAGTTACCAATCAGAAGATTGTGGACCTCCCTTTGGTCAACCGGAACATTATGGCGTTGACGGCGCTGATTCCGGGTGTCCGGCCGACCGCAAACCTGGGGGCGATCTCGCGATCAGCGCTAAACAGCCTGAACGCATCGATCGGCGGGGGCGCACCGAGCGCCAACAATCCGATGGTGGATGGCGTCGGAGCGGACGAGATGTTTTTTGGGCAGATCACGATCAGCCTTTCGGTGGACGCTACCGAAGAGTTTCGCGTCATCACTCACAATGCCGCCGCCGAGCATGGCCACACCGGCGGGGGCGTGATTAACGTTGTCAGCAAGGCGGGAACAAACGAATTTCACGGTTCGTTGTTCGAGTTCTTCCGGAATCGTTCGCTCAACGCAAATGACTTCTTTGCCAACCGCGTCGGCTCCAAACGAGCCGCTTTTAACTACAACAACTATGGTGTCGCCGTAGGCGGTCCGATCCGCAAGAACAAAACTTTTTTCTTCTTCAATTGGGAGGAGTACAAGCAGCGCACTCTGGGCCAGACCTTTCGAACTTTGCCTACTGATCTTCAAAGGCGCGGAGATTTTTCTCAAACCAGGACTGCGCAGAATCAATTGATCACTGTTTACGACCCTGCCACGACCAGGCCCAACCCGGCCCAGGCTGGAACCTTCATACGGGAGGCTTTCCCAGGCAATGTCATTCCCGCGAGCCGAGTGAATGGCGTCGCGGCGAAAGTGCTTCCATTCTTTCCGACAGCCAATCTGCCCGGGACACCAATCGCGCAGGCTAACAACTTCTTTGGCGTTGCCTCTCAGCCAATCGACAAGCTCCTTTTGGGTATTCGCGGCGACCACTACTTCACACCGGCTCGGCGCTTGTTTGCACGCTACACCCGCGACAAGACTCCCCAAGGTGTGCCCAACTTCTTTGGGAATCTCGCCGAGCCCGGCACCTCTGATATCACCTTTATCCGCAATAGCGGCGTGGTGGGCTATTCGGACTCGCTGAGTTCGACACTGCTCTTTGAAGGGAGGCTGGGCTACAACGACTACCAGACACCCCGCGCCAATCGCAGCCTAGGCTTCGATATGTCGTCGATCGGGTTACCCGCCAGCCTGAATTCACAGGTGCAAGCCGCCATCTTTCCGCGCTTCAACACTGGCGATGTTTCCTCCATCGGTTCGGATCCTGGTGACCAGATCGAGAAGGTGAACAGCACTTACACGGGTACGGGCGGATTGACTTGGATTCGCGGCTCCCACATCACTAAGTTTGGCGGAGAAATCCGGCTCTATCGAGGATTCGATACCCAACTCACCGGAGATGTTCTCACTTTCACATTCAATCGTGGATTTACTCAAGGTCCGAACCCCAACAGCGCCTCCGCAACGGCGGGGCACGGATTCGCCGCTTTCCTGCTGGGGAACGCCGCTGCCGGCAACGCCACCCGCGCCGCCACGGCGAATTACACCGAGCGCTACGTAGCATTCTTCGCTCAAGATGATTGGAAGCTCACTCCCAAACTCACCCTGAATCTCGGTCTACGTTGGGACTATCAATCGCCTTTTGTGGACCGGTTTGATGCCATCACTAATTTTGATCCTTCAGCAACGCAAACAGTCGGTGGAATACCGCTCAAAGGCGGCCTTACTTTCGCCGGGAAAAACGGCCTGTCGCGCGGAGACCGTGAAGCCCGCTGGCGGGACATTTCCCCCCGTTTCGGACTGTCTTATCAAGTTCTCCCCAAAACCGTCATACGTGCTGCGTATGGCATCTACTTCCTTCCGATCACGGGTCTGTCGTCGCGACTGGGACAAACTGGATTCACCATCAACAGTGCGATGACCACTTCTACAGATGGCGGACTGACTCCCTTCGGGTCCATCTCTAATCCTTATCCCAACGGAATCTCAGAGCCGGTTGGATCCAGGCTTGGTCTGGCCACCGGATTTGGAACTCCGGTCAGTGCCAATCCCCGTTCACTATGGGGCGGCTATAGCCAGCAGTGGGGGCTCAACATACAGCGGGAGTTCAGTGGCAAATGGTTATTGGAGTTTGGCTACTCGGCCAATCGCGGCGTTTCACTGCCCGTTTCGTATTCGTACCGCTACCTGCCCCAGAGCAATCTCAGCCTCGGAACGCGTCTGCAGGAGCTCGTTCCGAATCCCTATGTCGGCATCGTCACAACTGGGCCGCTCAGCTTGCCCCAGGTGAATCGTGCCACTCTGCTTAGCACTTATTCGCAATACCTGGGAGCATCCGGCCTGGAAAATTGGGGCAACTCGATTTATCACGCGCTCACCGCACGCTTGGAGAAGCGATTTTCCTCAGGCTTGTCGTTGCTTACGGCATACACGTTTTCAAAGACTATCGACGACAGCTTGCGGGGCGCATTCGGCGCGGGCGGATCCAACAGCGTACAGAACTGGGAGAATCTACGCGCCGAGCGAGCGATCTCCGGAGTAGATCTGCCGCACCGCTTGGTAATCTCGAACAGCTACGCTCTGCCGTTCGGCAAGCTAGCCAACCCAGTGCTCCGCGCTGTTGCTCATGGTTGGCAATTGAACGCAATCCTGACATTGCAGAGCGGGGATCCGATCGCCGTAACGCAGAATGCACCGGCCTTTGGCGGCTTTCGTCCAAATGCGATCGGCGATCCGTCCCTCGCGAATCCGGCGATCGACCGTTGGCTCAACCTCGGCGCCTTTGAAGCCGCGCCGGCATTCACGTATGGGAACGGACCTCGAAACCTGCCACGCACGCGGACCGATGGATATCAGAACCTCGATTTCTCGCTGTTTCGAACCTTTGCCATTCTAGAACGGTTCCGTCTGCAGTTTCGAGGCGAGGCGATTAACCTGACCAACACGCCGACCTTCGGTGCGCCAGCGGCCAATATCACTGCCGCGAACTTTGGAACAATTACCGGCTTGAGTTCCAATGCAACGCCGCGGCAGTTGCAGTTAGGGTTGAAGCTCTTGTTCTGAGGGAGAAGATGAAACCAGCTCTCGCGGAAGCCATACCGCGCTTCCCGGTAGCCTCGAAGATCCGTTGAAGAAAGCCAGAGACTGGGCCCGCCAGACGCTAGTCAGCACATGCGAGGCCCAGGATCTGGCCGGGGAACCTCAATTTCGAGGATGTTTAGGATCTTTCGATGCACTTTGCAAACGTCATCCATAGCCGCATCCCATTGGATCTGCCAGTTCGCAATATCCACTCTGCGCCCTGCGAGCAACTCTAATTTCGCAACGAGAGACTCGAATTTGATCAGGCCGATGCGCAGACATGGCTCGAACTCCACCATAAGATTGCTGTCACTCTCCGGCTGCATCTCGTCAGGAAAAGCGATGGCCTGGGCGAGAGCCAGTAACAACAAGGGGAGCTTTCCAGTGAGTATATGATGAGCGCGTGATGCCGCTTGCGGGTTTTGGGTCCAGGGGGCAACGGCGGATTGCCTTGATTCCGGAGACTACGGCGCATGAAGAGGCTTCAGTCGGATCGACCGGAACTCAACCAGCATCGGCTTGCCGGTGTGCAACTGTAGTGCAATGATGCCACCTGGCCATTTGTCTTCGGTAGTGTCGATCGTCACCAGGCCATTCAATGTGAGCCGTATTCTCGGGCCATCGGCGAAAATCTCGTAATCGTTCCAATCCTTCTCTCGCAGCACAGCTTTGGCCTTGAGCCATCCTTCGTCCGGGGTTTTCATCATTGTCCGACTGCGGCCGCGTTCCTCATAGAAATTCCCCCAGGATTCACGCCCCTGCTCATCGGAGAGGTCTGCCTGATAGCCGCTGACAATCCATCCAGGGCCGGGCAACTGTCTGCTTCGAAACTGGATTCCCGAATTCCCGTTACGGAGTCGAACCTGAGCCCGGAGTATAAAGTTGGTTTGCGGCTGACCATGGATGAGAAAGCTGTTTTGGTCGATCTTGTGAACATCGTTGGTTCCAACAATCGCGCCGTCTCGCACAGACCAGCTCTGCGGATCGCCGTCCCAACCCTTTAAGGTCTTGCCATCAAACAGAAGGACGTAGCCTTCTTTCCGCTCTTGCCTCGACAGCCGGTTCGGTTTTGTGTTTGGGGTCTCAGCCAGTGCCAGGAACGGAAGACAGGCGAACACTGCGAGTTTCAA
>JBIPMY010000121.1:0-14909 GCA_044376335.1 Bryobacter sp.
GCAAGCTCTCAATGGAACGATTTTGGGCGCAATCTCGGATGCTTCGGGAGCCTCGGTGCAGAATGCCAAGGTTTCCGCGGTAGAGCTGAATACTAATTTCAACCGGAGCGTCCAATCGGCCGAAGCCGGTACGTATACGTTTTCGAACCTACCACCCGGTGTCTATTCAGTCTCGGTTGAGCTAGCGGGCTTTCGCAAGTCAGTCCGCGATCGTGTTGAGGTGGTGATCAATTCAACCACTCGCGTGGACTTCCAATTGCAGCCGGGCCAGATCAGCGAACAGATTCAGGTGACCGCCGAAGCGCCAGCGCTGCAGACGGACCGCACCGATACGGGCCGCAGCATGGATCAGCGTCAGGTCTCCGAACTGCCGCTCACGCAGAACCGCAATTTTCAGGGGCTGGTGAATCTGGTGCCCGGCGCCGCGCGTGCGCAACGCAATCACTCGGAGTTCTTCAATTCGAACGACTCGATGCAGTCACGAGTGAACGGACAGTCTCGCATGGCCAACAATATTCAGTTTGAAGGGGTGGACAACAACCATCGCACTGGGTTGCTGACGGCATACATTCCACCGGCCGAGGCAATTCAGACGGTGGACATAACCACGTCGAACTATGACGCCGAAATGGGGCGTGCTGGAGGTGCAGTGATGAATGTGAACATCAAGTCCGGCACCAATGAGTATCACGGCAGTTTTTACGAGTTCAATCGAGTCAGCGCCTTGGCTGCCCGTCGCACCGATTTGCTAATCAAGCCGCCGATCACGTATAACTATTTTGGTGCCACCCTGGGTGGCGCTATCGTGAAGAACAAAACGTTCTTCTTCGGCGACTACCTTGGCATTCGCGACCGCCTGGGCAAAGGGAACCGCTTCACTATTCCGACGGCGGACTTCCGCACAGGTAACCTCTCGCAATCCCCCACCATCATCTACGACCCGACAACGGGAGCAGCCGATGGGACGGGCCGCACGCCTTTCGTGGGTAATCTTATTCCCGCATCGCGCATTTCTCCGATTGCTGCGCGCCTGAACGCGCTGCTGCCAGCGACAACCTCGTCCAATGCCACTGGCGTGAACTTCGAAGGCGGCACAGTGCGCGCCAAGGACACCGACGGCTTCGACGCCAAGGTGGACCACAATTTCGATGAGAATACGCGCATCAACGTGAGGTACTCTTTCCAACGGCCCAAGATCACCGATCCGCCGCAGTATGGCCTGCCGGGCGGCCCGGCCAACGGCGGCTTCGGCGGCACGGGCATCACGAAGACGCAAACTGCGGGCATGAACGCGACCCGGGTGTTTTCACCCACGCTGATTGGCGAACTGCGCATCGGCCTGATGCGGTACCGTAACGATGCTTATGCGACAGACTACGGCACCAAAGCTTCTGACGAGGTGGGAATTCGCGGCGTGAACATCTCGGACCTTACGTCCGGTTTGACGAACATCGACATTCAAGGCTATTCGAATCCCGTGGTGGGCTACTCGCTGTCGCTGCCCTGGATTCGCTTTGAGACGAACTGGAATTTCATTACGAACTGGACAAAGAGTGCCGGCAAGCACACGGTGAAGTTTGGTGCCGACTATCGCTATAACCGTGACGGCCTGTTTCAAACGCAGGTCTATTCGTTGCGAGGCCAGTATCGTTTCCGCTCCGGCCAAACGGGCCGCAACGGAGATTCCAACCAGGGCTTTGCGAACGCTTACGCTGCCTTCCTGCTGGACCTGCCAAACGACTACGGGCGCGATCTGCTCTCGGCCTTCCCGGAGTATGTCCAGTTTCCGTTGTTCACCTATGTTCAGGATAAGTGGCAGGTATCTAAGAAGCTGACGATCGACATCGGTGTGCGCCATGAGCTTTATCCGCCTGCTACGCCACGCCAGAAGGGTGGCTTCTCCAACTACGACATCAACACAAATTCGTTGATCGTGGCTGGCGTGGGCAATAACCCCAGCAACCTTGGGCGTAAGAATTACAAGACCAACTTCGCGCCGCGTTTTGGGATCAGCTATCGCTTTGATGAGAAAACGGTGATCCGCTCGGGCTACGGTGTGAGCTACATTCCCTATGCGAATAACGCCTACGCCTATAACTTTCCAGTGCGACAGAACAATGCGTTCAATCCAATCAACTCTTTTGTGCCTGCTGGCCGCATGGCTGACGGTTTGCCGGCACCACTGCCCTTCAATGTGCCGGCCGACGGCATCATCCGCAACGCCCCCAACCAGAACTACGATGTAATTCCGCTGGATTATCGGGAAGGGTACATCCAAAGCTGGAATCTGGCCGTGCAGCGTGCGCTGCCGGGCAAATTCACACTCGACGTAGCTTATGTGGGCAACAAGGGCACGCGTATCCCGACCGTATTTAATGCCAATGCTGGTCTGACGCTGGGTGCCGGCCGCGATGGGCGTCCGCTCTGGGCTCGGTTCAGACGCGATGCCGACACCAACTTCAGCTTTATTGGCACCTCGAACAATTACAACTCGCTCCAGGTGAAGTTTGATCGCCGCTTCTCGGGTGGCTTCCAAATGACTACCGCGTACACATGGTCGAAGGCAATTGATTTCGCCAACGACAACGGCGGCTTTGCTTATTACATCAATCCAGGCCGGTCGCGTGCCACGGCAGACTTTGACCGGCGCCATATGTTCAACCAGAGCTATATATGGGAACTGCCTTTTGGCAAGGGAAAGCGGTTTGCGAACAATGGTGCGATGAGCCATGTGCTCGGCGGTTGGCAGCTAACCAGCCTGCTG
Source organism: Bryobacter sp. (assembly GCA_044376335.1). GTDB lineage: Bacteria > Acidobacteriota > Terriglobia > Bryobacterales > Bryobacteraceae > Bryobacter. The sequence continues at coordinate 2,765 of JBIPMY010000121.1, forward strand.
ACGCTGATGAGCGGCCAGGCCATGAACATCTCGGCTCCAAACGCCACACTCAATGCTCCAGGCAATTCGAACAATCCGAACTACATTGGCACGGGCGATCTGCCAGTGTCTGGCGCGGTGAACTTCCGCTCCACGGGACGCAATCAGCCCACGTGGTTCGACCCGAACGTCTTCGCCGCACCTGCCGCCAATACCTTTGGCAACATCGGGCGTAATGCCTTTAATGGTCCCGGCTTTGCGAATGTGGACCTATCACTCTTCCGCCGCTTCGCGGTGACCGAGCGCTTTAAGCTTGAGTTCCGCGCTGAGAGCTACAACTTCACGAACACACCGCAGTATCCTAACCCGGACGGCGGCTTCGGCAATGCTACTTTCGGCCAGATTACCAACGCTGGCATCGGCAGTTCCGCTGATGGCGGAAGCCGCAACATTCAGTTGGGCCTGCGATTGTTGTTCTGACATGAAGTGACCTATCGATATCCTCAGCGGGTACTGATTTGTTTCTTCGACTGTTTCAAGAGTCTCCCACCCAACAGGCGGGAGGCTCTAGTCTTTGCGGCTGAGCTTTGGAACGATGTCAGCGGTATGGCTCATCGCTGGCCGAAATAGCTTTCGAATTACAAAAGTTGGGGATCACTTCCGTACCAGGTTCCTGAACTGTGTAGCACCCGAAAGCGGGTAAATGAGGTTCTGTCTGCGAGGTCCTCGGCCCGCAGGATGTCCATCTGGCGGCGGTGGCCGCCGGGCCCGTAAGAGAAGGCCCTCACTGATGCGTCATCTCTCCAGAAGGTTACTGTTACGGGGTCTATTGTCAGCCGGCCTGGAAAGCTGAAGGTCTGCTGGGAGTGCAGGCCATCGACTGCCGTCATCCCGATTCTGACGCCCGCAACGCCTGCGCCAAACTTCTCGACACGTTTCATGTCGAGACTTGCATCTACGTGCCATCCGACTGAGGTAATCACCACCAGCGGAGCATCCGCAGCAGCGGGCTCTGCCAGGTTGCCGAAGACAATTCCCGGGGATTCGCGGTTTAAGAAGTTCGCTTCGCCCTTATGGCGGAATGGCTCAAGTACGGCACTGTAGGTCTCGCGTGCGCCACCCATCCACGGCGCAATTTGTGAGCGCATTGCGAGGAGTGAATGTGCTGACTCTTTATCTGCATGGAGGCCCAGAATCAGGAACGCGAATGCCTGTTGTGAGGATGGTTCGGTTGCTGCTGCGCGTGTATCGGCAGCTACGCCACAAAATAAGGCGGGCAGTGAGTGCCCGTCTGCCAGGCCCTCGTTTTTGGATAACGAATCAAATCGCGCCAATTGAATCGAGGCCAAGGATGCCAAAGTCATCCGGCCAGACTATCAAATCCCGTCTCGTTGGCCTGATGGCTCCTCGAAAAAAGATTGTCCTTTATGGAAGCGTGCAGGTGAGCCTTGCAGGTTTAGCCATGTTCGACGCGAGCCTTGATGTCTTCGTAGGCAGCGGTGATGAGTTTGTTGAGTGCTGTCTCGTTGGTGGCTTCGCCGGGGCGGAGCTTTACGTGGCGCATGAATTTGCCGGTGCCTTCGAGGAGACGGCTGGGGTCGCGGAGTGAGGCTCCCTGGAAGAAGCCTACATTGACATGTGCCGTGAAGGCGTTGACGTAGGCGAAGGGGACGTCGCCGAGGCAGGCTACGGGGCAGCCATCGTGGAGGATCTCGCGGACTTCGTCGCCGCAGTTTCGCATTTGTTCAAACCAGTGACGCGCGATTGCGCCGAGTTCGGTGGGGTGGTTGTTGAACCAGGTGTCGATGGCGGGGTCGCGGGGGACGCTTCCGTCCAATCGAAACAGCCGAAGTTCTGGGCTGGCCTGATTCTCTCGGGGCATCTGTGTTTAGCGGAGGCGACGGCGGCGGCGACCGGTGGGCCCGGCAGATGGCGTGCTGTCTGTTGGTGTGTTGGCTGGCTGGGTATTGGCTGACTGAGTTGTTGTTGCCTGAGTTGTAGCTGCAGGTGTTTGGGCGGTACGGGTTCTGGTGGGCTGTGATTTGGTGGGTTGGGGTGGCTTTGCTTCGCTTGCAGGCCGAAGGCTTTTTCTCATCTCCGCCAGCATTTCTTCCATGTCGGCATCAGAGACGAGCCCGATGGGACGGCGCAGCGGCGGGAGTTCGCGGAATTGCACCTGAATACCGAGAGTGCGCTCGTATCTGCGGACGTCGACGAGTTCGAGGGAAGTGACGAAGGTCCAGGAGGCACCGCGGGCTCCGGCGCGGCCGGTGCGTCCGATGCGGTGGACGAAGTTTTCTGGCTCTTGCGGGAGATCGTAGTTCACGACGTGGGCGATGTCATCGACGTGAATGCCGCGGGCGGCTACGTCGGTGGCGACCAGGATGCGGTAGATGCCGTCTTTAAAACCCTGCAGCGCTTCATTGCGCTGGCTCTGGGAGCGGTCCCCGTGGATGGCGGCGACTTTGTAGCAGCCGCGCTCGAGGAACTTCGTTAAACGGTCTGCGCTTTCTTTGGTGGCGACAAAGACGAGGAAAGAACCTTGCTCGTTTTTGAGCAGATACTCGAGGAGATCGAACTTCGAGCCCCGCTCGACCTGGTAGCAGAAGAGATCGATTTGGCCGGCGGTCTGAGCGGACTGCTCCACGGCGATCCACTCTGGATTTCTGACGTAACTTGAGACAAGGCCTGCGACGGAGGGGTCCATGGTTGCGGAGAAGAGCATGGTTTGGCGTTTGGCCGGGAGGTTGTCGAGGATGATGCGCAGATCGGGCAGGAAGCCCATGTCGAGCATACGGTCTGCCTCGTCGAGTACGACGGTGGCGGCTCGGGAGAGATTGATCAAGCGGCGGTCGAGATAGTCACAGAGGCGGCCTGGCGTTGCAATCACTACTTCGGCACCGGCTTCGATGTCGCGCAACTGGGCTTTTTCGCTCATGCCACCGACAACGACGGCGGTGCGGATTTTCATACCTTCGGCGATTTTGCGGAAGGCCTCATCGATCTGGATGGCGAGTTCGCGGGTGGGGCTGAGGATCAGGACTTTGACGGATTTGCTGATGGGCGCAGCAGAGAGAGTTTCGATGATGGGGATAGCGAAGGCGAGTGTTTTGCCGGTACCGGTTTGCGCGGTGGCGACGACGTCGCGGCCATCCAGGATGGGCGGGATGGCTTGTGCCTGGACCGGTGTCGGGGTTACGAACTGGTTCTTATCGAGATTGTCCTGCAAGGCGGGACAGAGGTTGAGATCGGAAAAATGCTGTATCAATTGTGCTTGGATCTTCTTGCGCGAAGTGGAACCCTTTTGATTTCAGGATAGCAGCGTCGGGAACTCAATCGAGCGGATGCTATGGCTCAGAACGCAGGAGGGATCACGATGCTGCCGTCTTCAGGGGGGTAGGGTTCGTCGGCGCTTTCGACGTAGATGGCTGGGACTGAGGCACCCATGGCGCGCAGGTAAGTGGAGAGCTGGCCGCGATGGTGTGCGGTGTGGCGGATGGCGATGTTGAGGTATGCGACGGCGGGATCGTTGCGGAGGCCGATGTAGTCTATTGCTTTGGTGAGGCTTTCGGCGGGGAGTTGTTGTAGTTGGGGGATGCGCTGGGCTGTGCTTTCGGCGTACCAGGCGGCGAGGGCCTGGCAGGTGGTTGCTGATGCGGGTGGGCGGGGGGCTGGGCCGAATTGGCCGTTGAGGATTGCGTCGAGAAACCAGAGTTCGCAGATGGTGATGTGGCGGGCGAGCTGGAAGGCGGTCATGCTGATGGGGCTGGGTTGGTACTGGTCTTGATCTGGCGGTACAGAGGCGAGGATCTTATGCGTGACGGCCTGCTCGGATATGAGCTGGGGGAGGAGGAAATCCCGGAGGAAGATTGCGTTGTTGGGGGTCATTGCGGTGTGGCGCTAATCCCTGGCTGCGGCTTCGAGGGCGGCCATGTCGAATTTGATCATGGTCATCATGGCGGCCATTGCTTTGGGGTTCTTGAGGACGACTCCGACGTTGTGGGGTACGATCTGCCAGCAGAGGCCGAACTTGTCTGTGAGCCAGCCGCAGGCCATGGGTTTGCCGCCTTCGATGAGCTTGTCCCAGTAGAAGTCGATTTCGGCCTGATCGTTGCAGGAGACCGAGTAGGAGAAGGCTGGGGTGAGGGTGTGGGAAGGGCCGCCGTTGAGGAAGGTCATTTGCTGGCCCAGGAGCTCGATGGTGATGACCACGATTTGTCCGGCTGGCTGAGGGCCGACGCCAGCGGAGCGGAGCTCACTCAGCTTCTTTGAGCCGGGGAAAACCGAGAGATAAAATTCGGCTGCCTCTTCGGCGTTGTTGTTGAACCATAGAAATGGCGAAATCTTATTGCTCATGAGGCGCTCCAGTTTTGAGACTTAAACTTTAGCGCAAGCTTCATTGGAGATCTATAAAGAAGAACTAGACCAAGTTGGTTTGGTTTGGTAGTGTGAAGGCATGGAAGTAAATCTCTATGAGGCGAAAACGAAGCTTTCCCAATTGGTGGAGCGTGCCATGGTGGGCGAAGAAATCATTATTGCCAAGGCCGGAAAGCCGATGGTGAAGCTGGTTCGCCTTGATGCTGCTCCCAAGCGCGTTTTGGGCTCTGCTGCCGGAACCATTGAGTATTGCGAAGGCTGGGACGCACCGATGGGTGACGATGAGCTGGATTCATTCTTAGGCCGGTGAAATGGCGACATTAAAACTGCTTCTCGACACCCATGTTTTTTTGTGGGCAATTGATCAGCCGGGAATGCTTTCGCGGAAAGTGAAGAAGGCGCTGCTGGAGGAACGGAACGAACTGTACGTCAGCGTGGCTTCGATCTGGGAGATCCGGTTGAAGATTCAGGCAGGGAAGTTGAAAGTTCCGATGGAGCCAGAGTTTCTGGAATCCAATTTGAGGAAGCTCGGGCTTAAGGCCTACGTGCCCGTTGAACTCTTTCATGTCTACCAGACGGATCGCCTTGCGGTGATTCACAAGGATCCATTCGACCGTTTGCTAGTGGCACAGGCGATGGTAGAGGGTATGACGCTGGTGTCGAAGGATGCGGCGATTGCGGCTTATGGGGTTCCGGTATTGTGGTAGCCGGAGACTTTTGCAGCTATTGGCGGGCGAAGACTTGTTCCGGGCTTTGGCCGGTGATGCGCTCGTAGATTGCGGGGTCTGTGGCGCCTTCGCAGCCGAAGAGGACGACCTGGCTGTTTGGGGTGAGACGGAGTTGCTTGTAGAGTTCCGGGTTGGTAGCGGCATGCAGGAGCGCTCCCATGCCGCCGGCGGCGGATTCTCCGCTTACGATTGGCGTGTCGCCGTGGCCGTTAGCGAGGGAGCGCATGGCTTCTTCAACCCAGGAGTCCGGGATGGCGAGGAAGTCGCTGGTGAGCCAGTCCAGGATGCTCCAGGCTGCGGGTGAGACTTCGCGGCAGGCTAGGCCCGCCTGGATGGTGTGGAGCGTGCCGGAAGATGGCTTGGCCTGGCCGTGGACGGCAGACTGATAGAGGCAGTCTGCTTCGATGGGTTCGACCATCACGAAGTTTGGAGTGTTGGTGGTGCACCGTTGGTAGAAGCCCATAAAGACTGCAGCGGCGATGCTGCCTACGCCGCCTTGCATGAAGATGTGGGTGATCTGGTTGGGGTCTGGGAGTTGGGCGAGGGCTTCTTCTACCATCACCATGTAGGCATTCATGACGTTGCGCGGGATGGGGGAGGCGAAGTTGTCCCAGGAGGTGCTGCTGACGAAGTGCCAGTTGTTGAGCTTTGCGTCTTCTTTGGCGCGGCGGACGGAATCTTCGTATTCGCCGTTGATGCGGATGACGATTGCGCCGAGTGCTTCCATTGCTTCTTTGCGACCGTCGCTGACGTGGCTGTGGATGTAGGTGACGCAGCGGCAGCCGAAGATTTTGGCAGCGTAAGCGAGGCCGCGGCCCTGGTTGCCGTCAGTTGCCACGCAGACTGTTACGCGGCTGGTGATTGAGTGGAATTGGCTGGTGCGGAGTTGTGTGGCTGTGGGTCTGGTTCCGTTTGTCGCCTCGACTTTATCTGCGAGGAGACAGAAGACGGCGTAGGGGGCACCGAGTGCTTTGAAGCTGCCTAGTGTGGTGCCGAAGCGGCGGCTTTCGTCTTTGTAGAAGAGGCTGGCGATGCCGAGTTTTGCGGCGGTGTTGGGCAGGCTGTGGAGGGGTTGCTCTGTGTACTCGGGCCAGGAGTGGATTTCGTCTATTGCGGGCTGCCAATGGGCCAGGTTGTTGAGCGGGGCTTGGGCGGGGGCTTCAGCGGCCGGAGTGAGGCGGCGCGGGTTTTGGTGATGTAAGTACATCTGAGGTATCTGGCATTCTAGCCCAAGGTTGGGGTTATGATCACCGTAATGCGATTTGTTTTGAGTTTGGGTCTGTTCGCTGCCACTGCTGCTGCTGCGCCTATTGTTGGAGCCGAGGCGTTCTTTCGTCAGAATTGCATTGCGTGTCATGGTGCTAGTGGTGCCAAGGCGGGGCTGGACTTGACCAAGCTTGCCTTTGAGCCGGAGAACTTCGCCACCTGGGTGAAGGTTTATGATCGCGTGGCAGATGGGGAGATGCCTCCCAAGGGATTGCCCCGGCCGGCGGCGGCTTCGATGAGTGCGTTTCTGAAACAGGTGTCTACTTCGCTGGTAGAGACTGAAGTTGCTACGGTAGCCAGGAACGGGCGGGCTGGCTTGCGACGGCTGAATGCCTACGAATACGAGAACGCGATTCGCGATTTGCTGGGAGTGCCGTGGTTGCGGATTCGCGACAAGTTGCCACAAGACGGAATTGCTTTTCGCTTCAACAAGACAGGGACTGCGCTTGATGTATCGCATGTGCAGATGGCGCGCTACATGAGCACGGCGCAGATGGCGATGCGCGAGGCGATGGCTGCGAAGCTGGTGCAACCGGCTACGGCTACCACTCGTGTTTATGCCCGGCAGGAGCCGATGCTGACCGGCAATATGTGGCCTCGTGAGGGGAATACGCGGACGGATCGGATGAACTTTCCGGTGCTGGATTCTCATGCGCAGCCGGAAGTGAGAGCTGGACGTAGCCCGATCACAAGCCCTGAGACGAAAGAGCGCGAAGCTATGGGCCGGGTGTCGAGTATCTTCTCTGATGCGGGTGGCTTTAGCTGGACGGGGTTTCGTGTGCCTGCGGCGGGGCGTTACAAGATCAGGGTAAAGGGCTATTCGATCTGGGTGAGCGGTGGTGGGATTGATCACTGGAACTTTACGGGATTTGGGCCGGAGAAGACGGCTTATCTGTATACGCCACGGATGGAGCGGCCGAATGCCGATGAGGTTTGGCCGGGGCGGCGGAATGAGCCGATTGGGGTGTATGCGCAGAGCTCGGGACAATCACGGCCGTTGGGGGAATTCGACTTTAAGCCTGAGGCTGGTGAGTATGAACTCGATGTAGCGCTTGCCGCGAATGAAATGATTCAGACCGATAGCATGCGGCTGTTTCGGACTCGGGTGAATGGGACTGAGCTTGAGTATGTGAATCCGCTGGCTACGAAGGAAGGGATGCCGGGAGTGGCGTTTCAGTGGCTGGAGGTGACGGGGCCGCTGTATGACGCGAGTTCAGGGGAAGGTTACCGGAATTTGTTTGGTGATCTGCCGCTGAGGCGGATGGAGGCTGGGGGCGTGGGTGTGCCGGTGGTGGCACCGAGAGTGACGGGTGAGAATGCGGGCTTTCGCAACCGGATTCCCCGGATGGTGGACGTGAATGTAGAGGTGGAATCCACGGAGCCCAAGGCGGATGCGCAGAGGTTGCTGCGGGCCTTTCTTTCGCGGGCTTATCGCGGGCCGGTGGATGAGGGGGCTGTGCAGAGATTTATGCAGTTGTTTGAGCAGCAGATGGCGGCGGGGAATGGCTTTGCGAAATCGATGCTGTTCACTTATACGGCTGTGCTGAGTTCGCCAGGGTTCCTGTTTGTGCAGGAGTCACCGGGTAAGTTGAGTGATGATGCGCTGGCGACAAGGCTCGCGCTGTTTTTGTGGAATTCGCCACCGGACGCTGAGTTGCGGGGACTTGCTGCGGCGAAGAAGTTGCAGAACGCGCAGGTGTTGCGTGCACAGACAGAGCGGATGTTGAAGGATGCGCGATCGCAGCGTTTTATCGAGGCCTTTACGGATTACTGGCTGGATATACGCAAGATCGATGATAGTTCGCCATCGACTACGCTTTATAACGATTACGAACTGGATGACCCGTTGAAGCTGGCGGCGATTGAAGAGACACGGTTGTTTGTTAATGAGATGGTGAAGCAGAATCTGCCGGCGAGGAATGTTGTCCAGTCTGACTTTACGTTTCTGAATGAGAGGCTGGCGAGGCATTACGGAGTGCCGGGAGTGACCGGGGCTTCGATGCGGAAGGTGGCGCTGCCAAAGGATTCTGTGCGTGGTGGATTGATGACGCAGGCCAGTGTGCTGAAGGTGACGGCCAACGGGACGACGACCTCGCCGGTGTTGCGCGGGGTGTGGATTATGGAGCGGATTCTGGGTTATCAGACGGCGCCGCCGCCGGGTGTGCCAGCAGTGGAGCCGGATATTCGCGGGGCGGTGACGATTCGGCAGCAGTTGGACAAGCATCGCGCGGATGCATCGTGCGCCTCTTGCCATCGCAAGATCGATCCGCCGGGATTTGCGCTGGAGAGCTTTGATGTGATGGGCGGGTGGCGTGAGAAGTACCGGGCGACTGTCGAGACGGTGAAGCCGGAGCCGGGTGTTGGATTCTCCGGGCAGCGCTTTGCGTTTCACTATGCGTTGCCGGTGGATTCGGCCGGGACGCTTGAGAGCGGGGCAAAGTTTTCAGACATCCGCGAGTTCAAGAAAGTGTTGCTCGAGCGCGAGGAAAAAACCGTGGCGCGGAATCTGGCGCAGCAGTTGTTGATCTATTCGACCGGTGCGCCGATTGGCTTTGCGGATCGCAAGCGGGTGGATGAGATTCTGGAGCAGACGCGCGGGGCGGGGTACGGTGTGCGGTCGATGATACACGGTATTGTGCAGAGTCAGTTGTTTCAAAACAAGTAAGGGCAAACGGAGAGTTATGAAGAATTACGGATCTCGCTTTCAGGCCATGTCGCGGCGCACGCTGTTGCGCGGTGTTGGTGTGAGCCTTGCCTTGCCTTTGCTTGAAGGCATGGCGGGGCAGACGCCGCGACGGATGTTTGCGGTGTGCAATAACCTGGGGCTGCTGCCGGGTGAGTTCTTCCCGAGTGGGGCAGGAGCGGACTATGTGCCTTCGCCTTACCTGAAGATATTGGAGCCTTATCGCAAGGACTTTACGGTGTTCTCGGGGGTGTCGCATCCGAATGTGGATGGCGGGCATCCTTCGGATATCAGCTTTCTAACTGCTGCTCCGCATCCGGCGAGCAGTTCGTTTCGGAATACGATTTCGCTGGATCAATATGTGGCTGAGCGGATTGGAAGCCAGACACGGTTTCCTTCTTTGACGCTGTCGGTGAATACGGGCTTCCGGTCTTTGTCCTGGAGTGGGAGTGGTGTGGCGATTCCGCCAGAGCAGAGTGCGGCGAGTGTTTTCCGGCAGATGTTTATTCAGGGGACGGCACAGGAGGTGGAATCGAAGATCACCGAACTGGATAGCGGGCGATCGATTCTTGATGCGGTGTCGGATCAGGCGCGGAGTCTTGGGCAGAAGGTGAGTGCGCCAGACAAGGCGCGACTCGATCAATACTTTACGAGCGTGCGTGAGCTGGAAGGGCGTCTGCTGGCGTCGCGCGGGTGGGAGCGGAAGCCGAAGCCGGTGGTGAAGGAGCAAGCGCCGCAGGACCTGGCAAATCCGGCCATGTACATGGCGAAGGTGGCTCAGATGTATAGCCTCGTGCGGTTGGCCTTTGAGACCGATTCCACGCGTGCGGTGACGTTGATGCTGGATAGTGTGAGCTCGCCCGTACTGCAGCTTCGTGGTGCGACGCTCAATGACGGCTATCACAACCTTTCACATCACGGAAAGTCTGAGGACAAGCTGTCGCAATTGCGGTTGATCGATACCTGGCATATGCGGCTGCTAGCGGATTTGTTTAAGGGATTGCAGGGTGTGAAGGAGAACGGCGAGACACTGCTGGACCGGAGCATGGTGCTGTATGGGTCGAATCTGGGAGACGCGAATGCGCACTCGACGCTGAACATGCCGACCTTGCTGGCGGGGGGTGGATTCCGTCATGCGGGGCATCTGGTTTTTGACCGCCAGCGCAATTATCCGCTGCCGAATCTGTTTGTTTCGATGTTGCAACGGATGGGGATTGAGACAGACCGCTTTGCTTCGGCAACGGGCACGATGACGGGGCTTGAGTTGAGGCCGAACCAGGCATGAGGATCGCGATTGGATTTCTGGCGCTGGCCATGGCGGCCGCCGAGACGGTTGTGGACTTTGAAGGTGTCACCGTGTTGCTGGCGCCGAATGACAAGGCGAACCGGGCGGAGAAGTGGGAGGACAAGGGTGTTGTCTTCAAGCTGGCGCGCGAGCCAAAGACGACCAAGGCCAAGGGGCTGGTGATGTTCTTTGAGCACCTGACGAGCGGGCATAAGGGGATTGGAAGTGCGATGGCGCTGGAGCCGATTCCGGTGCAGGTGAATTTTCCCAGTGTTGTGAGTGGGGTGACGATTTCGTTTTGGGGGAGTGCAGGGGCACCTGCGGTGCTTGAGGCCTTTGATGTGGCTGGCAAAGTGGTGGACCGGGCGGAACTGTCTGCTGTGCCGGGGAGGAAGGGGCCGGGGGATGCGGTGCCTGTGTTTGAGTTGTCCGTGAAGGGGCGAGGAATTGCTTATGTGCAATTCTCTGGCGCGAGGGCAGGCGAGTACCTTGCGGCGGATGAAGTTCGATTTCGCCCCGACGGCAACTAGAGGGTCTTCTGTAGGGCGCGGCTGAAATCCATGAGCATTTCGCGGTTTGGGTGAGAGCTACGGAGGACGACGAAGAGGTTGCGTTTGTAGAAGCGGCTTTCAGATTTTTCGCCGCGCCAGAGCTGCATGCATTCGAGAGCAGAGGCGTCGCTTTTGAGTTCGTAGAATTCTGCGACGGTATCGACTGGCCCCGCATAGCTTGCAGTGAAGCCTTGTTTGACGCCGAGGCGTTGCATCCATTCCGGGCCTTGAGCGGGAGCCGAGGTGGTGAGCTTCCAGCCTCCTTCGACGCCTTGGGGGGGCTGGAAGGGCTTATTTTCTGTGGAACAGGAAGAAAGAATGAGTGCGAGGACGGTTATTAGGAGGCGCATGGGATAGCATCGAAATTGTATGGCAAAAATCAAGCCGCCGCGTGGCGGACTCAAAAAAGCTGAGCCGGAGAAGATTACACCGAAGAATTTCGTCGGTGCGCTGCCCTGTCTCTTCATCATTATCGTCGGGATCGGGCTGCTCTCGCTGCTGTTTTATGCATCACTGTCAGGAATGAAAGTTAAATGATTCGAATCGATGGACGGACGGCTGCGCAATTGCGGCCCACCAAGCTGGAAACTGATTTTTTGCTTACCGCCGAGGGGTCTGTTGTGATCTCCGTTGGCCACACGCGAGTGCTGTGTGCGGCAACGGTAGAGGACGGCGTGCCGGGCTTTCTGCGCGGTAAGGGCACTGGCTGGGTGACGGCCGAGTACTCGATGCTGCCACGAGCTACGATCACTCGTACGCCCCGGGAAGTGGTGAAGGGCCGGCAGAGTGGGCGCACGATGGAGATCCAGCGATTGATTGGACGCTCGCTGCGGGCAGTGATTGATACGGCTGCTCTGGGGGAGCGTACTGTTGTTGTGGACTGTGATGTGTTGCAGGCCGATGGTGGGACGCGCACGGCGGCGATTACCGGGGCGTATGTTGCGCTCGGGATTGCGGTGAAGAAGATGCTGGCAGGCGGGGTGCTGAAGAAGTCTCCGTTTCGCGATGCGGTGGCGGCAACCAGTGTTGGCATTGTTAAGGGTGTGCCGGTGCTGGATCTTTGCTATGAAGAAGACTCGGCGGCCGATGTGGATATGAATCTGGTGATGACCGGGGCAGGGAAGTTTATCGAAGTGCAGGCTACGGCCGAGCAGATTCCGTTTGACGACCCGCAGCTTGGGGCCATGATTGAGCTGGCTCGCGGTGGAATACAAGAGTTGATTGGATTGCAAAATGAAGCTTTATCTCGCTACCAGTAATCCCGGGAAGATACGTG
>JBIPMY010000123.1:0-14897 GCA_044376335.1 Bryobacter sp.
CGAAGGTCTGTGTTTTCGGCTACGGTTTGCAGCAGTTTTGTGTCGCGGAGGATGTTGGGGGAGCGGGTCTGGATGACGAAGAGCTTGGGAGGATGGATGTAGATCTGCTCCAGAATGCGAGGCATCATCTCCTGGTGCATTTCGGCGGGTTGGTAGGGGTCTGTGAGCGGGGAGCAGTAGATGAGTTGATCGGGGTTGAGTTCGCGCTTGAGCAGGGTGGGGGCGTTGGCTTTGTAGGTGGTGTACTCGCCCCAGTGTTTCCAGTCGTCGGGCTTGAGGCCGGCCTGGATGCGCATGGTGGGCACGTAGCAATAGCTGCAGCCGTAGGTGCAATTGCGTGCCGGGGTGAGGGAGTGGGTGAAGCCGGCTTCTGCGAGAAAGCCAGAGACGGGCGAGAGGATGCGGCGGGCCTGGGTGTCGTGGATCGGGAGCAGGCGCATGCTAGAGACCTTCGGGCATCACGTCGGGTGCGGATTGCTCGATATTGACCAGAGCGAAGAGGTTATGACGGATCGATTCGCAGATGTCTTCGAGAGGAAGATCGTTGTCGTCGAAACCGAAGGGGCCTTCGATTTCAACTCCGATTTCTTCTATGCCGAAGAAGATGTAGGAAACGACGAGGGTGTCGAAAATGGTGCCCCAGCCGAAGGTATCCACCAGAGCGAAGGGGAGACTGAAACAGTAAAGTACGAGTGCGCGGCGAAGATGAACCACGTAGGCGAAAGGTAATGGGGTTTTGCGAATCCGCTCACATGCGCCCATATAGTCGACCAGTTGTTGAATGTTCTGATCGAGATTCGCTAGAAGGATGTCAGAGATGCTGCCCCTGCGATGGGCCTCTTTGAGAACGGCCGTCATCTGAGTGGCAACCTGGAGTGGCGGATGCTGTGCTTCAAGCATGCCGGGTAATTTTGTGCCGCGTAGCTGGTGCATCGTCGCCAGAGGAAAGTTAGCGGTGAGTGAGGTAAGGCTGATTAAGAGTTCACGCTCTCCGGCCAGATGAACGGAGGCGGAGCGGATGAGGTTTCTTGTTTCATTCACCATGCCACCCCAGAGCTTGCGCCCTTCCCAGAATCGATCGTAGGAAGCATTTGTTCGGAAGACAAGCAGAAGGCCGAGAGCAGTACCGGTGAGCGCATGGAGCAGCGACGAAATGTTGACATCGACAACATACTTGTCGAAACAGACTACCGCTGCTGCCCAGGCAACACAAAGTAAAACGCGGCCGATGATCTCGCGAAACATCGAGCCGCGAAGAACAAAGAAGTGGCGAAACCACTCATGTGGATCGTAGGAGATCAATTGGAACCGAGAGAGCGTGCGGGTGCGTTCTTTACGTGTTTGTTGAACCAGGAGGTCATCTCAAAGAGGGTGTGTTCGACAGACTCTTTGGCGGAATAACCGTGGGATTCGTGGGGGAGCGTTACGTACCTTACGGTGCCACCGTTGCCACGGATCGCCATGAACATGCGTTCGGACTGGATCGGGAAGGTGCCCTGATTGTTGTCGGCTTCGCCGTGGATCAAGAGGATCGGCTCTTTGATCTTGTTGGCAATCATGAAGGGCGACATCTTGAGGTAGGTCTCTTGAGCTTCCCAGAAGGTGCGGCGTTCGCTCTGGAAGCCGAAGGGAGTGAGAGTGCGGTTGTAGGCTCCCGAGCGGGCGATTCCGGCGCGGAAGAGATCGGTGTGGGCCAGCAGGTTGGCCGTCATGAAGGCACCATAGCTGTGCCCACCGACGCCGACGCGCTCTGGATCGGTGACGCCCATTTCGGCAGCCTTGTCGATGGCGGCCTTGGCTGAGGCGGTGAGTTGCTCCACGTAGGTGTTGTTTGCTTCCTCGGGGCTGCCGATGATCGGAATCGTGGCACCGTCGAGGATGGCATAGCCTTCGAGCAGGAAGAAGAGATGCGAGTAGCCGTTGATGGTGGTGAAGCGCTTGGTGGAGCCGGCGATCTGGCCGGCGGTGTCGGCATCGTTGAACTCAATCGGATAGGCCCAGACGACGGTAGGCAGGCGGGTGCCCTGCTTGTAGCCGGGGGGCAGATAGAGGGTGAAGCTGAGATCGACGCCGTCGGCACGCTTGTACTTGACCAGTTGCTTTGAGATGCCGCGGAGCTGCGGTGCCGGATCGGTAAAGCTGGTGAGTGCTGTCATGCCACCTTTGGCGTCACGGATGAAGAAGTTCGGAACTTCGGTTGGAGATTCGCGGCGGGTTAGGAATCGCGAGCCGTCGTCGCTGAGCAGGGCCACTACGGTTTCAAAGTGATCGGCATCGCACTGGAAGAGGCGTTCTTTCTTGCCGGTGATGGGGTCGAGACGGTCGAGGAAAGGGCGGTCGCCCTGGGCGGATGCGCCATCACCTTCGAGGAAAAGATAACCGCCGGACTCAGCGAGGACGCGCTGGCCGTTGGGGAGAGTTTGGGTGAGGAAGGAGCCCGGGTTGCGGTATCGATCCTGCATGTTGCGCTCAGAGAGGATCTTCACTGGGGCGGAGGGGTTCTTCGGGTCCATCATCATGGTGCGGAGCCAACGCTTGTTGAGTTCCATGTCGCTGAGGATGACGGCATTGCCTTTGGCAGACCAGAGGGGTTGTCCGGCGAGGCGCTCTTGTACTTTGGTGAGTTCAACTGGCTCGGTTTTGAAGGGAGCTTTGCTCATGAGGATGCGATCGCGGTTGGGCACCTTCTCTTTGGGGTTACCACCGTCGAGGGCTTCTACCCAGAAGAGGCTTGCGGGTTCGCTGGGGTTCCAGTTGGTGTTGCGTGGGCCGGTGGAAACACCACCGATGGGGATGCGCTCCTGGAGGGGCAGGCTGGCTACTTTGTATTCCACCAGGCCGGAGCGATTCCAGACTTCGATTTCACGCGGGAATTGCATGAAGGGCAGCACGTAGGAGAAGGGCCGATGGATCTGGCTGATGAGAATGTGCTGGCCGTCGGGGGAAGGCTGTTGGTTGATGATGAGCGCGGGCTTGCCGATGGGCGTGATCTGGCCGCTGGCTGCGTTTACCAAAGCTAGCTGGGACTGTGCGAAGAACTCGAAGACCTGCTCGTCATAGGGCGACTTGAGCATGTCCTGATAGGTGCGTGTGGCACCGGCTTTGCCGGCCGATTCCTGAATGTTGGGCGAAGACGGGGTGGCAGGAAGTTCGGGCATCTTGCCGCGGGTGGCAGGCACAAGGCGGACAAGCAAGGTGCGCGAATCGGGCATCCATTCAACGGCGTCGCCGACAGCAGCGTTTAGGGTTGCCTTCTCTACTCGCTTCACGCGCCCGGTGGCGGTTTCGCCAATCCACAATTCAATGTTGGTGGCCGTGTGGTTCATCACCGAGAAGAATCGGCCATCGGGGGACCAGTTGAGGCCGGTGAGAGCTACCTTTGCGGGAAGTTCCAGCTTGGTGATCTGGCCGCCATCGATTTTCTGCAGGTAGGGGCCATAACCATAGGCAGTGAGATGGGGCCCGGAGTTTGCCGGATCAATGCGCAAGCCGGCGATGCGGAGCATGGGCTTGGCCAGGTCGGCAATGGTTGGGTTGCGGACAGTCTGAAGAAAGAGGACGTGAGTTTTGGTTGGGTTCACGCTGGGAGTTGGGGTCCCGGGCGCGTTGAGAACATCGAGAATCGCCTTGGAAGGCTTGAGGTAGCCGGATTGGGCGAAACTGGTACAAGCAATGAACAGCAAGCTGCAGAATGTGCGACGCATAGCAGAAAAGGTAACACGCATAGAACTGTCAAGGCGAGCCTTTGCCGGACTAAGTTACGCCTGGAGTGGAAATGGGCAGCCGCGGGAGCTTTGGCTGGATCAGGATGGCGGGTGGGAGGACGTGGCCGCGCTGGCGATTCTGTTGCGCAGCCCGGACATCAAGGTGATGGGGGTGGCGACGACACCGGGCATTGCTGACGTGAAGACGGCGGAATACCGGGTGAAGATGCTGCTTGAGGCATTGCAGGAGAAAGAGACGAGAATGGTGGGCGATTTGCCGGCCAATGCTGAGATTCTGGCTACCGGGCCGCTGACGCGAGTGGGACGGCTGATTCGAGCGGGGAAGGCTCCAAAAGCAGTGACCTGGATGGGCGGCGCAGTTAACGTTGCGGGTAACGCCAAAGGCGGGGCGGAATGGAATGCCGCTGCTGACGTAGCAGCACTGCGAACGGTGTTGGCGTCGAGAGTTCCGCTAACGATTTGCCCACTGGATTTGACCAATCAGTTTCCGTCGCGGGCTGAGGTGTTGCCCGAAGGGCTGAAGGGGATTCAGGCGGAATTTAAGAAAGCATATGGCGAAGCTGGCAGATATTGGTGGGATGAATTGGCAGCCGCGTATTTGGTGGCTCCGGGGCTGTTTCGCAAGCAGACGCTGAAGCTTCGTGTAAACCAAAGTGGACGGCTACTTGAGGCCCCGGCCGGGCGAGCGGTGGATGTATTGCAGGGCTGCGATGAGCAGGGCTTTCGCGCACTGCTGCAGCAGAGCCTACGTTTTTAGCGCAGGTTGGCGAGAGTGGTTCTGAGGTCTCCGGCCATTTCTTTCAGATGGCTGGAAGTACCGGCAGTCTCTTCAGCAGCGGCCGCAAAGTTCTGAGTTTCAGCAGAGATTTTGCGCATGGAGTCAGATATCTGCTCGATGCCACCTGCCTGAGAGCGGCTGGAATCATGGATTTGATCGAGGAGTACTTTCATGTTCTGAGTAGCGGCGTTGAGTTCAGAAAAGCCTTCGGCGATGCTTTCGATATCACGCGCGCTGGACTCGACTTTTCCAACAGAATTTGAGATGAGATTGTCGATCTCGGTGCTGGCTTCGGTGGTGCGAACGGCAAGGTCGCGCACCTGATCGGCGATAACACCAAAACCACCACCCGAATTGCCGCTGCGGCTGGCTTCGATGCTTGCATTGACGGCGAGGATATTCGTTTGCCGGGCAATGTCCATCATCAGATTCACGATGCCGGCGATCTTGCGGCTGGTAACCGACACAGCTTGCATTTCGGCATTTACACGAGTGAGGCGCTCATGGGTATGTGCGATATCGTTCACGGTTTGGGTCATCCGGTGCTGGTTGGCAGAAGCGGATTCGAGATTGCCCGAGACTTGTTTGCGCATTTTTTCGCTGGTTGTGGAAATCTGATCCACCATGTTGGCTTGGGTCGAGACTGATTGTGCAAAATGTTCTACAAAGCTGGCGATTTCAGCTGAGCCCATGGCCACCTGCTCGGCAGTAAGGCTCACCTGTTCTTCAAGGACACCGCGCATGCGGATGGTTGCGCCCAGTTGCTGAGCAATCACACAGCAGATTGCGGTTTCAACAACCACAAAGAATGCATGAAGGACGACGTCTCCAAAGGCAGCGTCATAGTTAAAGACCATTCGCGGAACCAGCCACCAACCGATAACGTGGTGTGCGGCAATTGTGCCGGCGGCGGCGAGCAAGGCCCAAATATTTGCGAAGTAGCAGAGCACTGCGATGAAGCTAAAGATATGGAAGTGGTATTCGATTTTGCCTTCGCCAAGGAAGATCAGAAGCATCGACATGCCCATCGTAGCCGAGGCAATCGATATGGAAGTAGACAATCCCGAAGGGTTGCTGTAGGTGAGGAGTGCGGGCGCTGCGCAAAGAATCACAGCGCCGACCAGAGCGATCACGACACTGGCTGAGTTGAAGGCTGAAAAGAGCAGCAAAGCCGGAATGTGAGCGGCCAGAATCAGAAGCAAAAAGCGATTTGCTTTGATCCGGTGTTGGAGTTCAAAAGAGTTCATAGGCGAGGCAAAAGATCTTTCAGCTGGTAAGCAAAGGTTTCGGCTCTGAGAGCCTTTGAGGTGACGCAACCGGTTGAGGGAAGCGAGGCCTGGAGGGTACGGTGTTGGACATTAAAGAGGATTCGTGCTTCCCAGTAGGGAGCCGGCTCGTAGCCGCCAGAATAGGTGATGCGACCGGAGGCATCGCGCACCAGAAGCCATGGAGCGGCCACTACGCCTGAGGATGCTGGAGAGTCTTCAAACCGGACTTCATAGCCGAGGGATTGGAGTTGATCATGAATCGGCTTTCGCTTACCGATGTAAACCACGATCTCGTGTGCTGAGGACTTCGGGCTGCGGCCAGCAAGGTAACCAAGAAGGCGCTCGGAGCAGCGGCAATCGTCTGAGGCAAAGTGGTAGATGCTTTGGGTGGATGCCTTTTCGGCGGCAAACCAATCTGCCTTGATATCGTTTCGCAAGGGAGCGTGAAAGGCTACCAGTAGCCCACCGGTGAGACATGGGATGAGAATCCCAAGTGCTGAGAGCCAAGCGTAAGGTTTGCCTTTAGGTTGCATCTACACTAAGGCATATCGGCGCGACTTAGCGGTCTTGAACGTATTCTTTTAAAAAAGGTATGGCAACAACGCCATCAGTGCGATGTTCGCCGTCAAAAAAAGTCAATCGCCGTAGCTTGGGGTCTTTAACATACGACTTAAGTCGTTCAAATTCATAAGTGACCCACTCGTCAGTACCCACTTTGTCGCGATGCCCGCGTTCGACCAGAAAAGGGATCGGGCTTGGATGGAGCATGGTTCCGATTGCGGCCAGTTCGGCGTGGCTGGCGACGTTAGCCATATTCCATTCGTAAATTTCGTATTCCTGGGTGTGGACGTAACTGTAGGAAAGCTCGGGCAAGATCAGCTTACGAATCCACTCGTTGAAGTTACCTCCGCAAACAATGGCTTTGAAGCGAGGATCAAAAACCGGCACGCGCAGGGCAGTCGCACCACCGTAAGACAGACCGTAATAGACGATCCGTTTGGGGTCTATGTAGGGGAGGGTTGTGAGGTAATCGAGACTGCGGCGGTATTGTGCCTCGATGAAGGCGAAGAGGGAAAGTCCACGCGGGTTGGCCAGAAGCTGCAAGGCGCGGAAGTCTCCGTTGTAGGGATTTTGCGGGAGATAGACAACGAAGCCTTGGGCCACGAGGCGCTCGGCAAAGTTGCGGTAGGTGCGGTAGTCGGAGGATTCGATGGGCTGTCCAAAGAGCGATTCTGGTCGGCCCATCAGGCCGTGCTGGACAATTACGAGCGGGCGGCGTTCGAAATTGCGCAGGCCAATCGGCTTGAGCAGGACCCCCTGGGCCACGACCCCGGGAAGCGCGTCAATCGTAATCGAGATCCCGGTGAAGCTGGAGCTTTCTGCGACGGTGCGCTCTCGCAGCCGGAAGCCTGCGTCATAGCGGGGCAGTACGCCGACCACTTCTTCGTGCCAACGCCGGGCCAGCACCTTTGCGCCTTGCGTCTTCATCGCGGCAGCGCGGCGCTGCTCGGCTGGTGCCACCAGGCCTTCGAGGTATTTTTCGAGAGGCACGACGTTGGAAGTAGACCGCTCAATGCTGCGCTCATCGTGGCGGCGGATGCTCATGCCAAAGGCGTTCTCCTGGGGACGCGGTTTTTCTACCGGGCCGAAGAGTTGCTCCATCGGGGGCTCCAGGCGCACGGGGCGCTTGTAGCGTTTGACTACTTCGTAATAATGAGCCAACTCAAAGCCGAGCGGGATTTGAGCAAATGGGTAGCCCATGCGGCGAATGCGTTCGCGATGCTCGGGGTGGATGAGCCGCGGGGCGATTACCAGCACGCCTGGATATTCGCTACAGGCCAGTTTTTTGTAACTAAGCAGGACGAGGATCTCGCGGGGTTTTGAAACTTCGCAGCGGTCGGCTTCGAGCAGAAGCGGGTGCGACGGCATCTTCGCGGTCTTGATGGGCTGCTGCAGCAGGTAATTGCGGATACCGCTGAGCATCTCTTCCATCTGCGCGGCGGCAGAGAGTGGAATGAGGAGACTAAACGCTAGTCTGACGAGTTTTTTCATTGAAGCTTACCCGTCTGCCCTTTCTCAGGCTCTCCATCGTCATCACCAGCGCGATGGCTGTGGCGAGGCCGTTTTCTACTGGCGCATTTGGCTGTTTGCGAGTACGGATGCAATCGAGGAAGTTGCGGATGTGATCGCGAGTGGCACGAGCGAAATTGCCGATCTCGATGTGCTGGCGCGAGGGTTTCAGCTCTGGCGTAGTCGATTCCGGATAGAGCCACCAGCCTTCGCGATTGACGTCAAGACGTGCTTTGTTGCCGTGGAATTGCTTGAGCTGATCTTGCGAAGAATGGTAACGCATCGCCTTATAGCCAAGGGTGAAATTCGCGATGTAATTCTCCGCGAATTCCAGAACCACAGTGGCCGTGTCGGGGATCTCGGCACCCTTCAGATTCACCTGGCCGCCAACGCAGGTGACAGCAACCGGGGCTTTAGAATTCATGAACCACTGGATGGCGTCGAAGATGTGCGCTGCCTGGCCAATGATGAGACCGCCGGAGTAATCGTAGAAGTAATACCAGTTAAAGAAGCGCATGGCATCGACGGGGCGCTCGGGCGAGGTGCCAAGCCAGGACTTCCAGTCGAGGTCGCCTTTGAGCTCTGAGGGATTGAGGGATGTCTGGTGGTTCATCCACCAACTGGTAACCAGACGGACGTCGCCGAGGACGCCGGAATCGATCACAGTTTTCGCTTCGAGGAAGATGGGGGAGCTGCGTCGCTGGGTGCCTACCTGGACGATTCGTTTGGTGGCCTTGACGGCATCCACCATACGGTAGCCTTCTTCGATGGTGTGGCAGAGCGGCTTCTCGACATAGACGTCTTTGCCGGCGTGGACAGCATCAATCACCATCTGGGCGTGCCAGTGATCGGGCGTGGCTACGACGACGGCATCAATCGACTTGTCGTCGAGAAGCCGGCGGTAGTCTTTATGGCCCTGCGCGCCGGTGGAGGCCAGCTTCAAGCCCGCTTCGAGGTTTGGCGTATAAACGTCACATACGGCAGGGATTTGAAAGCCGATCTCTTTGAATTCTCCAGCCAGGAAGCGGCCACGGCCGCCAGCGCCGATCAGGCCGAGATTCGGACGGTCACTGGCCCCGAGAATCCGCTGATAGGATGCTGCTCCGGCAAGTAAGGTTCTTCGATCCATCGTAAGAACAGTGTATCGATGTGGAGGCAAAAAAGAAGTAGACTAGGGCAAATCGATGATCAATAGACGCGAAGTACTAGCGATGGCCGGGATCTCCCCGGCGATTCTTAAGGCGGCAGACCGGCCCAATATCCTGTGGATTCTTGGGGATGATCTGGGGCCACAACTCAGTTGTTATGGACACCCGCTGGTGAGGACGCCAAACATCGACCGGATTGCCAATGAAGGCGTACGTTTCAGCCGTTGTCACACCACGGCGCCGGTTTGCTCTGCCAGCCGTAGCGCTTTGAATGTCGGGCTCTATCAAACCTTTACAGGAACACAGCACCACCGCAGCCATCGAGACGACAATTATCAGCTGCCAGGCAATGCCCGGCTGGTGAGTGAACGGCTGGCCGAGGCGGGTTATTTCACTGCGAACGTTACCGATATTGCACCCGGTGTGAGAGGTACGGCCAAGACCGACTGGAACTGGAAGGCCGGTAAAGGTTTTGACGGCAAACACTGGCGCGAGCGCAAGGCGGGGCAGCCGTTCTTTGGGCAGATCAACTTTCAGGCACCGCATAAAGGGCCGGCTTTTGTTGCCGCCCGCCGGCAGAAAGAACTTGTGGATCCAGCCAAAGTTGAATTGCCGCCGTATTATCCAGACGACCCTCGGGTGAGGAATGAAGTTGCCAATTACTTCGATGCGATCCATCTGCTGGATGCGCAGGTGGGGGCGACGCTCGATGCGCTCAAGCAGGATGGTTTGCTCGAGAATACGGTGATCTTTATGTTCGGGGATAACGGGCGCTGTCTGATTCGCGGCAAGCAGTGGCTTTATGATGCCGGGACGCATGTGCCGCTACTGGTGCGCTATCCGGGGGTGCTCAAGCAGGGGCTGGTGCGGGAAGATCCGGTGATCTCGCTCGACATCACGGCGCAGACTCTGGCTTATGCCGGGGTAAAGATCCCGCAGCCCTTTCATGGGCAGACGCTTTTTGACAGCAAGCCTCGCGAGCATATCTTTACGGCGCGAGACCGTTGCGATATGACGGTGGACAAGATTCGGGCGGTGCAGACCAGACGCTTCAAATACATCCGGAATCTGATGCCCGAGAAGCCGTATACGCAACACAACGACTACATCGAGAAGGAGTATCCGACGCTAGGGGTAATGAAGGAGTTGCATGCTGCGGGTAAGCTGAATCCGGTGCAGAGCTTGTTCATGGCCGAGAGGAAGCCGGATGTGGAATTCTATGACCTTGAAAAGGATCCCCATGAGGTGGTGAATCTGGCGGTGGGCAATCGCTTTGACAAGGAGAAGAAGCGTCTGGGTGGGCTGCTGGATCGTTGGATGGGAGAGGAAAAAGGGTGAGGGGGAAAAGAAAGAAGGGTTACGCCGAAGCGTAACCCTTTGAAGTTTGAAAGATAAGGCGATTCGAACTAGCGGCGACGACGAGCGGCGGCAGCTACACCAACCAAGCCAGCGCCGATGAGGGCGACGGTGGAAGGCTCAGGTACTTGACCTTCGTTGGAGGGAATCGTGCGAGTTACTGCTGTGTAGTTGACGAGGTAGCTGAAGTCAGAATTTGCTTCGAAGCCAGAGACGGGTGAGAAGCTGGCACCGAAGGTGGGGCCAGTAATCGTGCCGGTGTTGTTGTTGGTAACTGCAGAGATCGAACCGAACACTTCACCGATGATGGACGAAGCTGACCCCTGGGTGGCGAAGTAGGGGTTTGAGAATGCGCTGTAGGTGCCGAAGGAGCCGTTGGCAAGGATCGAGAATGTGAAGTTCACACTGTCGATAACAGAGTTAGATCCACCGGAGAACGAACCACCGAAGTTCAGGGTGTAGCTTACCAGTTCTTCACCAGGTGCAATATTGAAGCTGGGGCAAGCAATGGAGCCAGCGAGTGGCGCCGAAAACGTACCGAGTGAAATGGTGGGCGCTCCACAGTCACCAGAGATGATAGCGGCGCTTGCAGAAAGAGTGCCGAGTGTTGCAACAGCGGCGATCAAAAGAATTTTTTTCATGAAAAATATCCCTCCTAAAGGATGTCTTTGGGGGGTAATGGGACTTCCCTACTACCCTCACAGAAGAAGTATAAGAATTGTACTAGCCCCTCGTCAAGCAAAAAGTAGTATTTTCTCTTCGAAAGTTTAAACTAAAGCGTTGAAAGTACTAGGAAAAGGCATATGCCACGGCTCTGTAAAGTAGAGTTCATGGAATCGACATGGGCATGGAGTGATTTCGTACTGTCTGCTGCTGAAACAAAAGTACTATTCGGGTTCGACTATGATCGGACCACGGTTGATTACCAATAGAGGACAAGCTTCGCTTCCCCGCGAGAGATCGTCGACTGCTGAGGTACTGCTCAGAGGAACTCTCAACATGGCCGGGCAAATCCTGTGAAAGAATATCCCCATGAGCAGCCACAGGCTGACAATTTCAAAGGAGTTTAAAGTCACTTAAATGCCCTACGCACCCAACGACCAGGTTC
The DNA here is from genome assembly GCA_044376335.1 of Bryobacter sp. Lineage (GTDB taxonomy): Bacteria > Acidobacteriota > Terriglobia > Bryobacterales > Bryobacteraceae > Bryobacter. The sequence continues at coordinate 11,454 of JBIPMY010000123.1, forward strand.
AAATCGCTCTCATCGGCTCTGGCGGGATGGGCCAGGGCGATGCCCGTAACGCCACCGCCCAGCCCGGCACGAAACTGATCGCCGCTTGCGATATTTACCAGAGCCGCCTGGAACGGATGAAGGAGACTTACGGGGCGAGCACGTTTATCACTCGCGACTACCGTGAGATTCTGTCCCGAAAGGACATTGATGCCGTGATCGTCGCAACCCCCGACCACTGGCACTCGCGCATCACAACCGAGGCGCTGCAGGCCGGCAAACATGTCTATTGCCAGAAACCGATGGTACAGAAGGTGGAAGAAGGCCCCGGCGTGATTGCCGCAGAAAAGGCCAGTGGGAAGATCCTGCAGATCGGCAGCCAATATGTGAGTTCGCACGTTTTTGTGAAGGCGCGTGAGCTGTATCAGCAGGGCGCCATCGGGGAACTCAATCTGGTGGAGGCGTGGCTGGACCGGAACTCGGCACTGGGAGCCTGGCAGTATTCCCTGCCCGCCGACCCGAATGAACGCGATATCGATTGGGATCGATTCATCGGCCATGCGCCGAAGCGGCCGTTTGAGCCGATCCGGCTCTTTCGCTGGCGTAATTATGGTGATTACGGGACAGGTGTGGCGGGAGACTTGTTCATCCACTTATTGAGCGGCCTGCATACGGTAACCGGGAGTCTGGGGCCCAGCAAGGTGTTTGCCAGCGGTGGAGTTCGATTCTGGAAAGACGGCCGGGACGCGCCCGACGTGATGCTGGCGATTCTCGATTATCCACAGTCGCGTGCTCATCCCGCATTTACACTGAGTCTGCGGGTGAATCTGGCGAGCGGAATCGGCCAGGAATCGTTTGGTTTCCGGTTTTATGGCAGCGAAGGGATCCTTACGACGAGCTATTCGAGTCTGCGCCTGGAGAAGCACCCAAGAGATGTGGAGCCGGGCTACACGATCAATACCTTTGCGAAGAAGGATCAGGATGCCTTTCTCGCCGAATACCGGCGCAAATATCCGCTGCGCCCACCAGCTGTGAATGCCGATAGCGAATTCCGCTTTGCTCCACGGGCCGACGCGCACCAGTTGCACCACGAGGCTTTCGCTAAAGCGATCCGGGGCGGCGGGCCGTCGGTTGAAGATGGCACCTTTGGCTTCCGCGCCGCAGCGCCCGCCCTGCTTTGCAATCAAAGCACCGAAACTGGCATCGCCTACGGGTGGGACCCTATCCAGATGAGAAAGCTTTAGCCCCATGATTTCCAGCCTTTTTCTGATTGCGACAACGTTAGCTCAACACGCTTCCCCAAACCCCGGCAAGATCGTACCGCGCCTCTGGCCGGGCTATGGCGAACTTCGCTTTAAGGTAACGGCGTCAAACCCGGAAGCCATGAAGTGGGCCAACCAGGGGCTTCGGCTGGTCTATGCTTTCAACCATCCAGAAGCTGCGGCCTCGTTTCGCAGGGCTACGGAGCTCGACGCAAATTGCGCCATGTGCTGGTGGGGGCTGGCCTTTGCCCTTGGCAACAATATCAACGCGCCTTTGATGCCCGAGAATGCCAAGCCGGCTTATGAAGCGGCTCAGAAGGCTCTGGCGCTAAAGGCAAGCCCTCGGGAAACTGCCTATATCGAAGCGCTGGTGAAGCGATACGCAAAGGAGAACCCGCAAGACCGTTCTGAGCTGGACAAAGCCTTTGCTTTCGCCATGCGGCAAGTATCGAAGGACTTCCCTGACGATCTCGATGCGATGACGCTGAGCGCCGATGCATTGATGAATCTGACGCCATGGAAGCTTTGGACCAAGGATGGGAAGCCGAATACCTATACGCTGGAGATCGTCGAAAAACTGGAAGCCGTGCTGCAGCGGGACCCGCTGCACATGGGGGCGAATCACCTGTACATCCATGCGGTTGAAGCCTCGCCCACTCCAGAGCGGGCATTGCCGAGTGCTGCAATTCTGGCCAGCCTCGCACCTGCCAGCGGGCATCTGGTGCACATGCCGGCCCACATCTATACACGCACGGGAGACTATGAGCAATCGGCAGCGTTGAATCTGAAAGCGGCGGCTCTCGATAAGGCCTACTTTGAAACCGTGGGTGGCCCGACGTTTTATACGCCCTATTGGTACCACAACCTGCATTTTCTGAGTTCCGCTTTGACGATGATGGGACGCTATGAGGAAGCCAGGGCCGCGATTGTTGAAGCAGCCCGGGAACTTGAGCCGGTTGCCCGTATGGAGCCCATGTTTGAGGCTTCGATTTCGATGCCGTTCTTTACGGAAGTTCGGTTTCAGCAGTGGGACCGGATTCTGGCCAGCCCCGAACCGGCCAGCTTCAGCCTGACTGTGAATAACGTCTGGCATTTCGCTCGGGGGATGGCGCAGGCTGCCAAAGGTGACCTGAATGCGGCACGGCTATCGCAGGCTCGCTTTGAGAAGGCGATTGAAGCGCTCTCGCCAGACCGCGGCTTCGGCTTAAATCGGGAGAAGGCGATTATGCAGATTGCGGCACTTTCTTTGGCAGCGAGAATTTCATCTGCGTCTGGCAACAAAGCAGAAGCCATCGAGTGGATGCGCAAGGCGGTAGCGGCCGAAGATGCACTGAACTACGATGAGCCTGCCGGTTGGTATTACCCACCGACTCGCGAATCTCTCGGTGCGCTGCTGATCGCAACCGGCAAGCACTCAGAAGCCGAAGAGGTTTTCCGGGCTGAATTGCTGAATAACCGCCGCAGTGGACGGGCACTCTACGGGTTGTTTGAATCGCTCAAAGCTCAGAACAAAATGGACGCGGCGGCGATGGTGGAAAGTCTTTATTTGAGAGCCTGGGCCAAGGCCGACAAGCCACTTACGCTTGATCAGCTTTTCTGAGCGTGAGCTTTTGAAAGAACGGCAAAACCAATCAATCCAAAGGTGGTCTGTACTACATAATTGATCGCCTGATAGATCAGGATCCAGGCGATAGCCGGTGAGCTGGCAATTCCAAATGGGCGCATGACACTGACGGCGACAAACTGGAAGACGCCGACATAGCCAGGAGTTGAGGGAATCGCGCTGGATAGCCCCAATGCGGCGAGAACCACCATGGATGTCTGAAACTGTAATTCGAGCCCAATCGAATCGGCGACGAGTACGCCGATGTAGGAGTCGATCGGCCAGATGATCAGGGTGAGCAAAAGGAAGCCAAGCGACCGGCCCCAACTGTGCAGGCAGCGCAGACCATCGAGAAAGCGCGAGGCTACGCCAGAAATTTTCGGAATTTTGGTCAGCAGTTGTTCTACCTGTTTTTGAGCGTGAGGCAGAAGAAAGAGCGTCAGAATTCCCAAGCCACTCAAGATGCTGAAAATTTTGCTGGCGCTGTGAAGCTCGTCTGGCAATCCAGGGATGGTAAGCAGGGCTGCACTAGTGAGAAGAACCAGCACTCCTGCGTCCATGACGCGTTCAATCAAGGCTGTGGCCAGAAGATAACTGCGC
>JBIPMY010000463.1:0-4656 GCA_044376335.1 Bryobacter sp.
GAACGCAGCATGGGGCGGGGTAGCACCGAGACCAGGACTGAAGCTGGAGTGACGGTTACGACGCGGTAGTTGAGGGCCAGGGCGAGGGCCAGATACAGGAAGAGACAGAAGGGCGGGATGAAGATGCGGATGCCTTCGCCGTAGGCGGCTGGATCTCTGAGGGTGAGCCAGATGATGGGGCCGAAGATGAGGGCGAGGATGGCGGCGGCGATGCTGAGGATTGGATGCACCCAGCGGCGGCGGACACTGTATTGCATGGTGCTACTTAGTGTAACGATTGGGCCCTTCCACGGGTTGACTCCTGAAACCAGTTTGATCCCGGTCTTTGGCGATCTGAGGGAGGCACTTTCAGAATGATTTGGCATATCAGGGGTGTCGTCTGGTGGTGCGGAAATCTGGCGCCATACCGCTGCTTAGTGCAACAAAATTTTGTTCCGCTGAAAGCCTTGCCGTTGGAAGAGGTCGCGGTCGTTGCGAAATCGCGGGTTTGTGCAAGTCGAATGGTACGGTGGCCTGGAAGTACCGGTTTACAAATGCCTGTGCCGTCGATCGGGTTCTATCGCAGGACGGGAGTATATTCTGGAAGCAATGGCAGGCCCTGCGGCATCTGTACTTACTCCTAAATCGCTGAGCCCGCTCGATGTCCGCGACGTGCTTCAATCAGTGCCTGGCGAGCTAGTCCCGACGGGTGCAGAACCAGACGATTCCCGGCGTTGGGTCTTCACAATGGTGGTGAATGACCCGGCGAGCGGAGGACCTCCCAGTGAGTGTCTATGTTCATTCGACGTCCAACTTGATGACCTCAGAACTGCTGGTGAGTTCGGATTCGGCTTTCGCTCGGAGGAGGACTTCCGCGCTGTCAAAGCTGCGCTTGGTTGGGCGCCGGTTTCCGAGGTGACCTTTGCTGCCTTTCGCAATAGCTCCACAGATCACAGTGCACTGGCGGCGCTTGCCGCGCTAGTCGCTGATCAAGTTGGCGGGGTCATTGATCTTAACGGCAATCTGCCACTACCCGCGCCCCTGCGGTCAACTGAACTTGCGAGCCGACGTATCGTGGAAGTTACGTATGAGATCAATGGGGGCAGGATAGGCGTCGTTCAGATAGCTACTCCGGCGTTTTTAAGGGAATGGGTTAAACACCAACGATTCCTAATGGTCAAGTGAACTGGCGACCGGTTCTATCCAACAAAGTCGCGCAGTCCATAACCGAGTTGTACGCTGCAGTCCTCAGTTCAGGGTCTCGAGGTAGAGCTCTACTGCTTTTTTGATGTTTGCGAGCGTTTCTTCAATGGTCTGCCCTTGAGATTGGCAGCCTTTGAGTTCCGGGCACCATGCGTAGCAGCCGTGTTCATCTTGCTCGATCACTACACTTACTTTGCGTGCCATGTCTCCCATTATATTGCCTTGGGTCATTCGCGGCCTTTGGCGATTTGAGGGGGGAATTTGCGGGCGCGGTCTAGGTCTGAGCGGAGCTGGCGGGTGATTTTGTCGGCTACGTCGGCGGAGGCGCCGCGGAATTTTGCTCCGAAGCTTTCCTGAGTAGTTGACCAGAGGACGTCGCCTTCTTTGTTGACGATCCGGACGGCTGCTACGGCTTCGTGTTTGCGCTCGTTGATCTTGACGTCTTCGTTCGAGGTTACGCCGATAGAGGCGGCGGCTCGCTCGGAGTTTCTGCCGTTGAGGGAGCCGCGGCCGGTGGATGCGCCGGTTCTTACTCCAAGGCTTTCGTGTGAACTGAACTGCTCGTTGAAGACGAGGTCTTCTGCTGTGCCTTTAAGGAAGGCGTCGGCGCGCTCGGGGTTTTCTGTAACTGCGAAAAAGCCGGCACTTTGCATGGCGGCTATGATCATGTCGCGGATCTGGTTGGCTGCTTCGCCACCGCTGAGTTCCTGGACGTGGAGACGGCGGATGCGGAGGAGTTGGGTGAGGCCTTCATCGACCGGGCTCATGGATGAGGAGTCGACGTTTACTATTGGGGGAGATGGTACTGGCTGTTCGGGGGGAGGGGGTGGTGTGGACGCAGGTTTCTCCGCGGCCGAGGCTGCAAAGCCTGACCAGCCAAACCCGAGCAGCATTTGTTTAGCTGCGGTACGCCTTCCGGGCTTCATCGTCCTGTACCTTTACTTTCAATCCTGTCCTCGCTTCCAGGCTGGCAAGTGTTGGACGGACTGACGACTTTGGTAGGCGCAGTACCAAGGCCTGATCATATCCCTTTTCGTCGCGGTAGTGAAGGGTGAGGTAATGGTCTCGCTTTTTGCTGAGCAGGAACATCGGGGAAATCAGGATTGCCTCGAGATAGCGGCGGTCGACCTTTTGACCGTACTCAATCGAGTGCAACTGACTGTAGAGAATCGTTACTTTTTGTTGCTTGCTGCCGAATACCAGAAGATCTGTCTGATCCATGGCAAGGCGGCCGTCCTGGCCACTTTTGAAGTTTGAAAGCGTGCCACCGACGAATTCGGCCTTGCTGTCGGCTGCTTCGAGCCCGATCAAGCAGAGAACCAGACAGAGAACTAATTCAATCCGGAGACGGCCAAATTGTCGCATCATAACCATAGTGGAAAGAGTGTGGATAAAATCTCAATAATTTCTAAGGTTGGGGACCTAGTTGGGGGTGTACTGCGTACGGCCGACATGCCGACGCGTCGGCCGGTGCTTCGAGATCACTTTGAGAGCTCAGTCGATAACGTGTTTATCGTGGGGGATCTAGCCGGGGCTCCGGTGATCAAGCTGGCGCTCGAGCAGGGGGAAATACTCGCGCAGCACTTGAGTGGATTGCTGCGGGTGGGTGGGCTGGCCGTGGATTACGACGTGGTGGTGGCTGGGGCTGGGGCGGCGGGACTGGCGGTGGCGTTGCGGTTACAGGAGAAGGGGCACCGGGTGCTGGTGCTCGAGAAGTCGGAACTGGCTGCGACGTTTCGGGATTTTCCGCAGGGTAAGTTTATTTACGCTGAGCCCGAGTCGCGGGCGAATCTTTCCGCTTTGGATTTTTCTGAGGCACCAAAAGAAGAACTGATTGAGCGTTGGCAGCGGCAGGTTGCTGCGGCTGGGATTCCTTTGCATTGCGGGGAAGCGCTGACGGGGGTGACGCCTGGGGTGCCGCTGGTGGTGAAGACGGCGAAGGCTGAATATAGGGCCCGGTTCTTAGTGTTGGCTAGCGGGGTGAGGGGGAATCCGCGGAAGTTGGGGCTGCCTGGCGAGGATCAGCCGCATGTGTTGCACAAGCTCTATAACCCGGGCTTGTATGTTGGCAAGAAGATTTTGGTGGTGGGTGGTGGGAATTCTGCGGCTGAGGCGGCGATTGCGCTGAGCGCGCAGAATCAGGTGGTGCTGATGCACCGCGGGGCGGCGCTTGAGCGGTTGATTGGAGAGAACCGCAAGAAGTTGGCTGCGTCGAAGGTTGAGGTTCGTTTGAATTCGGAGCTCAAGTCTTTTGACGTGGACTTTGATCAGATCTTTGTGTTGATTGGTGCGGATTTGCCGACCGGGTTTTTGAAGAGTTTGGGCATCAGGCTTGAGAATGAGTGGGACTGGAAGCGGTGGCTTGGGCTGCTGGTGACGTTTGTGATCGCTTATTCGATTTATGGCATCAAGCTGGGTAAGGGCGAAGAGTTTTGGCCTTATCGCGGCTGGGGCTATGAGGCGCTGAGCTTCTTTGGGCGTGGTTGGAGTTTCTGGTACACGGTGCTCTATACGGCGGTGGTGACGGTGTTTGGATTGCAGGCGATGAAGCGGTGGGGGATCGATAAGAAAGACAAGTTTCAGATCTACCGCTTTGCATCGCTCATTGGTTTTCAGTGGATCTTCTTCTTTTTGATTCCCGAGTTTCTGTTTGCATGGGCGGTGAAGTATCAGTGGGTGGGGGAGAGTTTGGCGAAGGATCCGAACTTTGCCAACAACGCCTGGCGGAGCTACGGAATTGTTTACGCGTGGCCGCTGTTTTTCTATACGTTTTTCTCGAACCCGAGTGATGTGTGGATTGTGTGGGGCGTGATTTTGAGCTTTGTGCTGCTGCCCATACTCGTGTTGTTTCATGGCAAGCGGTATTGCACCTGGATTTGTGGCTGTGGGGGACTAGCTGAAACGCTGGGAGACAGGTGGCGGCATCTGGCACCGAAGGGGCGTACGGCGATCTCGTGGGAGCGGATGAACCTGATTGTGCTGGGCGCGGCCGTTGTTGTGACCGTGTTGATGCTGGGGCAGGATGTGGTGAAGGCGTTTCGAGAGCCGGCGGGGACGGGAATTAAGTATTACCGGCTTGTCGTGGATACGTGGCTGGTAGGGATTTTGCCGGTGGCGCTTTATCCGTTCTTTGGGGGCAAGGTGTGGTGCCGGTACTGGTGCCCGCTGGCTAAGATGATGGAGGTATGGGCCAGCTTTTATACTAGGATGCGCTGGAGCCGGTTTGCGATTGTGGCCGATGACAAGTGCATCGCATGTGGAGAATGTTCACGGAACTGCCAGGTGGGTATCGACGTCATGAGTTATGCGCTGCAACAAAAGGAATTGAACAATCAGAATTCCTCGTGCATCGGTTGTGGGATTTGCATTACGGTGTGCCCGATGACAGTTTTAAGTTTTGGAAAGATCGATGAGCCTGTGAAGCTCATCCAAATAAAGACATGATTATTTCTCCCGATACAAAACGAGGCCAAC
>JBIPMY010000124.1:0-14788 GCA_044376335.1 Bryobacter sp.
AGATCGGGATCGCGAGGGAGAGGATGATCGAGATGATCGTCATTACGATGATCATTTCGACGATCGTGAAACCGCGACGGAACCGGTTACCACTCAGAGTAGAGCGTGCCATCGGGTGCTTTCTCCATGGTTTTGGTAAAGACATCGAATACATTCTGGCCGCCCCAGGATTGACTCTTGGGATCGTCCTGAACGCTGCGCTTGCCCCAGTCTGTGCCGCCGGTGAAGGGGTCTCTGGGGAGGCGGCGAAGGAAGCGGATCTTTTTGTCCTGCGGACCGGGGACCTTTACGCCTTCTACGAGGATTTCGAGGGTTTCAGGGTAATTTTCGGTGCCCAGTTTGGTTTGGCCGAGTTGCTGCTGTTCGGCCATGTCTTTGTACTTGTCGATGGCGGTGCGGATTTCGCGCAAGGCGTAGCGGAGGTCTCGCTCTTTTTCGCGACGCACCTTGTAGCGGGCCATCGGAAGGGCCATGGCGCTGAGGGTGATCAAGATGGTGAAAGCGACCACTAGCTCGACGAGGGTGAGCCCTCGTTGGGATTGGCGGCGGCGATCGGATATCTGGAACATAAGCGTCTTATTGAATTTTGACTGTCAACTCGGGCAAGGGGTTGCCTTCGAGATTTTCGTTCTTTGAGTTGGCCAGTTTGGCGTCAGCGATCCGGACGGCGGCATCGCCTTTGGCGAGGCTGATGAAGGTCATCTTGATGAGCGATCCAGACCCGTTGACACCGGGAGATCCTGCTGCCAGGGATAGGTCTATTTCCCCTTTCCCAAGATCGATGAGGAGATTTTCTTTCTTGCCGTCGGGCGAGAACATGCCGCCCGAGGATACGCTGATGAGCTTAAGCAACTGCCTGTCGTAATCGATTCGAAGCGGGGCCTTGACGAGGTCTTCAGCTGATTCTACATTCAGGCTCATTTCGACTGGTGCACCCAGGAAGGTTTGGCCTGAGGGTGGAACCAGAGTGAGACGGTTCCTCGCCTGAGGCTGTGTCATCTGCGCTATCGGGACAGGGAGTTTGAGCGGTGGGGTGACTGGAAGTACCGACGGGGTTGGCACCGGTGCTGGAGGTGGGGCAGAGGCTGGAGGTGGGGCTGGGGCTGGTTTTTCGTCCCGGGCCTGGAAGCTGACGCGTACCTGCTGGTCTGTACCGGTGCTGATGCCCTTGAGGTTTAGGTCTGTTAGTTCTGGCGCTCTTACGAGGTGAGGTACGAGGACAACGAGAAGTTCGCTGTCGCTACGATCGTCACCATCTGTGCCGAAGAGCCAGCCAAGGCCTGGAAGGGTTACCAGCCAGGGGAGGCCACTTAGGTTCTTGGAACGGCTATTGGATTTGAGGCCGCCCATGACGTTGATTTCGCCTTCGCGGATGCGGATGTCTTCGCCGATTTTGCGTTGGCCGATGACAGGCTGGCGGACACCACCGATGTCGACCTGGTCACGAATGTTTGAGACTTCCACTTCTACTCGCAGGGAGACTTCGTCGTTACCGTGGATCTTGGGTGTGATGTCGATGTTAACGCCGACTTCGGCGAATTGGAACTGTGTGGAGGCGATGGGGCTGCCACCGCCGACGCCGGTGCCGACGTTGAAGCTACCGGTGGCGTAGGGGTAACGGTCGCCAATGCGGAGCGTGGCCTTTTTGTTATCGACGGTGCGGACTTGCGGGTTTTGGACGACGCGGGTGGTGCGGTCGTCGAGAAGGGCCTGGAGGAAGGCTCCTGGCAGATTGACGGAGAAGTCGTTGGTAGTGAGTTTACTGAGCCTTGAAAGTGAGACTCCACTCGATGCTGTTGTTGTCGTTGATGTCCCGGTACTTGTGGTTGAGGAAGCGCCGGGGTTGAAGGTAATGGCCTGATTGAGGCCGCCCTTGGTGCCGTTGGCGATGGTTGCAGCGAGGGAGCGGGTCTTGGTGCGGTTGGCTTCGAGGATGTAGACGTCGAGCATAATTTCAGCCCGGGGCTTGTCCATATCGTTGAGGATTTTCTGCACGAGGGAAACCTGGTCTGCAGTGCAGCGGACCATGATTGCCATCTGGGCAACGTAGGGGACTACTTTGCGGCATTCGCCAACGACACGGATGGCGTTGGCGATTTCCTGAAGTTCCTGGGGTTCGAGGGCGTGCTGCAGGTAGAAGACTTTTACAATGTAATCTTCGTAGTCGCGGCGCTTTTGGGGGTTGTCGAGGGTGACGTAGATCGCGTTGGTAGAGATGGGCTTCCAGTAGGCTTTGGTGAGGATCGAGAGGTAATCGAGGGCTTCTTCGAGAGTTGTGTTCTGGAAGTCTACGGGGTAGTTCTTGCCTGAGTTCTGGCTGACGAAATCGGGGTCGAACATGACGTTGATGCCGGCCATCTTGGAGAGGGTCTCGAAGAGGATCTTGACCGGCTGGTTGTTCATCTTGAGGTTGACGATTTCGCGCTTGATGGGCTTGAGAACGGGGGCATCCATCATGGTTTCGAGCTTCTGCTCGTTTTGACGCCGGACTTTGTCGGCGGCGGTCATGCCACGGTCTTCGGGCTGAGTGGGGCCTTCCTTCTTCTCTTTGCGGATCATTTCGAAGGTTTGGCGCATGCGCTGTTCGGCAATGGCGCTGGCTGGGTCGAGAGCAAAGGCACGCTGGAAGAGGTTGAGAGCTTCTTCGAGTTTGCCTTCGGCGCGGAGTTTTTCACCACGGTCGACCAGTTTCTGGGCGGCCTGGAAACGAACACGGTCCAGGCCTAGCTTGTAGGCGGTGTCGCGGGGGTCGATTCCGAGAGCCTGCTCGTAGTATTCGAGGGCCTTGTCGTAGTCGCCTTTGGCTTCGGCAAGCTGCGCGTCTTTCAATAATTTTTCGCTTTTGCGGTTTTTGGCTTCCACCGGTTGAGGGACAACGATGGTCTGGAAGCACAATACGAAGGCTAGGGCGAAGCTGTTTAATCTGGCTAAACCTTTGTAAAAAGGCATCTTATTCGATTTCTCGTGGTAAACTTTGGACTTTAGGCACCAATTCGTCAAGCGCCTATAGTAATTGACGCATTGAGGGTCTGGATCGTGCAATGAAGCGGGAAAACGAAGGAAATAAAACGATTGCGGACAACCGCCAGGCGCGGCATGAGTACTTTGTGCTGGAAACAATTGAGGCCGGTCTTGTTTTGACCGGGACCGAAGTTAAGGCCGCAAAGAATGGGAAAGTGCAGCTGAAGGACGGCTGGGCGGAGATCCGGAACGGTGAGGCGTTTCTCGAGAACGTACACATCAGCGAGTACAGCCACGGAAATATAGAGAATCACAAGCCGGTTCATGCCCGCAAGTTGCTGATGCACAAGCGGGAGATCCTGAAGTTGTTCTCCAAGACCCGGGAGAAGGGCTTGTCACTTGTTCCGCTGAAGATGTATCTCAAGGACGGCCGGATCAAGTGCGAACTTGGGCTGACCAAGGGTAAGAAACTGCACGATAAACGGGAAACGTTGAAGACCCGTGAGCAGGAAGCGGAAGCAAGAGTTGCCATGAAGGCGAGAAGGTATCAATGAAAACTAGTATTCAATATCAGGGATTTAAGACTGTTGCCGCTGATGCGGTGGTTTTTGCGGCGAGTGAGGGCGTTGCGCCTTCGATCGACAATGCTGCCATTACACAGTGGACTGCGGAATTGTATGCCAGCGGTGAGTTTACCGGTAAGGCCTTTGAGATTGCTGTGTTGCACCAGCCGGCCGGGTTGACGGCGAAGCGGGCCGTTTTGGTGGGGATTGGCAAGCTGGAGAAGCTGGATTCTGCGACGGCTCGGAAGGTGGGCGGCGCGGTGGTGCGGACGCTCAAGGCGAAATCCATTGCCAGTGTGGCGATGGTTGTGGATGCTTTGCTGCAGAAGGCAGAGATGGTGCAGGCGCTGGCTGAGGGAGCCGTTGCCGGAGACTATGAACCTGACGAACACAAGAGCAAGAAGGACTCGAAACATCTAGACAGCTTTTTGTTGTTGGCCGAAGGTGGTTCGACGGAGCTGGCTGAGGCGCTTCGGACTGGTGCCGTGATTGGGGAAGCTCAGAATTTTGCGCGGGCTTTGGTGAATGAGCCGGGGAATTTATTGACTCCGCTGAAGCTGGCGGCGCGGGCTCGTGAGATGGCTGAGGCCCAGGGGCTGGGCTGCGACATTCTCGATGAAGACCGGATGAAGCAGTTGGGGATGGGCAGTTTGTTGTGTGTGTCGCAGGGCAGCGCCGAGCCGCCTGCGTTGATTGTGTTGAGCTATAAGCCGGCCAATCCAGTGCCCGGGATTCATCTGGGGCTGGTAGGTAAGGGAGTGACCTTTGACACTGGTGGGATCTCGATCAAGCCGAGCGAGAACATGGAAAAGATGAAGTACGACATGGCCGGTGGGGCGGCTGTGATTGGGGCGATGCTGGCGATTGCGCAACTGAAGCCGAATGTCGAGGTGACTGCGTTTGTGCCGACGGTAGAGAATATGCCGAGCTCGAATGCGGTACGGCCGGGCGACATTGTTACTTCGATGGCGGGCAAGACCATTGAAGTTTTGAATACAGATGCTGAAGGGCGTCTGATTTTGATCGATGCGATCACTTATGCCAAGAAGATGGGTGTGAACCGAATGGTGGATGCGGCCACGCTTACCGGGGCGATTACGATCGCTCTGGGTGCTGTAAATGTCGGTGCATTTTCAAACGATGAGGCTTGGCAGGGTGAGGTTCTTGGAGCGGCGAAGGCCGCTGGTGAAAAGATGTGGCCGATGCCGATGGATGAGGAATATAAGGATCTACTCAAGAGCGCATTTGCCGATATGCCAAATATTGGAAGTCGCGGAGCTGGATCGATTACCGCTGCGCTGTTTTTGAAAGAGTGGGTGGAGGATACGCCTTGGGTACATCTGGATATCGCGGGAACTGCGTGGATCGACGACGGGAAGGCGTGGTTGTCAAAAGGGCCGACCGGGGTTGGCTTGCGCAGCTTTGTCGCATTGGCACGACGCTTGGGCTCTTAGCGGTTTCGGCTTGCGCTGAGACACATGGGCGGAGTTGGTCCTCTTATTTTGGCGATCATCGACTGACTGAGAAATGGGGGGTCCATTTTGATGGTCAGGATTGGAATCAGAGTCTATTGCGGCCGGGCGTAAATTATTACGTTCGGCCCAATTTGTTTCTGACGCAGGGTTATGCGTGGATTCGGACTGGAAGTGGCTCGACGGTAAGCACGGAGCATCGTGGCTGGCAGCAAGTGCAGTACATGCCGAAGGCGCTGGGGGTGGTGATGAGCCACCGGTTTCGACTGGAACAGCGGTGGATCATGTTGAACGTGGGCCACCGGTATCAGAACCGATTTCGATACTTTTATCGCACCGAAATCCCGGCTACGTCCAAGTATTTTGTTGGCCTTCAAAACGAGGTGTTTCTCGGGTTTGGGCAAAACCATGGAGCAGCGGTTTATGACCAGAACCGGGCTTATGTTGCAGTCGGCAAGCGGTTTGGTGCGATTGGGCGAATCGAGTTTGGATATATGTATCAAAACCTGCTGCAGCGCAACGGGGTGACACGAGAACACAACCATATTGCGGTGGTCTCGTTCTTGTCAGCAAAGTCTTGGGCTCGCTGATTACCACTGGACCTGGGTCATGAAGTCGGTGAGGTAACGACGCCAGACGAGCCAGGTGTGGGCACCTTCGGTTTCGATGTATTTGTTGGTGATGTTCTTGGTCTTGAGCCATTCGACGAAGGTCTGGTTGGCTTTGAGAAGACCGTCACTTTTGCCGCAGGCGATCCAGAGGAGCTTGAGCTTGGCGTTGTCTTTTTCGCTGAGGTTGGGGAAGGCTTCTTCTGGTTTGCCGAAGAGCATGGGGGCGCTGCTCATGGCTCCGATCCAGGCGAACTTATCGGTGTGGCGGAGGCCTACGTAGAGGGTCTCTGCGCCGCCCATGGAGAGGCCTGCGATGGCTCGCTCGTTTGGCTTTGCGCTGAGTTTGTATTGTTTTTCTACTGTTGGGAGCACTTCAGTCATGAGGGCCTGTTCGAAGCCCTGGGTGTTCTTCTGGAAGTTGCCTCCGGTGGCTACTGAGCCGAGCTTCAATTCCTTGACGGACATGCCGTAGCCGAGTGGCATGACGGCGATGAAGGGCTTCTTGCCGGAGGTGATGAGTTGATCGAAGATGAGGTGGGCTTTGCCGACTGTGGTCCAGCCGTCGGCGAGGTCACTGTAGCCGTGTAGGAGGACCAGGAGGGGGTAGCGCTTGCCGGGTTGGTAGCCGGGAGGAGTGTAGACGAAGAAGTCACGGTTCTCGTTGGCCACCTTGGAATTGTAGAAGTGGTGGTGGACGGTGCCGTGCGGGATGTCAGTGAATTCCCAGGGTTGGGGTTTGTCGCCGGGGACGAGGAACATGTTGGATGGATTGAGTGCGTTGGACTTCATGTCGCCATTGACGGGATCGATCGCGCCGACGCCGTCGACCTGGAAGGTGTAGCCGTAGAGGTCGGGTTCGAGGGTGGGCGTGGTGGTGACCCAGATGCCTTTGTCGTCTTTGGTGAGGGGGAAGCGCTTGCCGCCTTCGATGGAGACTTCTACTTTTTGGGCGTTGGGGGCACGGAATTTGAAGGTGACGGTTTTGTCGGGGTGGACGGTGGGGGAGAGGACCTGCTGGCGCTGGGGCTGGGCGTTCAGGATCAGGACGGAGAGTAGGAGGAGTTGGACGGACTTGGGCATCGCGATCATGATATCGAATCCAAGATCGCCTTGAGTTAGAGGCGCCGATCAGAAGACTTCAGGGTCATAGCCTAGCATTGCTTCGCGTTCGGCTTTCGCAACCTTCTTGCCAAGAACGCTACTGGGCAGTGAGGGCCACGCTACGGTTTCGAGGAAGGTTCGGAGACTTATCTTGGGGCGATTGGCATTGCGAAGTCTGACGCTTGTTCGCCGCTGCAAGACTGCCCTACGAACGGCTTCTGTTC
Organism: Bryobacter sp.; assembly: GCA_044376335.1. Lineage (GTDB taxonomy): Bacteria > Acidobacteriota > Terriglobia > Bryobacterales > Bryobacteraceae > Bryobacter. The sequence continues at coordinate 6,933 of JBIPMY010000124.1, forward strand.
TGGATTCACCAGTCAAAGAGGCAAGTTCCGCAACGAGCGCTTCGACTTCGGGATTCTTGATAATGAGCGCCACTATTGGATCGTAGCAAAACGGATTGCTGGGTTGTAAGGCAGGCTGCAGGGTTAAAGGGGAAGCTGCTAGATTATGAGTGGAATGGCAAATAGAAGCAGATTCGAAATCGTGCTTGAGGCTTTGGCACTGGCCGCGTTAGTGGCATTGTTTGTGGTGGTTGGCAGCAGCTGGGGGGATTTGCCGGATCGGATACCGACGCATTTTGGGCCTTCGGGGCGGCCTGATAGCTGGGGCGGGAAGGATAGCATCTGGCTTCTGCCGGGGCTGGGTGTGCTGGTTTACGGGCTCCTTAGTTTTTCGCGCGGACGGCCGGAATGGATGAATGTTCCCTTTGCTCTGGATAAATACAATCCGGAAGTGCTCGCGATTTTGAATCAAATGCTGCTGGCGACCAAGGCTAGTGTGATGTTGGTGCTCGGGATATTGACCTGGCGGAGCGTTGAGGTGGGGGCGGGACGTGCTGCTGGACTGGGAATGGAATTCCTTCCGATCACCATGGCGCTGATCTTTATCCCGATGATTGCTTATCTGGTGAAGCTGTCCAAGTACCGTCTAAACTAAAGCTTTTGCGGCTCTGAGGGTTTGTGCGAGGACAGTCAGGGTTGGATTGCCCGATGGGTTTTGCGGGAAGGTACTGGCTCCGAGGACGTAGAGGTTTGGGACCTGCCAGTGCTGGTTGTTTGTGTTGACAACTGAGTTTTCTGGACTTGCTCCCATGATCGTGCCGCCCTGGATGTGGGTGCTCTTGTAGCTGGTCGCGTCATAGCGGCGGAGCGGTGGATTCATGATGTAGCTCTTGATCGGCATTCGCTTGGCGATGCCTTCGATCTTTGAGCTGATGAAGTTATGGATCTTGCGTTCGTTGTCGTTCCAATCGAGGGTGAGACGCAGGAGAGGATCGCCGAGGTTGTCGGTGTAGGTGGGGTCGAGATCCATGAAGTTGGTTTTGTAGGCGATGTGTTCGCCGGAGGAGCCGAGCTTGGCGGTGCGATCGAAGAGCTCGACGGCGGCCTTCTTCCATTCCCCGCCCCAGTTGGACTTGATGTTGGATGGGACAGCGCCGAAGTTGGCGATGGGACGTGAGCCATAGGCTGGGCTTGAGATGTATGCGCCGCGGATGAAATCAAGATTGCTGTGATCGAAGTTGTCTCCGTCAAAGTCGCTTACGGTGACGTTGCTTGCTCCTGAACCCATGAAGCGGTTGAGTGGCTTGTCGAAGAAGAAGGTGACGCCTGCGCCCATCACCTGATGGGTGAGGTTGCGGCCGGTGTTGTGGTTGCCGATTTTTGAGAGCAGGAGGAGCCGTGTGTTGTTGAGTGACCAGGAGGCGAGGATCACTTTGCCTGCGGGCTGGAAGTATTCTTTGCCATTGCTGACGTAGGTGACGCCGGTGGCTTTGTTGTCTTTGGTGAGGATGCGGCGCACTTGAGCGCTGGTTTTGAGGGTGACGTTCTTTTGTTTGAGGATGACCGGGAGGAGCGTGTTGGTGGGTTGAGCCTTGGCACCCACCATGCAGCCGAAGCGCTCGCAGTAGCCGCAGTATTGGCAGGCGGGACGGATGACGCCGTCGGGGTTGCGATAGGTCTGGCTGAGGTTGCCGCAGGGGACAGGATAGGGGTTGTAGCCCATCTCTCGGGTGACGTCGGTGAAGAGCTGGCCGAAGTAGGTCTGCTTGATGGGCGGCGTTGGGAAAGGGCCGGAACGGGGGCCAGTCATGGGGTTGCCGGCGAGGCCGGAGATGCCGAGGAGTTGTTCGGCCTTGAGGTAGTAAGGCTCGATGTCGTTGTAGGTGATTCCCCAATCCTGAATCGTGCTGCCTTCGGGGAGGCGGCTTTTGCCGTAGCGCTCGACAGTGGCCTTGTGGAGCTCGAAGGTGTCTGGGAGGAAGCGCGGGGTCATGCCATTCCAGTGTTCGCCTGCGCCGCCTACGCCGTCTCCAGGGAGGAAGCCACCGAATTGGCGCACGGGGAGAGATTTGTCTTTGGGTGTGTTGCGGAAGGTGACCGTCTCTTTGGCTACGTCCTGCATCATGCGGTAGCGAAGGGCGTAGTCGAGTTCGTCCATGCCTTCGATGTATTCGTTTTTGGCGCGGGGTTTGCCGCGTTCGAGGACGGTGATTTTAAGACTGGTTTTGGCACCGAGTTCTTTGGCCATGAGCAGGCCAGACCAGCCGCCGCCAATGATGACGACGTCTGTGGATGGGAGGTTGATCATGGTTCGAGTTCTTCCCAGGGAGTGATCTTGCGATTCAGGATTTGGGTGAGCGATTGGGGCCTCGGCCGGAAGGCCTCGCCGTGGTGCTTTTCGATATCGTTGGTCCAGCTCATGTAGGGGCCTGGGAAGCCGATGAGTTGCCAGCCGATCAGGTCGCGATTGCCGCCGTGCATGGGATCGCAGAACATGCCTTCGAGGGTGTGCTGGCGGAGGAGTTGGAAGAATGGGGTTGTCTCGATTGCGCGGAGACGATTGTCTTGTTCTTCAGGGCTGAGCTTGGGCAGGCCGGTGAGAAGTTTGAGACCTTCGCGGTAGATCTCGCGGGGATTGGCGGCGCCCTGGTAGCCCTGTGTTGGTGTGCCTTGTTCGAAGGGGGCCTGCGTGTAGCGATAACGATCGCGACCGTAGGGGCCGGCGAGTTGACGATCGATGTAGAGAGTGACGCCGGCTTCGTTTGCTCCTGGGCCGGAGGCGTCGGATGGGAAGATTCGAGAGGTTGCGGCGGCAACGGTGAGGGCTTGTTCTTCGGTGAAGAATTTGAGGGGGACTTTCACTTCACCCTGTTGCGATTGGACGGTGGGTTGGCCGTCCAACGTGTAAATCAGGAGGGCGCCGGTGGAAGACAGAGTTAAGAAATGGCGTCGACGCATAGGGCGATTCTATTACAAAGTGGATCTCTAACTTTCGGCAGATGCGAAAGCTAGATGGGCCGGGCTAGGATGGGTTCAGCAGATGGGATCCGTATTACAAGTATTCCGGTGGACGACGCTTCTAGCTGGCTTGAGCATGGGCATCGTGAATATCGTCGCTACGATAAATGAACCCAACGGGTTCTGGATCGGACAATGCATTCAGGTGACAGTGTGGTTGGTTTGTTCGTGGATTCTGACCTTGAAGATCAGAGAGCGGTTGGGACTGTGGCACAAGGTTTTGATGGTGCTGCAAGTGTTCTGTGCCTTTATTACGGTGGTGGATTTGATCTATGTGACAGCTGCTCAGATTCCCCTGTATACGCGGAGGAAGCGGCGGCTTCTGGTTTGGCTTATCTTTATCGCCTTCAGCTTGTTTTTGTCGGTGGGTGCCGTTTATGAAGGCAATTTTGAAGTGGGAGAATCGCTTCGAAAGGTGCCTTTTGCATTGGCGATCTTTCTGACGACATTGCAGGTGTTGATCTGGGTGAGCTTTGCCAATCTGGCGGGACACATGATCGTCGAACTAGAGCTACAGCGGTTGGAGCTGGCCTGGACCAATGGGGAGTTGCAGGGTACACAGAAGCTGCTGGCTGAGGCGGCGCGGGTGAATGAGAGGTTGCGAATTGCCCGGGAGTTGCATGACATTGTGGGGCATCATCTGGTGAGCCTGACTTTGAATTTGGAGATTGCCGAGCGGAAGGCAAATGCGGAGGCTCGTACTTCGATTGAACGGGCGCAACTGGTGGCACGGCTTTTGCTGGCTGAAACGCGTGAAGTGATCAGTACGATGCGTGAGGACAAGGCGATTGACCTGCGTTCGGCTTTGACGACCTTGGTGGAAAGCGTTCCGGGGCCGCAGGTTTCTTTGGAGTTGACGATTGGCGATCAACTGGATGCGGGACAAGCTCAGGTGTTGTTTCGTAGTTGCGAGGAGGCGCTGACGAATGTTCATCGTCATGCGGGTGCGACGGCGGTGAAGATCGTGATTGCTCAGGTGCCGGGGCGGCTGAATCTCGTGATCCAGGATGACGGAGTTGGACAGCGCGAGGTTGCGGCGGGGAATGGATTGCAAGGGATGCAGGAGCGGTTTATTAGTGCTGGCGGAGGATTGGGATGGAGCAGTGTACCTGGGAAAGGATTTACGTTGATGGGGTGGTTGCCGGTATGACGAAGGTGTTTTTGGTTGATGATGAGACGTTGTTGCGGGCGGGATTGCGGGAGTTGCTTGGGCTGGAGCCGAGCTTTGAGGTGGTTGGAGATGCCTCTAGCGGGGAGGAGGCGTTGGCACGAGTGGCAGAATCTGGAGCGGATTTGGTGTTGATGGATGTAAGGATGCCGGGGATGGATGGGCCTGCTACAACTGCTGCATTGCGCGAGGCTGGGTGCAGTGCGAAGGTGTTGCTGATCACTACATTTGACGACGACCTGGCGATGGTGGAGGGTCTTAAGGCTGGGGCATGTGGTTATTTGCGCAAGGATGTGACGCTCGATCAATTGCGGCAGGCGATTGAAGATGTGGTGGCGGGAAAAACTGTGTTGCGGCCGGCAGTGAGCGAGCGGGGATTCAAGCGCCTGAAGGGGTTGAAGCAGAACTTTGAGAGCAGTGAGTTGCCGGAGGCGTTGACGCCCAAGGAGGGAGAGGTGCTGCGGCTGATGGCGTCGGGGTTGAGTAACCGGGAGATTGGCGAGTTGCTGGGGACCAGCGAGGGGACGGTGAAGACGCATGCATCGACGATTTTGGGGAAGCTGGGAGTTAGGGACCGTACTCGGGCGGTGCTGAAGGCTTTGGATTTGGGTTTGCTGTAGCCGTAGGTTGACAGTGTCTACCTTCTCCGGTATATTTTAGTAGACACTGTCAACTAGAGATTGGGTGAAAAGAATGAGTTTTTTAGATCGGTATGGCGAGTGGGCGATTGTCACCGGGGCGTCTAGCGGAATTGGGCGTGAGATTGCGAAGCAGGTGGCGGCTCGAGGGTTGTCTGTTGTGTTGGTGGCCCGTAGACAGGCTGAGATCGAGACGCTGGCTCGGGAGATCGAGAAGACCTCGAAGGTAAAGACGCTGACGGTCGCGGTGGATCTGGCATTGCCGGAGAGCCGTGTGGCTGTGGTTGAGGCAGTGCGTGGCCGCACGGTTGGCTTGCTGGTGAACTCGGCGGGGTTTGGGTCTGGTGGTGAGTTTGTGAAGGCGGACTTCGCCGGGCAATCGGAGATGGTTGAGGTGAACTGCCAGGCTCTGCTTGAGTTGACGCATGTTTTTGCGAATCGATTTGTAGAACAGAAGCGTGGTGGGATCATTCTGTTGAGCTCGATTGTGGCGTTTCAGGGGGCAGCTTATTCCGCTAATTATGCGGCGACTAAGGCTTATGTGCAGTCTTTGGCGGAAGGGCTGCGGGAGGAATTGAAACCGTATGGGGTGGATGTGTTGGCTTCGGCACCTGGGCCTACAGCGACAGGATTTGGGGCTCGGGCTGGAATGCGTTTGAGTAACCCGGCCAGCGCTGAAACGGTGGCAAGGCAGACGCTGGATGCGCTGGGCCACAAAGGAACCGTTGTGGCGGGTGGCTTTGCCAAGTTGCTGTATGCGGGGCTGATGACGGCGCCTCGATTCTTGAGGGTGAAGATCATGCGCGGCATCATGAAGTCGATGACTTGAGAGAAGCTGTAAAGATGACGGAAATGCAATCGCGGGATTTGCGGGAAGCCTGCGCAGAAGAAGCGCTCAAGCTCATTGGCGAGGTGGGCGTGGAAGGCCTGAGCATCCGGGAGGTTGCGAGGCGGTTGGGGGTTTCGCACCAGGCACCTTATAAGCACTTCGCGAGTTCAGATCACTTGCTGGCAGAAGTAGTGCGGCGGACTTATGTGCAGTTTTCGCAGTATCTCGAAGAGCGGATGCATCGCAAGACGAAGCACCCGGAGATGCGGCGTCTGGGGGAAGCTTACTTCACGTTTGCGATGGAACATCCGTTGCACTACCGGTTGATGTTTGGGACAGCTCTGCCTGACCCTGAGAAACATCCGGAAATGATGCAGGAGGCGCGGTATGCGTTTGCGATTCTACTGGAGTCTCTAGGGAGAGCTCGTGGGGGCAAGGATGAGAAAGCAGATCAACTGGACGCGTTGTTTATCTGGTCGACTCTGCATGGGTTGTCGAGCATCATGCAGACCACGGCGCTGGACCAACTGGGCTTGAGCAAGAAGCTGTTGGCTGAGGCGCTGCCGAATGCGTTGGGGCGCATCGGCAATGCTTTATCAATCGACTAAGCGAGAATTTCGCTTACGACGCGGGCTGGGAATTGATCGGTTAATCGCTCTTCGAGGCCGTGGCGCTTGTAGACGAGGTCGCGGTGGTTCATGCCCATCAGGTGGAGGATAGTGGCGTGGAAGTCGTGGACGCTCACCTTGTCCTGTTCGGCTTTGAAGCCGATGTCGTCGGTGGTGCCGTGGACGTGGCCCTTCTTGACGCCGGCACCGGCCATCCAGACGCTGAATCCGTTGGGGCCGTGGTCTCGGCCTGCTCCTTTGCCTGTGCCTTGGGACATGGGGAGGCGGCCGAATTCCCCGCCCCATACTACTAGCGTTGAGTCGAGGAGGCCTCGCTGCTTCAAGTCTTTGAGGAGCGCGGCTACTGGCTTGTCGGTCTTTTTACAGGCGTAGCCGAGGCTGTCTTCGAGTTTGTCGTGCGAGTCGAAAATCTGGCTTTCGATATAGAGCTGTACGCAGCGGACGCCGCGTTCGACCAGGCGCCTTGCCATCAGGCAACGCTTGCCGTAAGAAGCTGTGGCTGTGTCGTTGAGGCCATAGGCTTCGCGGGTGGCTTCGGTTTCCTGATTGACGTCTAGGGCGTCAGAGGCGGCCATTTGCATGCGGGCGGCGAGTTCGTAGCTGGAGATTCTGGCGTCGAGTTCGGGCTGGTGGGGACGCGTGCCGCGGTGGGCCTGATCGAGCTTGCGCAGTAGGTTGCGCTCGGCTTCGACTAGCGGTGTTGGGATTTCTTTGCGGGGTTCGAGATTGAGGACAGGTGGGCCTTCGGCTCGGAAGCGGGTGCCTTGGTAGATGGGCGGGAGCCAGGCGGATTGCCAGTTGGAGATGCCGTTGATGGGGAGGCCTTTGGGGTCGTCGAGGACGACGTAGGCTGGGAGGTTTTGGTTTTCGGTGCCGAGACCGTAGGCGATCCAGGAGCCGATGGCTGGGCGGCTCGCGATGGTGCGGCCGGTGTGCATCAGGAAGAGCGCGGGCTCGTGGTTAGCGTGTTCGCCGTACATCGAACGAATGACGGTGATGTCGTCGGCGCAGGTGGCCAGATGTGGGAGTGCGCTTGAGATGTCGATACCGGCCTTGCCGTGGCGCTTGAATTCGTAGGGGCTTGGCATGAGGTAGCCCGGCTTGTCGCCATTGGAGATGGCGAAGCTGAGTTCGCGGCTGGGTGCGGTGCCGGCGAGGCGGGTGAGAGTGGGCTTGGGGTCGAAGAGGTCAACCTGGCTTGGGCCACCGTTCATGAAAAGCTGGATGACGGCTTTGGCTTTGGGGGCGAAGTGGGAAGGCTTGGGGGTGAGGTCGTAGACGCCGGAGGCTTTGGCTTCGCTGGCGATGATGCCGGCGAGGGCTGCGCCGTGGAGGCCGTTTGTGATCGAGTTGAAGAAGTCGCGACGGGTATTCTTTTGCATTGGGTTGGCCTTAGTCGATGAAGCTGACTTCAGCGGAGTTGAGGATGGCGTGGCAGAGGTTGGCGAGGGCTAACCACTGGGATTGCGCGGCGTGCGGGGCCTCGGAGTTGTCCTGCTTGAGACGGTCTGGCCATTGCTTTTCGAAGTCTGCGATGGCGGATTTGGCTGTTTCGATTTCAGACAGGCTAGGCGGACGAGAGTAGGCTCGCAGGT
>JBIPMY010000125.1:0-14786 GCA_044376335.1 Bryobacter sp.
AAACAGGCGGTATCTTCGCGCGTGAGTGGGTAGGTTGTTGATCCGACCACGACAGAAGCAGTTTGAGCGTGTGGCAGAAATGCGCGGACTTCCCATTCATCGGCCTTGAACTGGTGAGGGCCGAGAACCTTGAGAGGATCGCCGTGGTACCCGTTAACGATCGCGTGAATCTCGCCTGGGAGCATCATAGGTATTATGGCAAGTTCTAAGCGATACGCAGAATTGCATCTACATTTAGAGGGATGCATCGACGAGGAAATCCTGCAAGAGGTTGCGCCAGAACTGGACGCGAGCCTGATTCGGAGCCGGATGCGGTTTGAGAGTTTTGCCGGATTTCTCGACAGCTTCAAGTTTGGGGTGATGCAATTGCGGGAACCGGATCAGTTTCGAATCTTGGCCCGGAAGGCCTTTGCCCGCGCTGCTTCGCAAGGAGTGGTTTATGCCGAAGTGATCCATTCCGCCGGCGTGTGTCTCAAGCGCGGATTGAACGCACAGGCGATTGCGGAAGCCCTGGTGGATGAGGGCAGGAAGGCGCCGATCGAAGTGCGGTGGATCTTTGATGCGGTGCGTCAATTCGGGGAAGAACACATCTACGAAACGGCCCGGTTTACGGCTGGGTTTTGCGGTGAAGATGTTGTGGGCTTTGGGGTGGGAGGGGATGAGGCTGGCAGCCCGGCCGGTGCTCTTGAGAGGGGCTTCCGGCTCGCTAAAGAACATGGCCTCAAGTTAACGCCGCATGCTGGCGAAACAAGCAACGCAGAAAATGTTTGGGATGTGGTGCGGCTAGGGGCAGACCGGATTGGCCACGGCATTCGGGCTGTGGAGGACCCACGGCTTGTTGCTGAGTTAGTGGATCGCCAGATTCCGCTCGAGGTTTCGTTGACGTCGAACGTAATGACCGGGGCCGTGGCTTCATATGAGGTGCATCCATTGCGCGCATTGCATGAGGCAGGAGTGCTTATCATTCTCAACACGGATGATCCAGGATTTTTTTGCACCACGATGGAGCGGGAATTTGCCCACGCGCAAAGGCTGGGGTTTAACGAGGCGGAGTTGGAGCAGATCCGGCTTAACGGATTTCGGTTTGCTTTTTGCCCGACACCGCCAGCTTGATCTGGCGGATATCGCCTTGCGAGAGCGCTGAGACTTTTCGTATGTCCTCGAAGCTGTTGATTCTGGATCTGAAGCGCTGGAAGTAGGCGACGAAATCACCGCCAAATTCGAAGGAGTACATGATGTCGGCGTAGTCGCGGGTGTGGACAGGGCCGAGAGCGTGGCCTGCTTCATGGACGCAGGTGAGATAGAGAATGACATCGCCATAGAGAGGGTCTTTGGCGACGGCTGCCGTCATTTCGGGCCCGAGGCTCTCGATCGACGGGTTGATTGTAATTTCAGAAATCACCTTGCCATCGCGTTGCATCGGCATGCTCTGACCATAAAGACCTTTTCGTCGCGGGTTGACCCAACGGAAGATGATGTCGGCTTTGTCTGGCTGATCTACACGTTCGACGCGAAGACTGCCTTCTGAACCCTTTGCCCAGGATTCCATGGCCCATTGAGCAAGGTCTGCTTTCTCGTGACCGCCAGAAAAGTAGCGGACGGTAGTCTGGGCCTGAAGAGAAATTGCGAAGACGAGCAGGAGTAATTTCATGGCTCGGTTCTTTCCTCCAGAAGTGCGCGCATTGCCGCTTCGAGCTGATCGACACGCTGTTGCATGTTTTCGAGGTCTTGGCCTTGGGGGTCGGGCAGAAGGCCATGCTGGAGGTCGTCAGCAATTTGACCGCGAGTTCTGACGATACGGCCGGGGATGCCAACGACAGTGGAATCATCAGGGACAGAATGAACGACTACACTGCCAGCGCCCACCTTCACATTGTTGCCCAGAGTGATGTTGCCAAGAACTTTGGCCCCCGTGCCGACAACAACGTGGCTGCCGATCGTAGGATGACGCTTGCCCCGTTCTTTACCAGTGCCACCCAGTGTGACTCCCTGGTAGAGGATGACATCGTCTCCAATGATTGCGGTCTCACCGATTACTACTCCCATTCCGTGGTCGATGAAAAAGCGCCGGCCAATGGTTGCTCCAGGATGAATCTCGATTCCTGTGAGCATTCTGGCGATTTGGGAAACCATGCGGGCCAGGAGCCTGAGGCCAAGCTTGTAGAAAGAATGTGCCAGGCGATGCAGAAGAATGGCGTGCAGGCCAGGGTAGCAGATCAGCACCTCGAGAGTGCTGGTTGCTGCCGGGTCTTCCCGGAAGATGGTGTCAATCTGTTCCTGAATGGAGCGCCACATAAGAGGTTGGATGCTTCTTAATCATTATGCGTTGAAGATTCACGTTGCAGAGTGATCTGTTTTTGGTATTCTGAGCGTATGCCGGAAGGGTATCTGCCGATTTTTTTCCTTCTGGTTATCGCAATCGCGTTTCCCGTCATCGCGTTGATTGTCGCCCGCCTCCTTCGTCCTTCCATTCCCAACCAGGTCAAGTTTGAGGCCTATGAATGTGGGATCGAAGCTGAGGGCAGTTCCCGCGGCCGCTTTACAGTTCGCTTTTACATCGTCGCGATACTCTTCGTGATCTTTGATGTGGAAACGATCTTCTTATTCCCCTGGGCCGTCCGTTACAAACAACTGGGCTGGTTTGGGGTAGCGGAGGTGACGTTATTTCTCACAATACTTATTGCCGGTTATATTTGGGCTCGCAAGAAGGGCGCACTCAACTGGGTGTGACTTCGACCGGCTTTGAACGAGCTCGCAAACAACTCAACAGATTCCTGCCTGGCCTTGCACTGCTGTCCCTTTTGGGTGCAGAGTCCGCTTATGCCCAGGCAAAACTCCGACTCACAGAAACTGCCATAGGCCCGATTTCGGTTGCGACTGGATCGAACGGCCAGACCCAGACGATTGAAGCATTTAATCTTGGTACGGGAGCATTGTCACTGACACTAGCTTCCAATGCCACCTGGCTCTCCGGAAATGTAGGTACGCTTCGGCCCTGTCAAATTGCTGTTCAGCAGAATACCTGTCTGCCGGTAAACATTCTGCTCAATACGGCGACGCTGACGCGAGGCTCGTACACAGGTGCGATCACTGTTCGCGACCCGAATGCAATCGATGCGCCGCAGGTGATCAGCGTAACGGTGCAAGTTGGGGGCGGCGTGCCTGACAGCATCTTCCTCTACACTCCTCCGAATGGTGGGAGCGATAGTGTGAGATTTTCGACAAACAGCGTGTTGAACACCAATGTTGGCACTCAGGCTGGCGGCAACTGGTTGACAGTCGCCTACGAAGGCCAGGGTAGTTTCCGCTTTGTTCAGCCATACCGGGTATCAGGGCAGCATCAGCCTGGAATGGCAGAAGGTACTTATAACGGAACCATCCAGGTTGGCGGATCGGCTTTTGCCGGTGATAACAAGACGGTTCAGACCCGCCTAGTGGTAACTTCGCAGCCCATTGCCTTTGCAGGGCCGACCAGCATCAGTGTAAAGCTTCTGCAGAATAGTGCAGCAACGGTAGTAAACGTTGGTGTAGGGAATCGTGGGCGGGGCGCACTGAGTTTGACTTCGGTTGCCTCAACGCTGACCAACGGGACTGGATGGCTCAGCGCTGCCTTGTCAACCTCCTTTACCGGCGCGGCTGTCACTCTGACGCCGGGCTCATTGGGAGTTGGAACCTACCGCGGCACAGTAGGCATCACTACAAACGCGATTAACGGGCCTGTACTCTCGATTCCTGTAGAGATGGAAATCGTGGCGAGTACCACACCAACGATTTCATTCGGTGGTGTTCTGAACAACGCGACGTTTGCAGCTGGAGATGCGCTTGGAGTTGGAGCAATTTCTGCGCTGTTTGGAGAGTTTTTGACAGACCAAAATTACTTTGCCCCAGGGGCACCCTTGCCGACAACGCTTGGTGGTGCCCGTGTGCTGGTGAATGGCCGAGCCGCTCCCCTTTATTTCGCTTCTCCTGGCCAAATCAACTTCCAGATGCCTTTTGAGACTGTGGGTGGCGATGCGGTTGTGCAGGTGGAACGAAATGGCGTTGTTGGGAACCGCGCCAGCGTCAGCGTGGCTGCCCAGGCAGGGCGAATTCTGGTTTGGCCAGGCCTTCGTTACGGGATTATCGTAAACGCTGATGGAACGCTACCCTTGCCTGCCAACATCAAGCTGGGAACCTATGTTTCCAAGCCGGTTCGGGCAGGCGAGACTCTGGTGATTTATGCGATTGTCTTCGGGCGAACTAATCCCGCAGTGGAATCCGGCGCTGCTTCACCCTCTAGCCCGCTTGCGCAGTTGTCGAATGTAATCGTTCGATTCGGAGTACCTGGGCTATTTGATAGTTCTATTCCGCAGCAAGCTGCGTTTGCTGGATTGACTCCTGGTTTCGTTGGACTCTATCAGATCAATGTACAGGTGCCTGAGGGTGTTCCTACCCTGGATGATTATGATCTTTCGATCGAGTACAACAATCAACCCTCAAATCGGGTGAAGATCGCAACGCAGCAGTAGTTGCATTTATCCGTCGAAGTTGGAGCCTCGCGCCTGACCCGTTCAGGCGCGAGGTTTCTTTTTGGGGTACATTAACGAATTGACTGAACGACTTTACTATCACGACTCTTACCTTTGGAAATTCGACGCAACCGTGAGCTTCCGCTCGGACGATGGGCTTCGAATCCAGCTGGACCGAAGCGCCTTTTATCCAAGTTCCGGAGGGCAGCCTTTTGATACGGGCACGATTTCCGGCATCGACGTTGTGGATGTGATTGACGAAGACGATCACATTACGCATGTTCTGCGGTCTCCGCTTGGAGCTGACTGTCAGTTGGTTGCTGGTTCCATTGATGTAGCCCGCAGGCTGGACCACATGCGGCAGCATACAGGGCAGCATGTACTTAGTGCAGTGCTCGAAGAGGAGTTTGGCCTCAAGACGGTGAGCTTTCACATGGGGGCAGGCTACGCCACCATCGATATTGAGCCAATGGGAGTGAGTGCGTCGAAGCTGCTGGAAATCGAAAGAAGAGTAAATGAACGTCTTCTTGAGAATTCGCATGTATCGGTGGCATTTGAGCATTCAAGCACTGTTGTTGGGTTAAGAAAAGCTCCAGACCGGGAGGGGCTGCTGAGAGTTGTGACAATCGCAGAATTGGACCGAAGTGCCTGTGGAGGGACGCACGTCGCCCGCACGGGTGAGGTTGGGATGATTCTGTTTGGAAAAACCGAAAAGGTTCGCCAGGCGTTGCGGCTGGAATTCTTTTGTGGGGGACGAGTTCTTGAGGAAGTACACCGCAGGTCCAATGATGCCGAGTCGCAGAGCACTGCGTTAAGAGAACGACTGGCTGAGTCTGACAAAGTGCGAAAGCGGTTAGCGGCAGAAGTTGCCGAAATCGCCGGCCAGCAGCGATATGCGCAGAGTCTCGCTGATTCGAGGGGGCGATTCACCTGGATTGAGGAAATGGAAACCGTGGATGAGGACACCAGGATGAGGGCGAATGCCTTTTTGAACAATGAGAATGCTTTGGTGATCTTGACCGGCAGAAGCGGTGCAACCGTGTTGTTTGGTGCACATCCAGGTTTGGGGATCGATTGCGGGAAAACCTTCAAGTCACTGATAAGCGAGTTTGGCGGTAAGGGCGGCGGATCTGCCAAACAGGCACAGGGCAGTTTGCCCGATCTTGCAGTACTGCGCCTGCTTGTAGAACGATTGATGAATTAATTCAACGGGGCGATTGCAACCAGAGCCAAGCCAGCCACGAAAAGCAGGCCTACGATCATCAGGAGGCGGCTGATTGCGCCGGTTGCACCTGAGAATTCCTTCCAAACGAGGAGCCCCCATGCCAAGCTCAACAGCGCGGCCCCATGGCCCAGGGCAAAGGTGAGGGAAGTGCCAACCTTAGCCTCTCCTTGCGCCGCCGCGGCCGCGAAGTTAGCACAAGCGCCAACCATCCAGAGAATGCCACCCAGCAACCCGAGTCCATGTTGACTCATCTTGCCTGTGAAGTAGGCAAAAAATGAGATTGGCAAGCCCTTGACGGGCAGATTCATGAAATAGAGGTTGTAGATGAAGGTGCTCAGAAAAACCCCAAATGAGAACAACAGCGTTACGGCAAACGGGTTGCTGATGCCGAGTTCGCCTTCAGTGCTCATGCCCATGACGGGATAAAACAGACTCATCAACAAACCAGCGGCAATCGCCAGCCAGACGCCGCGGTAAACTCCAGGGCCTGCCGGTTCGTCGCTTTTCTTTTTCTTTGCGGGTGCCTGCTGTTCAGCAGGCATCTCTGCGGCAAGCGAAGCGGCTAAAGCTTTTGCTGCTTTGCGGCGGAGCTTCTCCAGCTTCCCGTGAGCTACCGCAGTCAAGATCACCGCAAGCAACACCAGCAGGCAGCCTCCAAAGAGCATGAACGCGTTACCTGTCGATTGCATGAAGTAGTTCCAGGTGACCCCCACAATCAGGGCGAGCCCCAATCCAATTGGGAAGGCGACACTCATGCCGGCCATTTCGATAGCAGCCACCAGGAGCATATTGGCCAGGTTGAAGATGCAACCGGCGGCGAAAGCCAGCATGATTTGGCGCTTTCCGACTAACAGGAATGTGTCGTTAACGGATAGATCTGTCCCCATGGAGCCGACAGAAAAAGCTGCAACAACTGAGGCCAGAACGGTACCAAGAGAGAAGTCAATGTAGAAGAGCTCGAATCTCCAGGCGCTTTTCTTTAGCGTGTTGGCCCATGACCCCCAGCAGAGTATGGAAAGCAAGAGAACGGCCATGGTTAAGGCATAAGTATTTGGTAGAAGCATAGGGTTTATCGTTGAGCCAAAATTCTAAAGCTAACACATTGAGAGGAGAGCTTATCTGGCCGCCTCAGGAGCTTGTGCTTCTTTCTTCGTCCGAACTTCTCGAACAGCGTAGATCCTGCGCCCCTGACTTTCGAAATAAGTTCGCATCAACATCTCGCCAAGAATACCAGTTGAAAACATCATGATGCCGGCAAGAAGCAGCAATGCGCCTGCGATCATCAGTGGCCCATGGTCGACTACCAGGTCATGGCCAGTCACTTTATAGATGAAGAGATAGAGCATGATCAAGCCACCCAGAAAGGTGCCGGTGAGGCCGAGTGTGCCGAAGAAGTGCATGGGCCGCGTAAAGTAGGTCAGCAGGAACTTGATGGTGAGAATGTCATACAGAACCCGAAAGGTTCGGCTGAGGCCATAGTGTGAATCGCCCGCTGCGCGCGGTGTGTTCTTGATCGGGACTTCTACAACCCGCGCCCCATAAAGCTTGGCAAGGGCAGGGATGAAGCGGTGCAACTCACCGTACAGATTGATGTCTTTGAGGATCTCTGATCGATAGGCCTTGAAGGTGGTGCCGAAGTCGTGCAGTTCGATACCCGATGCTTTTGCCATCAGCCAGTTGGCGATACGTGATGGAATCTTTCGGGTGATTGCATTGTCAATTCTATTTTTGCGCCAGCCGCTGGCGATATCCCAACCCATTTCCACTTTTTCGAGCAAGGCAGGAATGTCTTCAGGATCGTGCTGCAAATCCCCATCCATCGAAATGATGATTTCGCCCTGGGCTTCGTCAAAGCCAGCTTGCAGCGCAGGCGTCTGCCCAAAGTTGCGTCTGAGGCGGATCACTTTCAGGCGGCCGTCGGTTTCTACAAGATTGGCCAATAGATCAAAACTGCGATCCGTAGAGGCATCATCCACGAAGATGATTTCATAGGGTCGTTGCAAGCGCTCCAGCACTGCAGTAAGCCGGTCATAGAGCGGGAGGATGGACGGCTCTTCGTTGTGAATCGGGATGACGATCGAGATCATGAGATGATGTGAAGCTCTATACCAGTCTAACCGAGGGGGAGATGTGAAGCATATTCCAAAACGTGCATGGGGGCTTGGACTCCTTGTGGTCATCTATCTGGCCATCGCGTACTTGATCCCACGGCCCGTTGCAATTGAGGCGGCGGGGTGGCGCTTGTTTGCCCTCTTTAGCGCCACTGTGGCTGGCCTGATTTTTCAGCCGATCAGTGGCGGGGCGCTGGTGTTGATCGCGATTGTTCTATCAAGTCTTGTGGGTGGGCTCACGATTAAGCAGGCACTTGATGGGTATTCCGACCCTACGAACTGGCTGGTGCTGGCTGCGTTTCTGATATCAAGGTCTCTGCTGAATACTGGGCTTGCGCGGAGGATTGCCTTGTTTTTTGTTCGCCTCTTTGGGAAAACTTCGTTGGGCGTTAGCTATGCGCTGTGCTTCAGCGACATGGTGCTGGCGACCATTATTCCCAGCAACGGGGCGCGCAGTGGTGGTGTGATTCTGCCCATCGTGCGTGGGGTGGCAGAACTCTATGGTTCCAAGCCGGGGCTGAGTGCCCCGCTGATTGGGGCGTTTCTGATGACCAGCGTGTACCAGGGAATTTGCATCAGCTCGGCGATGTTTCTTACCGGGCAGGCTTCGAATCCCCTTGCTGCGCAGATGGCGACCAAGATTAGTGGAATTGAGTTTGACTGGTTTGGCTGGTTCCGGGCGGGAGTTGTTCCCGGGCTGATCAGTATTCTTCTGGTTCCGTGGCTTGTGAGCAAAATTTATAAACCCGAAATCAGCCGAACACCGGAAGCGGCCGAGTTTGCCCGCAAAGAGCTGGTGCAGATGGGAAGGCTCTCGCAATCGGAATGGATTTTGTGTGCCGTTTTCTTTGGGGTTTGTGCTGGCTGGTCGACAACTTCGATTCACAAACTGGATGTTGCTGTGCCTGCGTTACTGGGTACGGTTGCACTGCTTGTGACCGGGGTTCTGAGCTGGGAGGACGTGCGCAAAGAAGATGCGGCATGGGATATGTTCATCTGGTACGGCGGGTTGATCAATTTGGCAAAAGCGCTGAATGGCACCGGGGTGCCAACGGCCTTTGCCAAAGCTGTTGGCGCATCGCTGCTTGGATTTGACTGGTATCCGCTGCTGGTGATTTCGCTGCTGGTGTACTTCTTTGCCCACTATGCTTTTGCCAGCATCACTGCTCATATGCTGGCGATGTTTCCTGCTTTTGTTGCGGTGATCGTGGCGCAGGGTGCTCCTGCTGGGCTTGCCGCATTCAGCTTTGCGATTTTTACCAGTTTGTCTGCCGGGCTGACCAATTATGGAACAACCCCTGCGCCGATGTTCTTCGCGCAAGGCTATGTCGAGATGAAAGACTGGTGGCGCGTAGGGTTTCTCTGCGCAGTCACCAATCTGTTTATCTGGATGACCTTTGGCTTCGCCTGGTGGAAGTGGCTCGGGCTCTGGTAGGGCCTTTACTTTGGCAATGCGTCGAGCGGGATTACGGCGTGCTTTACCTTCTTGCGCTTCCAGGTCCAGGTGGCATGAACCGAGCCGTCTGCTGCCTGGATGATGGCGGGGTAGGAGTATTCGCCGGGTTCAGATTCCAGAACGATCGGGTCGCTCCATTTGTCGCCGTCTTTGCTGACGGCGATGTTGAGTGGTGAGCGGCCCTTTGGGGTGTGGTTGTAGATCAAGACGATGCGGCCGTCTTTGAGCGTAACTGTGTCGATGCCACTGTTCGGATTTGGAAGATTTGTGATCTTGGCGCTAGACCAGGTCTTGCCGCCGTCTTTGCTATCGGAGTAGGTGATGAAGCCAATTTTGGTTGTGGAGCGCAAGTACATGCGCAGGGTCTTGCCGATGGTGACCATCGCAGGTTGGATAATGCCCTTGGGTTCGTCCGGATAGACGATGGGGCCGTGTTTGGTCCAGGTTTGGCCATTGTCGGTGGAGCGTTCTACCCACGCAGTCCAGGCGAAGTCAGACTCGACGCTGGTTCCGGAGACGATGGTGCCGTCAGCCAATACCAAGGGCTTGTTTTTGATTGGGCCGTAGACGCCTGCAGCGAGGTATTCTTTGCCACTCCAGGAGCGGCCACCATCGACACTCTGGAGCTTGGCACCGTTCCAGGTGGCCGGGCTGAGCCCGAACTTGTAATAGAGCCAGAGCTTCTTGTCTTTGGTGTGGAAGAGAACGGGATTGTAGGTAGAAAAGTTCTTCTCTCTTACGATCTCAACAGGCGCTTCCCATTGGCCGTCCTTGAGCCGTGCTCCCCATATCGCAACGTCTTTCGCACCTTCGCGTGAGCCGCCAAACCAGGCAGCGAAAAACTCGCCGGGTGCTGTCTCGACAATCGTTGAAGCATGGCATTCCGGGAAGGGTGCCGAGTCATAGATGAAGGTCTGTTTCACCTGGGCAAAGGCAAGTAAAGGAAAGAGCAGAATTGCGAGTCTCATTCAGCATTCAAGTCTATATTGGTTAGTGCCACTATGTACGGAGCTATAGAAGCCGGAGGTACAAAATTCATTTGCGCCTACGGAAATACCCCCACAGATATTCAGGTAAGCGAAGCAATTCCTACGACAACACCGAAGGAGACGCTTCGCCGGGTTGCCGCGTTTTTTCAGGGGAAGAAATTAAAACGGGTTGGGATCGCCTGCTTTGGCCCGCTTGAGATTGCCAAAGGCCGTATCTCGCCCTTTACGCCGAAGCTGGAATGGCGTGGCGTCAAGATTCAATCCGGAATCGAGAAGGCGCTGGGGTGTCCGGCTGTGCTTGATACCGATGTGAATGGAGCCGCATTAGGGGAGCATCTTTGGGGTGCAGCCCAGAAGTCGAAGCACTTCGTCTACGTGACCGTCGGCACCGGTATTGGTGGTGGTGCGATGGTGAACGGGCAACTTGTACATGGCTTGCTGCACCCTGAGGTGGGTCACATGAGAGTGCGCAGGTTTGGGGGAGATACGTTTGCCGGTAATTGCCCCGTGCATGGTGACTGTCTGGAAGGGCTGGCTGCCGGGCCCGCTATCGCCGAACGCTGGGGTGTGGAACGCGCCGAGGAATTGCCTGAGAATCATCGGGCGTGGCCAATGGCGGCTCATTATCTTGGCCAGATGGCTGTGAACCTTGCCTGTGTATACTCGCCTGAGATCCTGATTCTTGGGGGTGGAATTTCACTCCGCAAGGGGATGATCGATATGGTGAAGCAGTCCGCAGAACAGGAAATGAATGGCTATGCGCCACTGCCAAAAATCGTTCGCGCCAAGCTTGGAGCGAGAGCTGGGGTACTTGGTGCGCTTGCTCTAGGTCAAAAGATATAAAGCATCAAATAAACGATTACGCCGGTGATGGATACGTAGAGCCAAATGGGAAGAGTGATTTTTGCGATCTTGCGGTGTTTGTCGAAGCGTTCCTGAAAGGCTCGCCACAGGGTCATGATGGCCAGCACGGGGACAATTGCCGCCAGAACCACGTGTGAGATGAGGATGGTGAAGTAGATGATCCTCATCGCTCCCTGTCCCTGATAGGGGACGCTGCCTACTTCTGCGTGGTATACGAGATAGCAAATCAGGAAGATGATAGAGACGGCAAATGCGCTGAGCATAACGCGCTTGTGTTGCTCGCGCTTGCCCTGGCGGATGAGCGTGTAGCCATAAATCAAAAGGATCGTGGCCAAAGCGTTGAGGCTGGCGTTTACTGCGGGTAGATCACGAACGGTCATGTAGGTCTCGAATATCCTCGATTAATTTATCGATGCTGTCTTTGGCGAAAGAGTCGTAGAATCCGCGAATTTTCATTTGTTGATCGACAAGAACAAAGCGGGTGGAATGCTCCTGCAGGGAATCGGCGAATCCCAGGTAAAACGATTCACTCATCAGGTTTTTGATCAGATCTTTGCGGCCGGTGAGGAAAGTCCAACGCTCTGGCAAGGCCCCGAAGCGCCGCGCGTAGGAATCGAGTGCCGATGCGGTGTCGCGGTCTGGGTCGACGGTGATGCTCACCAGATGTAAGTTTTTGAGGCCGGCAGTTTCCTGCTGAACCCTCTTTAACTGGTTGGCCATACGCGGGCAGGGGCCGGGACAGTTTGTGAAGAAAAAGTCTGCCACCCAGACTTTGCCCTTCAACTGGCCGCTGGAAAAAGCGGTTCCCTGCTGATTGGTGAATTCGAATGGAGGAATGGAGCCGAGTTCAGGAAGTTTGCTCTTCTGAGAGCATCCAATTAAGGCGAATGCTGAGAGCAACAGACTACGTCGTTGCATAGTCGCTCCTGCCCACCCAGGCCAAGGCTATGGCAAAGAGGGCAATCGTCCACGCGGCAAGCAGTGCAAGGCTGAGAGGCGCGCTGAATGAGGCCTGAGTTCCGAGGCACTGGTCCAAGAGTGAGATGGCGTAGGTCATCGGGTTTAGCCGCATGGCCAGCTGCATCCAGGGGTGAGCTTCCTCAAATCGAAAGAGCGAGCCAGAGAGCATCCACATCGGCATCAGCAGCATGTTCACGACGCCATGAAAAGCTTGAGTGGAAGGCATTTTCCAGGCGCACAAGAAACCGACCAGCGTAAAAAGAATGGCGATGAGGGCGAGGATTCCCAGGCAGCCAAGCACTCCAAAGAATCCTGGGGTGAGGCCCGCCAAAGGGAGGAAAAGGAGGAAGATCAGGCTTTGCAGCCAGGCAAGAAATGCGGCTCCGAGCACTTTGCCCAATACGATGCCAGACCTTGGGGCTGGAGTTACCATCACGCCGGCAAGAAAGCCTTCCTTGCGGTCGTCGATGAGCGTCATGTTGGAGAAGACGGCAGAGAACATGAGGGCAAGGGCAATCGATCCGCCATAGAAGCGGGCGAAATCATTGAAGCCTGCGCTCACTACAAACCAGAACAAAAGGGGGGCAGCGGCGAAGCCTGCGACACGAGCCTTTTCACGCCAGAACTTGATCAGTTCGCGTTTGGCCAGAACTACTGCGGTGAGGATCATGCGTGCACCGCGATCGAGGTTGGTGAGGTAGCTTTGCGGAAGACGTCGGCAAGGGTGGGTTGGTGCAGACCGATCGACAAGACCTGACCGGGCATTGAGTCTACCAATCTGGGAATCATCAAATGCGCTTCTTCAGACTCTACCCAGAGAACTCCATCGACGAGTCTTACGGGCAAAGGGAATTTTGCTTGCAAGATTTCCAGGGCCGCCTGTGGGTTGCGTGCTTTCAGCTCGATTACCTGGCCGCCGATGGTGGCGCGCAATTCAGCAGGAGAGCCTTCTGCGACGCGATGGCCTTTGTCGAGGAGAATCAGCGTGTCGCAGCGCTCTGCCTCTTCGTAGAGGTGAGTCGAGACGATGATGGCAGTGCTGCGCTTTTCCCGGAGTTCTTCGATGGCCTTCCAGAACTCGTCCCTTGCTACTGGATCGAGGCCGGTAGTAGGTTCGTCGAGAATCAGCATTTGCGGCTCGTGCAGGAGGGCACGTGCGATCTCTGCTCGACGCTGCAGGCCGCCTGAAAGGTTCTTGCCGAGTTCTGAGCGGCGGTCTGCGATGCCGAGTTGATGCATGGCTTGTCTGACGCGCTCGTGCAGGGTTCGCCCCGAAAGGCCATAGAATGCGCCGCAGGCCAGCAGGTTCTCTTCGATGGTTAGAAGCTTGTCGAGAGTCTGTGTTTGAAAGACGACGCCGATGCGGGCACGAACGGCCTGGGGGTGCTTGGCTGTATCAAAACCGCATACTTCAACTTTTCCAGACTGTGGCTTGGTTTGTGTCGAGAGGAGCCGTAAGAGCGTAGACTTGCCTGAACCATTGGGGCCAAGAAGGCCAACGATTTCGCGCCGGTTCAAGTGCATCGCAAACTGATCGAGAGCGACCAGGCTTCCGTAGCGGTGTGTGACGTTTTCGACGGCGAGCAGCATGAGTTTACCTTGGAGCGAAAATCAGGACGGCATAGAGTACGGGCAGATAAACCACTGAAGCCAGCAAGACGCCCCGCGCGTTTTCTCTGCTTCTATCCTTGAACATTTTCCAGGCGGTATAAAGCAGAAGGGCACCCATGACAATTGCTGTTGCCAGATACACCTTGCCACTCATGGCCAGAAGTGCTGGAAGAAGACTGGTGGGAACCATGAGGATTGAAGTCCAAAGAATGCGATTGGCCGTTGAGTTTCCGTCGGGCTCCACTACCGGCAACATCAGAATGCCGGCTTTGCTGTATTCCTCACGATACATCCAGGCGATGGCATAGAAGTGCGGAAACTGCCAGACGAAAAGGATGGCGTAGAGAGCCCAGGCTTCCCAGGTGAGAACGCCAGCTGCGGCAGCGAATCCAATCAGTGGGGGCATCGCGCCGGGAATTGCTCCGATGGTGGTGGAATGCGGCGACATACGCTTCATCGGGGTGTAGCAAAAGAGGTAAGAGGCGAGCGTGAAGAGGCCCAGACAGGCCGTAAGCAGGTTGCAGCCGAGCCACAGTTCAACAAAACCGAGAGTTGCCAGGATGGCGCCAAAAACGAGTGCGTTGAGAGCAGGGATTTTGCCTGCAGGCAGAGGTCTCGATGCGGTTCTTGACATGAAGCGATCTGATTCACGCTCCCACCACTGATTCAAGGCTGCTGTGCCGCTTGCGATCAGGGCTGTACCGAATATGAGGTGGAAGAGCACCCACTGCGTCTTCTGAGGGTTGAGTTGTGGAAGGCCGAAATAAAAGCCAATGGCGGTGCTCATGAGGATGAGCCAGGTGATGCGGGGCTTGGTAAGCGCCAGATAGTCGTTAAACAATGACATGGAATGAGCAATCAGACCGTCCCAGTGGACGGCAATCCCGCAACCTCCTGCTTTCTTGAACTTGCCCGCACTAATGAAGAAGCGACGGTTGTGGTGCCCAGAAGAATGGCTCCTGTCAGTATGTGTGCAATCGAGAAAAGTCGTGTGTCAGGCAAACCATTATTTTCGCCTTGTCCGAATCGAACTACGTAGGCAGCAATTCCAAGCACTACCTG
>JBIPMY010000126.1:0-14744 GCA_044376335.1 Bryobacter sp.
GGGCTTGCCGTTGACCCGAATTCTGCCGTTATGCACTACAACATGGGGCTTTCTCACAAACAAAAGGATGACTTGGAGACGGCGAAGAAACACCTGATAAAGGCTCTTGAGCTGGACCCGAAACTCATTGAAGCGCATTACACCTTGGGGATTGTTTACTGGCAGGACGGGGCTTTTGATGAGGCTGGCCGCCACTTTGGTGAAGCGGTAAGACTGTCTCCCGACTATGCCGAAGCATGGGGTATGTTTGGGACGGTATTGCGGCAGAAAGGTTTGCTGGCCGAGGCAAAGCGCGCACTGGAGGCGGCAATCCGGTTGAAGCCAGAAGACCCCGGGCCTTATTCGCAGATGGCGCAGGTTTTGCGTCTGCAAGGGGATGAAGCCGGGAGCAGCAAGTATCTGGTTGAAGCGGCTGCAAAGAAAGCTGTGAAGGAAGCTATGCAAAAAGAGATGTTTGATCGCGCCAGTGGAATGCGGCCGAAGGTGATTCGATGAATCACCGGCGTGGCTTTCTCAAGTCTTTATGCAAGACTGCGGCTGTTTATAGTTTTGATCAATTGATGCACGGGCAGCCGCTTCCCGTAAGTTTTGTCAATGTGGCTCGCGAAGCCGGGTTGCGAGAGAAGACCGTGTTTGGCGATGAGAAGAAGAATCGCTATCTGGTGGAGACCACCGGCTGCGGTGTTGCCTTCTATGACTACGATCACGATGGCTGGCTTGATTTGTTCTTTGTGAATGGATCGCGGTTTCAGGCCAATTTCACCGGAGGGTTGCCCTCCAATCGTCTCTACAAAAACAATCGCGACGGCACCTTTACCGATGTCACTCGCAAGGCTGGTTTGGTGCATCATGGCTGGGGGCAAGGTGTCTGTGTTGGCGATTATGACAACGACGGTTTGGACGACCTCTTTGTCAGCTATTGGGGCGAGAACAAGCTCTATAAGAATCGCGGGGACGGCAGCTTTGAGGATGTCTCGCGCAAGGCTGGCATTACTACTGGGGGCGGGCGGATCCCTCGCTGGAATACGGGCTGCGCCTTTGTTGATTACAACCGCGATGGGCTGCTGGATCTCTTCGTGGCCAATTACATCGACTTTGATCTAAAGACTGTGCCGGTGCCTGAGAACGGCACCTGTAAATACAAAGGACTGCAGGTGGCGTGCGGGCCTCCTGGCTTGCCTGGTGCTAAGAATATTCTCTTTCGCAATAACGGCGATGGCACCTTTAGCGATGTGTCGAAAGCTGCCGGCATATTGAATACTCCAGGCACCTATGGGCTTGGCGTTCTGGTTGCCGATTTTGATAACGATGGCTGGCCTGATATTTATGTGGCCAACGATTCCACCTCCTCCGCTCTATACAAGAACAACCATGACGGGACCTTTACTGAGATTGGGATCCCTGCCGGAGTTGCCTATTCTGCTGATGGAAAATCGCAGGCTGGCATGGGTGTCTCTGCGGCAGATTTTGATGGTGATGGGTTGCTCGATATTGTGAAGACGAATTTTGCCGGGGACACATCGAGCTTGTATCGCAATCTGGGTGAAAACCATTTTGAGGATCAAACGTTTCAGGCGGGACTGGGCCGCAACACACGATTTTTAGGTTGGGGTGCGGCGTTTCTTGACTTCGACAATGACGGTTGGCCTGACATCCTACTGGCCAATGGCCATGTCTATCCGGAGGTGGGCAATAGCGACACCGAGGCGGGCTACAAGCAGCGCAAGGTGCTTTACCGGAATCTTGGCAATTCACACTTTGCCGATGTTTCGACGCAGGCAGGGCAGGGAATTCTTGAGCAGGTATCCGCGCGGGGGCTGGCTGTTGGAGACTTCGACAATGATGGCGATCTTGATGTTGTGGTGAACTGCGTCAATGATGTACCGCAACTGCTTCGTTGCGACAACACGACGGGCCGGCGCTGGTTGCAGGTGAAGTTGGTGGGTACTGTTTCGAACCGTTCGGCAATTGGGGCTCGTGTGACCTGCAGCAGTGGTGGGCGAAAGCAAATATCTGAAGTGCGATCGGGCGGGAGTTATCTGTCGCAATCGGATTTGCGCCTTCACTTTGGTTTGGATAAGGCAGATAGTGCGGATCTTGAGATCCGCTGGCCAAACGGCAAAGAACAAAAAGTGGCAGGGGTGAAGGCCAACCAGGTGTTGCGAATTGTGGAGCCAAAAGATTAGGGCATCGTGATGCGGGATTTGTATTCGGCTTCGGTACGGGTGGCTTCTTCGGTGCGGCCGAGGGTGCGATAGGCACGGCTTAAGGGGAGTAGCAGTGCCGGGTCTGTTTTAGAGGCGATTTCGAGATGGGGGAGCGCGTCGGCTGGACGGTTGAGTTCCATCAGAGCCCGGCCGAGCGCGGCCTGGGCTGGGAGAAGCGTGGGATCTGCTGCGACAGACTTTTCGAGCCAGGATAGCCCGGCTTCTGCGCCTTCAAGCCGCGTCAGCGTGTCACCGTATTCAAAGTGAAATTCGGCGCTGGATGCATAGCTGCTTGTGAGGGAAGCGAAGATCGGCTTTGCGAGATCGTAGCGGCGGGCCATACGCCAGCAGTGTGCGCTTTGCCGTGCGAGTTGAAGCTCTGTGGGGGCGAGCAAGGCAGCTTCGGCGTAGGCTTTTGCGGCAGGTTCCCAACGCTTGCAGCCTTGATAGGCGTCGGCTAGTTCTGTCCAGCGAGATTGCGGACGCTGGGGCCATTGCAGTGCTACTTCGAGTGGGGCGATCGCTTCGCAGGGTTGCTTCAGCTTGAGCCGCGCGACGCCGAGAAAGAGATGGGCGGGGCCAGGTTGCGGCTTGATGCGGATGTAGTGCTCTAGTGCCTGCGCTGCGCCGGCGTGGTCTGTTGCGTAGAAGAGCGCCATACCGAGGTTGAGGCGCCACATCGGATTGGTGGCATCCTGGGTGACGAGCGCCTGATAGGTACGGATAGCGGCCGGGTATTGCCTTGCACGCATTGCTGCAGCGCCTTCGGCGGAAAGAGTGGCTATGTCCTGAGCAAAGAGAAACAAGGCGAAGAGGATCATGGCTTTGGCACCTGAATGACGCGATTGGTTGGGACGGCTTTCAGGAGCCTTGTGGCTCCACCTGGCCAGATCACTTCTACATCGACCGTGGATGCGTCGACGAGACCGAAGTGTTGTGGGGCGACGATGGAGGAAGAGTAGCCGGTGGCGGAGGAGACGAAGCGCCATTGGGACTGGCCGACACGGATGCGCGCACCGGGGGTGCGGACGTCGACGGCGAGCCAATGAGCGGGGCCTGTGCAGGGGTTGCGTAATACCTGGGGCGAAGCTTCGAGTGCGGTGAGTACGACATCGAGACAGCCATCGTTGTTGAGATCTGCCGCCGCAGCTCCGCGCCACATCGCCTTTGGCAAAGCGTCCCAGCCAACACCCTGCTGGTAGCGTCCGTCATGCTGGCGGAACCACGATGGTGGCTCTTTGGCTGCCTCGCCTCGGCCTCCGCTTACTGACAGCGCGTCGCTGCGCGCCACTATGATGTCCTGAGCCCCGTCATTATCGAGATCAGCGAAGAGGATGCCCCAGCCAGCCATTGCACGGCTGAGAACGTTGAGGCGGGTAGGGGCGGTGACTTCATCGAAGCTCGTGCCGGTGTTGCGGTACAAGGGAAAGGTTTCGTCACGGAGAGCCGAGTAAATGATGTCGGGCTTGCCGTCGCGATTGAAGTCTTGCGCGTCGGTACCCATTGAAGACGGAGGATTGCCGTCGAGTGGTGCTGCAACGCCCCAGGCGAAGGCTTGCTCCTCAAAGCGTTTCCCCTGATCTCGGCTCAAGAAGAACTGGTTGAAGACGCGGTCGTTCGGGATGAACAAATCTGCGTAGCCGTCACCGTTGAAGTCTGCCACAGCCACCGACATTCCTTTGCCGGGGTGGGCGTTGAAGCCGGCGGCTGCTGAAAGATCGGTGAAGGTGCCGTCACCGCGGTTCTCAAAAAGC
Source organism: Bryobacter sp. (assembly GCA_044376335.1). Lineage (GTDB taxonomy): Bacteria > Acidobacteriota > Terriglobia > Bryobacterales > Bryobacteraceae > Bryobacter. The sequence continues at coordinate 3,962 of JBIPMY010000126.1, forward strand.
GAATGCGTAGTGGCGGGGTAGTGTCTGGGATGGCAGAAGTCAGGCTTTCCATCGACGATGCACTTGCGTTCTGTGGCTGCGTCCCAGGCAACGTAGTGGACGACGATGAGGTCGAGATCCTGATCGTTGTCTTTGTCGAACCAGGCGGAGGCGATTGCCCAGCGGGTATCGGTGGCAAGGCCGGCTTGCTTTGTGACATCGGCGAATGTCCCGTCGCCGCGATTGCGGTAGAGTGTGACGCCGTGCAGGCCGGATACGAGCAAATCGATGTGGCCATCGGCATCGTAGTCGCCGGCAGTGGCACCGAAGGCGTAGTCTGTGCCCGCCAGGCCAGCGCGTGCTGTGACGTCGACAAAGCGCAGGCCGCCGAGATTGCGAAAGAGACGGTTGCTGTGTTCTGAACGGGTCTTGCGCCCTGAGGGAAAGTCGCCGCCGTTGGTGAAGAAGAGATCGAGATTGCCATCGCCGTCAAAGTCGAAGATGGCAAGGCCACCGGGCATGGTGGCGGGCAGAGGCTTGCGTGCAAGGGTTTCGCCGGTCTTGAGCAGCATGGGTAGCGACTGCGTCGTCCAGTTGGGACCCGGGGCAGCTAAAGCGTAAGCCATCGCTAAACAAGAAATGAACCGCATCAGGAATTCTCAGTGTCTCAAAATAGACAGAGGCCCACCCCGTGGGGCAGGCCTCAAAGTGAACCGATGGTCAGCGCTAGAAAGAGTAGCGCAGACCTAACTGAGCCTGACGCGGAACATAAGCGGCAAAGGCTCCAAAGATGCGGCCTGCGACGCCCGGGCAATCCACACAACTGTTGGGATTGGCCAGATTCACCTGGTTGGTGAAGTTGTAAATTTCAGCGCGGAACTGCAGGTTGTGGTTTTCTGTGATCGCAAAGGATTTGAAGAAGGACATGTCGAGCTGCTGGAACGAAGGCCCGGAGATCTCGTTGCGGCCGACTGTGCCGAAGGTTCCCCGGGCCGGACGCTGCCAGGCGCCATCGGTCTGGAGATTTGAGGTGAGCGGGCCAGAGGTGGTCTTGAACCAACCGAACTGGCTTGGTTCTGCAACGGAATAGTCGCCCACCGCGTTTGGGCGGCACCAGCCGGTGTCCCGGTCGGCGTTGCAATCTCGATAGCTGGGCGTAAAGGGCTGACCGGCCATCCAGTTGTACGTTCCATTCACCTGCCAGCCGCCGAACATGAGTTCCATTGGCTTGGCTGCGTTGGCCATGTGTTTGCGGCCTTTCCCGAAAGGAATTTCGTAAACGATGGCGAGGAATGCGACGATGGGGCGGTTGTTGTCCGAGACGCCGCGGGCCAGTTTGGCATCGCGTGGATAGTAGGTGCCGTTGTAGTCGATGTTCTTCGAGAAAGTATAGTGCGTCATCAACGAGAGGCCGGAGGCGAAACGCTTGTCAAACCGAGCTTGGATCGAATGGTAATTGTTGCTCGCGTCGCTGCCGTAGTAGCGCAGGTTCTGCGACCAGCCGAACTTGTTAAAGAACGGTTTGCGTTGGTTGGTCGTAAGTGTGCCGAAGCCGTTGATGTCGGCCTGATTGGGATCGTAGTCGCCACCGTTACCGGCAAAGACGTGCGTGCCCTTAGTGCCGACGTAGCCGATTTCCATCGACATGCCCTGACCGAGTTGACGCTGGATGGTTAAGTTCCATGCATCCACCGTGGGGAAGCGGATGGGATTGGTGATGGCAAAGGCGGTGACACCGTTTGGCAGCATGTTGAAGCCATTTGGGCCCTTGGGTTGGGCGGCCAGAATGGCTGCGGGATCGAGCGGGGTGGGGCCGGCACTGAGGCTGAATACGGAGTCAAAGTTGTTGGCGGGCTGGTTGGATTGGATGCCAAGCACCGGCAGGTTCTGAGTGACGTTGTGGCCGAAGATGGAGCCAAAGACGCCGAGGTTGAAGCCACGGCCATAACCGGCACGAATCACAGTCTTCTGATCGATCTGGTAGGCGATGCCGAGGCGGGGTGCGAAGTTGGTTAAGGGAGCGGTGACATTCAAGTCGCGGCCCACACCATTCACACCGGCTACTTTCATTTCACCGGTTGCGAGATCGAGGAATCCGCCTTTGCGGTCGCCGTTCACGAATTGTGGGCGATAGATTTCCCAGCGCAAGCCGTAATTGATGGTCAGCTTCTTTGTGACGCGCCAGGAATCCTGACCGAAGAAGAACCAGCGGTCTTGAGTTTCCCGTGCGTCCAGTGAGTTGGACACATAGCGCTCGAAGCGAGAAACGTCGCCGAGCAGGAAGGTGGCGAGTCCGGAGCCGCCGTTGGGTCCTTGCGTGCGTGCAACGTCAAAGTTCAACTCGCCTGAGCGGTGACGATCGCTCGGTACGCGCAGGTTAAATGCACGGCGGATGTCTGCTCCGAACTTGATGGTGTGGTTGCCCTGGATTTTGGTCCAGTTGTTCACGAACTGCACCTGCTTTTCATCCTGGATGAGCGGGCAGTTGCAGCCGTTGACGCCAAGGGCATAGCCGAAGCGGAAGGGGATGGAGCCGCCGCTGCCGTAGCCATTGATGAAGAATGCGGGCATGCCAGAGGTGAAATCATTGTCGTTATTGAGGCCGGGGATGCCAGCGTCCTTGGCGGGAGCGGTGCCGACGCCGTTGGGCTGCACGGCTAATTTGTAGCGCACCCAGCCGAAGCGGAAATCGGTGAGAAGGTTGGGGCGAACGGCATAGTCGAAGCCGCTGGCGATGGATTGGTTGCGAGTGTCGGACTTGCCGGCGAAGGCAGCAATAGAACCGGAGGCATCGAGACCGCCGCCGCCAGCCACCCCGTAAGAGCCAGGGGCCAGGATGCGAAACTGCTGCATGGTGTAGCGGCCAAAGATATGGAGCTTGTCGGTGGTGAAATGGTCGACGCGGCCGGTGAAGGATTCATCGTCGTACTTGACGCCGCCAGAAGACGCAAAGTTCGGTTGATCGAGGATCGCTGCTGCGTTCGGCAGCGGAATCTGTCTGAGCAAGTTCTGTGCTTGCGGAGAAAGACGCGCAGCCGGAATGGTGTCGTTCGGGAAGCGAGTGCGCGTCGCGGGTGTTGCACCGCTTTGCGGATCGTAGATCGGAACATTGAGGCTGCTGAGGTTGCCAGAGCGTTCTATCGCAGAGGGCACACGCAGCAGCGCGCCGCCGCCAGTGTTGCGGCGGGAGCCCTGAAAGTCGCCAAAGTAGAAGAGCTTGTTCTTGATGATCGCTCCGCCTACAGCGCCACCAAACTGGTTCCACTGCGTGAGCGGGATGGTTTTGCCTCCAGATCCAGGGATCTCTCGTGACTGAGTGAAGGGGTTGCGCGCCTGCATCACGTTGTTGCGGAGATACTCAAATGCGCTGCCGTGTAACTGGTTGGTGCCAGACTTGGTTTGTGCGCTGACCACGCCGGCGCTGGCAACGCCAAACTCGGCATCGTAGTTGGCTGTGGTGATCTTGGCTTCGGTGACCGACTCCAGCGTTGGGTTGATTACCTGCCAGCCGAGTACCGCGTCATGATTGTCAGTGCCATCCAGCAACTGGCTGGTGCCTGCGAAGCTCTGGCCGTTCACGAGCATGCGATAGGCACCCTGGGGGTTTTCTGGAGAAGGGGCCGTGGCGGAAGTCGGCCAGGCGACTACGCCCGGTGTCATCAATTGGAAGTTGGTGAACTTCCGGTTGAGCACGGGGATGTTGATGATGGTCTTGTCGCTAAAGGTGGTTGCCACGTCGGAGCGCTCGGTCTTGAGCACAGAACTTTCGGCCGTGACTTCGAGAGTTTGGGTGACTTCACCGACTTGCATGGGGATGTCGACGCGGGATTCGGCATCGACGGAAACGCCGACGTTGTCCTGCACGTAGGTCTTAAAGCCAGCTGCCTCCACACGGATGCGATAGCGCCCTGCAATGAGGAAGCGCTGGGTGAAGTTGCCAGACTCGTTGCTGGTGGTGTTGACAGTGACATCGCGGCCCATGTCGGTGATGGCTAGTTTGGCGCCGCTCAGTACGCCGCCGCTAGAGTCGGTGACGGTACCGACAATACTTCCGTATACTGCTTGTCCGTAGCTTAGTGCCGCATTCGCAAGAATGGCGGTGCACATGGCCAGAATTTTCTTCATAGCGAAATCCCCTTGTTTGATTAGCTCCAGCATGACCGGGCGCTGGAGTAGGGGAAACTTTATCAGGCTTTAGAATCGGATGCAACGGGGGGGGATCAGACGCGATTGGCCGATTCCAGTGAGGCGTACTCTTCATCTGTGAAGAGCCGCGAACGCGTGAGGAAGCGAAGGCCCTCAGGACCTTCGAGGGAGAACATACCACCACGGCCAGGAACGACATCGATCGTAAGCTGGGTGTGTTTCCAATATTCAAACTGGCTTTTGCTCATGTAGAACGGGGTTTCACCGATCTCCCCAAGCTGAACATCGCTGTCCCCAATCATGAACTCACCGCGAGGGAAGCACATCGGAGAGCTGCCGTCGCAGCAGCCCCCCGATTGGTGAAAGAGCAAATCGCCATGTATGGACTTCAGCTTTTCGATGAGTGCGAGTGCTGAGTCTGTGGCTAGAACTTGCAGAGGGATGGTCATCAGTTTAGAAGAATCCCATTGCGTTGGGGTCGTAGCTGACCAGTTGGTTCTTGGTCTGCTGGTAATGATCGAGCATCATGCTGTGGTTCTCACGGCCGACGCCAGATTGCTTGTAGCCACCAAAGGCTGCGTGCGCGGGATATAGGTGATAGCAGTTGGTCCAGACTCGGCCCGCCTGAATTTCACGGCCAAAGTGATAGGCGCGATTCATGTCGCGGGTCCAGATGCCGGCACCGAGGCCGTAAAGAGTGTCGTTGGCCAGGGCGAGCGCTTCTTCGTCATCTTTGAATGTAGTGACACTGACGACGGGGCCAAAGATTTCTTCCTGGAAGATACGCATCTTGTTGTGGCCTTTGAAGACGGTGGGCTGGATGTAATAGCCGCCGGCCATCTCGCCTTCAAATACGGCGCGCCCACCACCGGTGAGGATCTCAGCGCCTTCCTGCTTGCCAATGTCGATGTAGGAGAGAATTTTTTCGAGCTGCTCGCTCGAAGCCTGTGCGCCGAGCATAGTGCTGGAATCAAGCGGATTACCCTGCCGGATGGCTTTGACGCGGGGCAGTACTTTCTCCATGAAACGGTCATAGATGGATTCGTGGATGAGTGCACGCGAAGGGCAGGTGCAGACTTCTCCCTGGTTGAGGGCGAAGAGCACGAAACCTTCGATGGCTTTGTTGAGGTAAGCATCGTCTTTGCTCATGACATCTTCGAAGAAAATGTTTGGGCTCTTGCCGCCGAGCTCGAGTGTTACCGGGATCAGGTTCTGCGAAGCGTACTGCATGATGAGTCGGCCGGTAGTGGTTTCACCTGTGAAGGCAACCTTGGCGACGCGTGAACTGGAGGCCAGTGGCTTGCCGGCTTCGAGGCCAAAGCCGTTGACGATATTGAGTACGCCGGGAGGCAGCAGGTCGGCAATGAGTTCCATCCAGACGAGGATCGAGAGTGGTGTCTGCTCTGCGGGCTTAAGGACGATGCAATTGCCGGCGGCGAGAGCTGGTGCCAGCTTCCAGGTGGCCATCAGGATCGGGAAGTTCCAGGGGATGATTTGGGCGACTACACCGAGGGGCTCGTGATAGTGATAAGCCACAGTGTGTTCGTCGAGCTCTGAGATGGAGCCTTCCTGGGCGCGGATTGCACCTGCGAAGTAGCGGAAGTGATCGATCGCCAGAGGAAGGTCTGCGGCCATGGTTTCGCGGATGGGTTTGCCGTTATCCCAAGTCTCAACCGTGGCGAGCATCTCGAGGTTTTGTTCCATTCGCTCGGCAATCTGTTCGAGGATGCGCGCGCGTTTGGCAACAGAGGTTTTGCCCCAGGAGCGGCGAGCGGCGTGTGCTGCGTCGAGGGCGCGATCAATGTCGGCGGCGTTTGAGCGAGGGATCTCGCAGAGCACCTTGCCGGTGACCGAAGTTGTGTTCTCGAAATAGCTTTGCGACAAAGGCGCAACCCATTCGCCACCGATATAGTTTTCGTAGCGATGTTTGAGGTTGATCTTCATGCCGCCGAGGCTGGATTGATGCGTGGACATTGAGGTAGATCCTTGATGAGATGTCGCGGAGATCCAACGTGGCTAGCTCCGCCGTTGACGATTCTATACTCTGTCGGCTCGCTCGTAATATGATGGAGTCGCTTTCCGGTAAATTTATGAGCGAATCACTTTCCAGACGATACTTTTTCTACGGTGCATTGTTGACCAGCGCCGTTCCTGCTGCGGGTTATAGCAGCGTCCCTTCGTTGCGTGCGCTTGGGTACAAGCCCTTTTACAGCAAACTCAATGTTGCGGCTATCGGCTGCGGAGGGCAGGGTGGGGTGATCCTCAACCAGGCGGCGCAGACTGAAAATATCGTCGCTATGTGCGATGTCGATCTCGATCGGGGTGCGGCGAACCTGAAGAAGTTTGAGAAGGCACCGCTCTATCGAGACTTTCGGGTGATGCTCGATAAAGAAGGCAAGAACATTGATGCGTGCACGATTGCCATCCCTGACTTTATGCATGCCACAGTTGCCCTGGCCTGCATGCAGCGTGGCAAGCACGTTTATCTTGAGAAGCCGCTGACGCGCACCGTCTGGGAAGCACGCCTGCTTGCCGATGCAGCTGTGAAGTACAAGGTTGCGACGCAGATGGGCAATCAGGGCTTTTCGCATGAGTCGCATCGCACGGCTGCCGAGATTGTCTGGTCTGGAGAGATTGGCGACGTTACCGAAGTCCATGTTTGCGTTACACCCGGCACGCACCCGACGGGTCTGCAAGCGCCTCCGCCTGAAGCTAGTGTGCCCGCGAACCTCGACTGGCAGGCATGGCTTGGCAATTCGCCGATGCGGGCTTTCAGCCCCGATTATGTGCCGTACAACTGGCGCGGCTTCTACGACTTTGGAACTGGCCAGATTGGTAACTGGGCAACGCATACTGCTGGGCCGGTGCACCATGCGCTGATGCTGGGTGCCCCAACCAGCGTTGAGTGTGTTTCGCAAACCAACCCGAGCAAGATCACGTTTCCGGATCGCGCAGTGATTCGTCTGGACTTCCCGTCTCGCGGTGACATGCCGCCCGTGAAGGTGTTCTATCATGACTCGGCGCGTAGCACCGATCCTGACGTTTATCATGTGCCTGGAATGGAGAATGAGATTATTCTGCCTCCGCCGAACAATCTGACAGCGAAGGGACGTCCGATGGGGGGTGGCCGTCGTGAAGGTGGAGGGCCTCGTCCAACGCCGCAGCCGGGAGCTCCCCGCATGGGTGCTGGCGGCCCAGGAGTGAAAGTGTTTGGTGGTGATCGTGGTGGGCCGGCCAAGGGACTGCTTACTGGCAATGGAGCCGTGTTTATCGGCACCAAAGGCATTATGGCGACGGTAGAACGTGGCGAAGGTGTATGGCTGCTGCCTGCTGCTCGCTGGGCTGAATACGTGCTGCCTCCGCAGGTGCTCACTCGCTCGCCCGGCCACATGGCCGACTGGATTCGCGCTGCCAAAGGGGGCGATCCGGCTTGTTCGCACTTCGGTATCTCTGGCCCCTACGCCGAATGGCTGGCTCTTGCCGCCCTTGCTTTCCAGGTGCCTGGCAAGCTTGAGTGGGACAGCAAGTTGCTTCGCTTCACCAACAGCGTGGCTGCCAACAAGCTGGTTAAGCCCAACTTCCGTCCCGGTTGGGAATTGAAGCTCTAGGATTGCCTTGACTCAGCTCACCCGCAGAAGCGTGCTTTCGCAGCTTGGTCTTGCTGCTGCCACTCAGGCCAGGAAGCCCAACATCATTCTGATGATGGCTGATGATATGGGCTTCTCTGACATCGGTTGTTACGGATCAGAAATTGCGACGCCGAACCTGGATCGTCTGGCGCAAGGTGGTTTGCGCTTTACGCAGTTCTGCAATAATGCGCGATGCTGCCCGACGAGAGCATCGCTTCTTACGGGGCTCTACCCGCATCAGGTGGGTATCGGGCACATGGTGAACGACCGCGGACGCCCTGCTTATCAGGGTTACCTCAACGACCAGTGCGTCACGATTGGTGAGGCGCTGCGCGAAGGCGGTTACACCACGCTGATGACCGGCAAGTGGCATGTCGGCGAGAAACAGCCGCATTGGCCCAAGGACCGCGGCTTTGATCGCTATTTCGGTCTTGTCAGCGGGTCGAGCAGTTTCTATCGAGTCACTCAAGCGCGTCCGTTAGTGGATGAGGACAAGCCTGTCATCCCAAAGGATGACAGCTTCTATTTGACCGATTTGTTCACCGATCATGCAGTCAAGTTTCTCGATGAAAACGGCCGCGGGCCGAAGCCATTCTTCTTGTACACCGCATTTACGAGCCCACATTGGCCTTTGCACGCATTACCCGAGGATGTTGCCAAGTACCGGGGCAAGTACAAGATCGGATGGGACGAACTCCGGAAGCGACGCCACGCTCGCATGATTGAGCTTGGAGTGGTGGATAAACGCTGGCCGATCACGGATCGCGAGTCGGATGTTCCGGCCTGGGATCAAGTGAAAGACAAGGACAATCAGGATTTGTTGATGGCTGTCTATGCTGCTCAAATTGATCGCATGGATCAGAACATTGGGCGGATCCTGGCCAAGGTAAAAGAACTTGGCCAAGAACAAAATACTCTGATTTTGTTTTTGGCCGATAACGGTGGCTGTGCAGAAGTGATCGACCGGGGTAAGCCCGGGGTGCCTGCCGGCGGGCCTGATTCGTTTCTCAGCTATGGCCCTCCCTGGGCCAATGCCAGCAACACGCCATTCCGGCGCTACAAGCACTGGGTGCATGAGGGTGGCATTGCTACGCCCTTGATCGCACACTGGCCGCAGGGCATCAAGGACGGGGGTAAGATCACACACCAGCCTGGCCACTTGATCGACATCATGGCGACGTGTCTCGATGCTGGTGGAACCCCATATCCGCGCACATTCAAGAACCGCCCGGTCAATCCGCTAGAGGGGCGATCGCTTCTGCCAGTCTTTCAGGGCAAGAAGCGAACAGAGCATCCTTACCTCTGTTGGGAGCACGAAGGCAATCGAGCCGTACGACAGGGAAAGTGGAAGCTGGTTGCGCAGTTCAAAGGCGCCTGGGAGCTTTACGATCTTCAGGCAGATCGCACCGAGACTAAGGACTTGGCAAAAGCCAATCCTGCGAAAGTAAAAGCGTTGACAGCCATCTATGATTCGTGGGCTCAGCGGTGTGGTGTTGTACCGTATGAAAGCCTCGGGCGGGCTGCGCTTTAAAAGCTCAATTCAACTGAGTCTTGACAGCAAAGAGATGCGTTTGCTGTAATAGAAAAGTCAGCGTTCCTCGGTAGCTCAATGGTAGAGCATTCGGCTGTTAACCGAAGGGTTGTAGGTTCGAATCCTACCCGGGGAGCCAAATCTTTTCAAGGTCTTAGCGACCATCCCGCCCTTCCTTCCTCCCTCAAAAAATGACCACTGTAGGGACTTTTGTAGGGACACTCTTTCAATATGAGTACAAACGGATCCACATCGTGGATCCGTTTGCCTTTGAAGTGGCAAACCGACCAAACGCGGGTGATGGGTTTCTGGCTGCCCTCAACAAGTCTCTACGTCTCCGTGATCTTGCCTAAAGGGCGAGAGTGCATCGGAGCTGTTCGGTTGAGGCTCCTTGCGATCAGCGAGACAGGTTCGCTTTTGCCACTCGCACCCAAGGCCAACGATCTCTCAACTGCCGCCCGGTAGCGGCCGTAGGCGCTGGCCAAACGCTTAGAGGCGTCATCATTCATCAGCTTCCGTCAATGGATCTTCGCTTTGCGGGTTTGATCCCTCGCCTTCCGCGTATTGCGGTTCCTCAAGTTGGGGGCTGCTACTTTTTCTCAATAGCTCCAAGCGCGCGGGCTTGTTGGCAGCCGTCTTTTGCGTCAGCCACACTTTCTCCATGGCGTCCCGTTTTGTCTGCATACGAATATGGCTATAGTGCTTCACCATCTGTGGGCTGACGTGACCTGCGAGATCCATGATCGTCTGATCTCCGGCACCGCTTTCGGCGAGTTCGGTGATGAAGGTGTGACGCGTATCATGTAGGCGGCCCGTCACACCGGCACGTTTCCGCACATTAGACCATGCGGTCTTTAAGGTCGTTACCGGCCGAGTTGGATCTAGCTTGTTTGACCGGCCTGTAGGGAAAATGTACCAATTCGGATCGGTGATACCGAACCGCACCTCGAACCACTTTCGATGCTCTTGGAGCGCGTTCTGGAGATCAGGGTTCAACGGAATTGTTCTTCCCTCACCTGCATCGGTTTTGCTCCTTCCTACCGTTAGATACGACTTTTCAAAATTCAGATCTCTCCAGCGCAGGTGACGGATTTCTCCGGCGCGCATGCCAGTGCCTTGGGCGATAACGATCGAAAGATGTATGTGCGGGGATCGCGTATTTCGGGCGGCTTCAATCAATTTTTGTTTCTCCTCTATTGAATAGGCTTTTGCCTTGCTCTTGGGTACCTTCAGCTTCAGCGTCTTGTCCTTTTTTAGGCGATTGCGGATCAGTGTTCCGCGGTCACCCAGTAACCGGAGCAGGAAGCCGACTTCCTCATTAACGGACTTTGGTGCGGCCTTTTCGCGGAGTCGAGCGTCCTGGAATTCCGTCACCGCTCTTTCGTCTAGATCGACGACCATCCGATCGCCGAGAATCCGAACAACGTGCCCAACCGCATATTTCGCAAAGGTGGTGCTCTTGTGGCGTAGCGCATAGCTTGTCAGGTAGTCGTTCGCG